>DATMEP010000019.1:0-17514 GCA_035556755.1 Solirubrobacterales bacterium
GTTTGCGGGTCAGCCCGTCCCGGTCGCGCTCGGATCGACTCATCTGTTCCTCCTGAAGACGTCGACCGCGTTGCTTTCGAACGAGGTCGAGTAGAGATAGCGGCCGTCGGGGCTGAGCGCGATCGAGCTGACGCCCTTCAGCGCCCGGGCGGGCGTGCAGCCCGGCAGCGAGCGCGGCGCCAGGCACCCGGCGGCACCGGGCTTCTGCGTCACCGTGCCGGATTTCAGCCCGCGGTCGAGAACGGCGATCGCGCCGGTCTCGAAGGCGGCGACGTAGACGTTGCGGCCGTCCGGCGAGAGCGCCAGCCCCTCCGGCGCCTCCAGCGCGCGGCCGAACGAGCAGCCCGCCGAGCGCAGGTAGATCAGGCAGCCCGCGGTCCCCGACTTCTGGGTGAGGGCGCCGGTCGAGTCCGAGCGGCCGAACGAGGTGACGCTGTTGCTGAACAGCGAGGTGACGTAGACGTTGCCGTCGTTGGGGCTGACCGCGACCGCGTTCGCGCCGCTCAGCTGGACCCCGGTGGTGCAGCCGGTCAGCGGTGCCTCGACGATGCAGCCGCTGCCGTCGGTCGGCTGGCTGAGCGCGCCCGTGGTGGGGTTGCGGACCAGGACAACGGCGGCGTTGGAGAGCGCCGTCGCGGCGTAGACGCTGGCGCCGTCGCCGCTGATCGCCAGGCCCTCGACCGACTTCAGGGCGACGCCGGTCGCGCAGCCGGCGGTTGCCTCGGCGATGCAGGCGGCGCTGCCGGCCAGCTGCGCCAGCGCCCCGGTCGTGGGGTTGCGGCTGAACGCCGCGACGGAGTTGCCGAAGAAGGATCCGACATAGACGTTGTTGCCGTCGGGGCTGACCACGACGACGTCGGGGGCGCCCAGCGCCAGGCCGGGCGCACAGCCGGGAAGCGGCAGCCCGGAGATGCAGCCGGCGAGCGGGGGCGGCAGCTGGCGCAGCGCCCCGGTTTTGCGGTTGCGGACGAAGCTCGCGACCGAGTTGCCCGCGCGCGAGGTGGCGTAGAGGCTGCGGCCGTCGGCGCTGAGGGCGACCGAGTTCGGTTCGTCGAGCCCGATCGCTTTGGCGCAGCCGCCGGCGCCTTTGGCCGCGACGCAGCCGCCGCTGCCGGGCGCCTGGGTCAGCGTGCCGGTGCGCGGGTCGCGGGTGAAGATCGCGATCGCGTCGCTCTTCGAGGAGGCGACGTAGACATGCCTGCCGTTCGGGCTGAGCGCGATCGCCCGTGAGCCCATGAACGGGCCGGGGCCCTTCAGCGCCCGCGCCTTGCCGCATTTGCCGGCGGGCGAGGAGCGGTCGACCAGACAGCCGTTCGCTCCCTTCAGCTGGGTCAGCGTCCCCGGCTGCGCTGCCGCCGGGGCGCCCGCCGGCAGCGCCAGCAGGGCGAGTGCAACGACGGGGGCGATCACCGGAGCTGAAGATCGGCGCGCGCCGGCAGTGGTCACCGCGGCCAACCTATGCAGCTCGGCGGACGCCTCCGCCGGCCCGGTTCAGCCTTTGCCCAGCTTCAACTCACCCAGCACGCCGACCCGCAGACCCAGCCACGGATAGGTGGCGGTGAAGAACGTGTTGTCCTGCGGCTGCAGGCCGACTGCCGTGAGCCAGAGCTGGTAGACGGGGGCGTTGGCGATGCCGCCGTGCAGCCGCCGCCAGACCCGTTTGCCTTTGACCCCGAACGGGGGCGGGGTGATCGTGTCGGTCCACTCGACCGCGTTGCCGCCCTGGTCGAGCGTGCCCCAGGGGGACGTCGTCCCCGCCTGACCGACCGTGCCGAGACTGCCCTGGTAGCCATTTTCATAGCCTTCCGCGGGGATTCCGAAGGGGTTGACGGTCGCGCAGTCTCCGGCCGAGTGGCTGGCGGGACACCAGGTCGGGGGCGGCGTTTTGGGCGTGTGATAGGTCGCGAGCGGCTGAGTCGCGGCGTTGGTGACGTCGCCGGTGGCGGGGTCGAGCGTCGACTGGGTGGGCGCGGTCAGGCTGCCGTCGCCGAACATCCCCGCGTTGGTCGGGTACTTCCAGTAGGAGTAGGTCCCGCCGCCGCTGGGGTCGTAGTAGGCCGCCTTGATCCACTCGTCCTGGCTGGGGATGACGAAGCCCGACTTACGAGTGCGGGTGGTCGTCCGCTTGCGCATGTCGTACATCCCCCGCTCGGTCCGGCGCGAGAGCCGGACCCGGTAGGTGACGTAGCGGAAGCTGCCTTCGCTGCCGCCGCGCTTGGAGAGGAGCTTGCCGTTGTAGAGCGAGTTGACGAAGCGCGCCGCGCGCAGGAAGTTGGCGAACCCGTAGGGCTTGTCGACCCATTCCGGCGCCGCCGCCGAGTAGTGGCGCCCGGCCGGGGCGCCCGCGGAGAAGTTGACCTGGCCGAACCTGGGCCAGGCCGCCCCGCTCTCGGTTTCGCTGTAGAGGTTGCGCGTGTTGCGACCGCGCGGGTCGACCGTGTTGAGGAACTTGACCCACTGGCCGACCGTCACCTCGAGCTTGCCGATCCCGTAGCCGTAGCCGACGCCGCCGACCGGCTGGCAGACGGGCGCCCGCGGGCCTTTCGGCTGCGGCGCTTCGCTGCAGGAGCGGTAGATCGCGTCGGTGAAGGGGACGATTCCGACCGCCGGATTATTTGGCGCACCCACCTCCATCGTCTTGAAGGTGAGGACAGAGGGCGCTGATGCGGCGATCGCGCTTGCAGGAACGGCGAAGGCAGCGAGGGCCAGGACGATCAGCGCCGGCGCCAGGCGCCCGGGGAGGGCGCTGAGCGCCGGGTGAGTTTGCATGTCCCTCTATTCGGACCGCGGACCGAATCCCTTTAACGCCCTCAGAGACCTAGTCGTAAGCCTTGATCATGCGCACGTTCAGCAGCAGCATGATCACGCCAAGGCCGGCGAGGACGGCAAAGCCGGGAAGGATCGCTCCCCAGTCGAGGTCGGTGAGGATCAGGGAGCGCAGCGCCTCCATCAGGTAGGTGACCGGGTTGAGCGTGGCGGCGATCTCCATCGGCCTGGTCAGCATGTCGCGCGGAACGAAGTTGGGGGTCAGGAAGAGCAGCGGGAAGAAGATCAGGCCGCCCGAGTTCGTCGCCGCCGCGCTGCGGGTCTTGAGGGCGATCAGCTGCATGAAGCCGGCGTAGACGACCCCCCAGAGTGCGCTCAGCGCGACGATCAGGAAGAAGCCGATGACGCCGCTCGCAATCGTGATGCCGAACGGGAGGGCGACGAGGACGATCACCGACGAGATCACGATGCACTTCACCGCCTCCGCGACGAGCCGGCCCAGCACCATCGAGTAGCGCGGGATCGGCATCGCCCGCAGCTTGTCGAAGTAGCCGCCCTCGATTTCCTCGACCAGGAACAGGGCCGCCATGCCGAACGAGGCCGCGAGCAGCAGCGTGATCGGGAGCTGGAAGGCGCCGTACCCCTGCCCCTCGAGGAACCCGGTCGAATCCGACGGGAAGATCTCCGCCGCCTGGCCGGTGTTGACGACCAGGAAGAAGAGCGGGATGAACATCGTCATGAACAGCGCGTCCGGCTGCCTGACCGCCTCCCGCAGCGAACGTATGCCCAGGGCGATCGTGGCGCTCACGCTCCCACCTCCTGAACCTCGCCGGCGGCACGGTCGCGACTGCGCCCGGTCGCGTCGAGGAAGACGTCGTCGAGGGTGATTTCAGCGCCGTCGCGCCGCTGGCTCAGCTCGGCCTTGAGGGCGGCCGGCGTGCCCTCGCGCACGATGACGCCGTCGTCGATGATCGCGAGGCGGTCGCAGAGCTGGTCGGCCTCCTCGAGGTACTGCGTGGTCAGGAAGACGGTGGTGCCGTGCCGGTTGATCCGGCGCACCTCCTCCCAGACCGTCAACCGGCTGACGGGGTCGAGCCCCGTCGTCGGCTCGTCGAGGAAGAGGACCTCCGGCTCGTGGACGAGCGCCGCCGCCAGGTCGAGCCGGCGCTGCATGCCACCGGAGTAGCCCTTGGTGACACGGTCCGCGGCCTCCTCGAGTTCGACCAGCTCCAGCAGCTCCTGCGTCCGCGCCGCAGCCTCCGCACGGCCGAGCCCGAACAACCGCCCGTGCAGCGTCAGCAGCTCGCGGCCGGTCTGGCGCGGGTCGAGGCCGGCCTCCTGGAGCGCGACGCCGATCCGCTGCCGGACCGCGTCCGGGTCGCGGGTCACGTCGATCCCCGCCACCTCGGCCGTGCCGGAGGTGATCGAGAGAAGCGTGGTGAGCATGTGCACGGTCGTCGACTTGCCGGCCCCGTTCCGGCCCAGGAAGCCGAAGATCTCGCCGGTCTGGATCTCCAGGTCGACGCCGCGAACAGCCTCCACCGTGTCGTCGCTGCCGTCGAAGTGCTTGACGAGCCCTGCGGCTCGCACCGCCGGCTCTCCTGGTTGCGTCATCTCTGCTCCTGTTTCGGGGCGTTATCGGGCTGACTAACCGATTAGACCGCGGGCAGCGCCCAAACTCATCGCTGTGCGGCGGAGGAATCTAGCGATCTCTCTTAGGCAGGTGCGGGGATCGACTCCCCGGCGTCCCCCTGCCAGGCCCGACCGATCTCGCGCAGCATCGGCGGGTACACGAGCAGGTGCCGGAACGGCGCGATCGCCGCCATGTAGGCGCTCCCGAACAGGCCGTTGGGCTTCACGTAGACGGCCATCTGACCGTGGTAGCCGCCCGTTTCGTCCGCGACCCAGCCGAGGTGCATCACCCCGTGCACCGTCCGGTTGGCGATCTCGAGCGCGAACTCGTCCCCGAGCAGGTAGAGCGGGGTGAAGGGGAGCGCGTCGGGGCTCGGGCCGGAGGGGCCGTCGCGCAGATCCTCTGGCAGCCGGTCGCGCAGCGTCGGCACCCTGGACCCGAGGCCGGCGCCCGGGTCGTCCCACCCGAACACCTCCCCGAGCTTCCACCGGAGTGCAAAGAGCCCGCTGACGGCGCGAGACGCGCTTTTCGACGGGTCAAGCGCGGTCGCCAGCCGCACCAGCCGTGGGAAGTCGTCCGGCCCGCCCGGCGTCGGCAGCGCCCACACGTCCTCGAGCCGGAAGTCGGGGACGATCTCGTGGATCCGCCAGGGCCGAGACGTCTGCGCACTGTTCGGGAGCTTCATGCTGACGCGAAGACGACCTCGCAGCCGCCCACGGAGACCGAGCCGGCTTCGAGGGCGCGCTTTTTCGGAAGCCTTGCCGCTCTCTCCTGTGGGCGAATGTCGATCATCAACTCGATGTCCAGGCCCTTCGCTACCCGGATCAGTCGATCCAAGGTCGGGTTGTGCTCGCCACTCTCCATGCGCGCGACATCGGACTGATGGACGTCGAGGAGATCCGCGAGCTGCCGTTGTGAAAGCCCATGGACCGCCCGATAGTGCGCGACCTCGACCGCAAGCCAGCGGGCAACAGCGGTCCTCTCCCACTCCGCCCGAAACTCCGGATCCTGGAGATCTTCGGCAAGCACCTCCTCATGGGGTATGAGCTCAGCGGGATCCATTTCTATCCTTCGGCAGAAGATAACACGCTTGTAATCAAGTACGCCGTTCGGCTCGCTTCAAAAGCTCACAGCGCTCCTCGGCCTTGCGTATTGCCCGGTGGTAGCCGAGCTTGTCGATGCCCACCTCAGGACCAACGGCCACGATGGCAAACAGCCGGCTTCCGTGTCTGCGGTAGATCGGCCGCCAACGACTGCGGCCTCGTCTCGGCCGCAGCTCCCGCAGGCCGGATTGCCCAGCGCCCATCACGGCACTTTGGTGTGGATAGACGAGGGCCGGCCCATCGACCCGCAGCTTCTCGATCACGGCGTCTACCGCAACGCGTTCTCTCGAGTCGCCAATCGCGCCCCACTCTGCGAGTGCCTTCGGGTGCCACCGAACCTGCCAATTGGTCGATGTCCTCGCCGCTGGGATCTTGGGGATCGGACCTTGCGCCGTCACACCCACTCAAGGCGACAGGGCTCAGAACTCTCCCCCCTTATGTAGGCGTCAGCCCCGTTCGGCGAGCACGGCCTGGGGGTCCGGGTAGGCGAACGAGCTCAGGCCGAGCCAGTCGGGGACGCTGCGCACCAGGTCCTCGGGCCCGGTGATCCGCACCCGGCCGGAGCGCATCGCCGCGCCCAGCTCGAGCTGCCCGACCCAGACCTCGGCCATCGCCCGCGCCTCGGCGTCGACGTTCAGGTCGATCGAGAAGCCCGGGTCCGAGAAGCAGACGTCGGTGCCCGAGCCCTGCGCCACCAACCACCAGGCTCGCTTGCTGTCCTCGACGTCGCGGTAGCGGAAGAAGGTCACGACCCGGTCCGCCGGCAGCCGGTCGAGGCGGAGGCTCCGCCCCATGTCCCACATCAGCAGCGCCGGATCGGCCTCCTCGGCCGTTACCTCCCGCTTCAGATGGTCGCGGCTCCAGGTCCCGAGTGAGACGACGAGCGGCCCGAGCGCCTCGCCCGCGGGGGTCAGCCGGTACTCGTGCCCGCGCTCCCCGCTCAGCGGCTGCTTGGTGATCAGGCCGGCGCGCTCCAGCTCCCGCAGGCGTTTGCTGAGCAGGGACGAGGACATGCGCGGGACGCCGCGCTGGATCTCGTTGAAGCGCGTGCTCCCCATCAGCAGCTCGCGGACGACGAGCAGCGTCCAGCGCTCGGTCAAAACCTCTGCCGCCTGTGCGACCGGGCAGAACTGTCCGTAGCTCTCTGGCATCGCCCTCGTTCCGAGTGTACGTGCCTAACTGCAGATCTTGAAGTTGAATCCCTCCCCCACTAGGCGTAGACCGTGTTCAACGGCAAACGCGAGAAGGAGATCCAGTGAACGACGTAGCGGAGCAGGCGAAGGACGCGAACAGGGAGCTGAAGGCGAAACACCGGTCGATGTGGGCTTCCGGCGACTACCCCTCGATGGTCGAGACCTTCCTGCTGCCGCTCGGGCCGCGGCTGGTCGAGGCAGCCGGAATCGAGCCCGGGATGCGCGTTCTCGACGTCGCAGCGGGCACCGGCAACGCGTCGATTCCGGCGGCCGCGACCGGGGCGACGGTCGTTGCCAGCGATCTGACGCCGGAGCTGTTCGATGCCGGCCGCGCCCGCGCCGAGGCCGAGGGCGTGGAGCTGGAGTGGGCTGAGGCCGACGCCGAGAATCTGCCCTTCGAGGACGCCAGCTTCGACGCAGTCATCTCCTCGATCGGGGTGATGTTCGCGCCCTTCCACCAGGCGGCCGCCGACGAGCTGGTGCGGGTCTGCCGCCCGGGCGGGACGATCGGGCTGCTGTGCTGGACCCCGGAGGGGATGATCGGCGGCCTCTTCCGCACGATCGGGCCGTTCGCCCCCACGCCGCCCCCAGGCGCCCAGCCGCCGCCGCTCTGGGGTGGCGAGGAGCACCTGCGCGAGCTGCTCGGCGACCGGGTCGAGCTGGAGACGCTGGAGCGCGACGTGCTCGAGGTGACCGCCTTCGAGCGCCCCACCGATTTCGCCGAGCACTTCAAGCAGCGCTACGGGCCGACGATCGCGGCGCAGGCGAACGCGCGCCGCAACGAGCGCGAGGGGGAGTTCGTGGAGGCGCTGGACCGCTACTACGAGGAACAGAACCGCGGCAGCGACGACGACGCCCGCTTCGAGATGGAGTTCCTGATCGCGGTGGGGAGAAAGCGATCGTGAGCACCGCCGGCCGGTCGAGCTACGACGCGGTGATCGTCGGCGCCCGCTGCGCCGGCTCGCCGCTGGCGACCCGCCTCGCCGAGCGCGGCTGGTCGGTGCTGCTCGTCGATCGCGAACCGCCGCCGGCCGACACGATCTCGACCCACTACGTCTTCCCGAACACGCTCGTCCGCCTGCAGGAGCTGGGCGCGCTGGAGCGGATCGAGGCGCGGCACCGCCTCAACCCGCTCCACTACGCGGTGCGCGTGCTCGGCGAGGAGGTGACCGGACCGCTGACGCCGATCGGCGGCTTCGACCGCATGTGCGGCGTGACCCGGCCGGTGCTCGACCAGGCGCTGCTCGACGCGGCGGTCGCCGCGGGTGCCGAGACCCGTTTCGGCGAAAAGGTCACCGGCCTGCTCGGTGCCGGCAGCGCCGAGGATCCGGTTCGCGGTGTGGTGCTGGAGGGGGGCGAGGAGATCGAGGCGCGCTGGGTGCTCGGAGCCGACGGCCGCGCCTCGACCGTGGCCAACCAGCTCGGGCTCGAGAAGCAGCGCCCGCTGGCGAGCGACATCGGGATCATGTTCGCCTACTGGCGCGGCCTGCCCGAGAGCGACAGCTTCCGGGTCGAGGTGCACGAGTCGGCGTCGCTGAGCTGGGGACAGTGCGAGGACGACGTCTCGATCCTGATGCTCGGGGTACCGGCAGAGCTGACCCGGGGCGATGCCGAGCAGCGCCAGCAGCTCTTCACCTCGAGGCTGGACGAGTTCGAGTGGTTCGACCCGCGCCTGCTCGAAGGGACCGAGCAGATCTCCCCGATCCGCGTCGCCCCGGAGACGATGCTGCGCGGCTTCTTCCGTCAGGCGACCGGCCCCGGCTGGGCCCTGGTCGGCGACGCCGGGCACTTCAAGCACCCCGCCACCGCGCAGGGCATCTCCGACGCGATCGAGCAGTCCCTCCGCGTCGCCGACGCCCTCACCGCCCCCGACGAAGACCTCTCCACCTACGAAGCCTGGCGCGACGAGCGCGCCCGCGAGCACTACGAGTGGTCATTCGACTACGGCCGCCTCCCCCGCCCCGAAGTAGCCCGCCCCATCTTCGCCGGCATAGCCTCCGACCCCGAAGCCGGCCAAGCTTTCCGCGACACCTTCACCCGCCTAACCCGCCCCCGCACCGACGTCCTGACGCCCGAGCGCCTCGAGCGCTGGTTCGCCAAAGCGCCGGCCGCGGCCTGACCGAGCACGCTAAATGCCTCGGGCTGGGTTCGCCCCGCAGTCGGGGATCTGCTGCACGGCCCACCCGCTGTCGTCGGCGCTAGGGTGCTGAGGGGTAATCCAATAATCAGATACAACTTTCAGGGGGTTGGGTTGAAGGCCTTGTTGTCGATCCTCGTGCTCACGGCAACGGCGTCGTTGACCGCCTGCGACTCCGGCACCTCCGAGGCTGAGACGCTCGCCCTGCCCGAAGGCGCCCGTCAAGCCTCCTGGTCCCCCGACGGCGGTCGCATTGCCGTCCCAGCGCACGACAAGATCGAACTGATCCGAGCCGACGGAAGCCTCGAACGCCGGATAACGATCCCGGGTGTGGACATATCCGGTTTTTCTTGCGAATGCAGGATCGGTTGGTCGGAAAACGGGGAGCGCCTGCACGTCGTAACGCAGCCCCAGCCGAGAGACGCCAAAGCGGGCGTCACCACGGTGACGGCAGACGGGGCCTCCCCCCTGCGCAAGGCATTCCTCGGCGTACCCGTACGTGGCGCCAGCTGGTCGCCACATGGCTGGCCACTCGTCTTTGTTCCAAACTCCATCGTGATTCGGGGGCGGAAGCCCCGCGGTCCCACCCCCGACCTCTGGCGCCTCGACAGGCTGAGCGCGCAGCCGCGGAAGGTCATCTCCCTGGCTGGCGAGGAGCTCGATCCGGTGTTTTCCCCTGACGGAAGCGAGATTCTCTTCTCCAGAAGCACGGAAACGAGGAGCAGCCTTTGGGCCGTTTCCCTCGACGGCTCCCGCCTGCGTCAGCTCGCCGGCGGACTCTCGAACCTGAGCGCAGCCTGGTCTCCGGATGGCAGCCGCGTCGCCTTCACGGCAAACAGGCGGGGTGGGGATCTCCGCACCCACCTGTACATCGTCACCGCGGACGGCGGCGAGGTGCGTCAGCTCGCCGGCGAAGAGGTGAGGCGAGGACAGCCGGCTTGGACTCCGGATGGCCGCTGGATCGCCTTTGCGAACTATGAGGGAGAGATCAGGCGCGTGCGTCCGAACGGCTCGGCCGAAGAGACCATTCTCAGCCTGCCGGACGAGGACGTGAGTGGCCTGAGCTGGTCTCCTAACGGCGTCACGCTCGCCTACTCCGCGACGCCCAGAGTCACCGTGGATTGAGCTGACTCAGCGCCCTCCCCGCGGCGCCGGCTCCCTGCGACGTCGCCGGATGGCGACGAGAGCGGCGATCGATCCCAGCGACGCCGCGAAGGCGACCACGGCAACCCAGCGGGGAATGCGTACATCCGGCGGCTGCTCGCCGACCGCCACGCCTTTGAGCATCACCGCGGGCTGGTTGGAATTGCCGCTGTCGGCGGTCAGGCTCAAGCGCATCGGCCCGCTCCGGCGCGGCACGACGAAGAACGTGCCTCGCGTGGCACCGGTCAGGGAGCCGAAGCGGAAGAGGCGCCGACCGACGATCTCAACGATCCCCTCGACGGCTTCGAGCCGGACCTCCACGTCCTTTGCCGCCCTGTCGCCGCTGTTCTTCAGCAGGAAGGAGACCCGCGAAGCCCTGTCCTTTTCCGGTGCCAGCCGGGTGGTCGCAGCCGAAAGCTCCAGCCGCGCCGGGGCGAGGGCGGTCTCCCACAGGCGCGTGCTGGCTTCGACTCGGAACCGGGCGGCTCCGCCGCCGTAGCAATCGACACCAAACCAGAGACGATTGAGCCCGGGCCGAACGCTGTTGAAGGGCAGATAGTTGGTCGTCGACAGGCGCGAGATGCCGCCGGGCAGAGGCCCGAACCGGGTTCCATCGACGAGGTCGATCGTGTTCCAACCTCGGCGCAACCGCGGACCGTCGCTCTCCGCGGTGGTCTGGACCGATGCGCCCGGGTAGTCGTTGACGTAGGCAGTGATGGTCGCCGCACCTGGGCTGCGCGACTGAACGGGTCGTGCTGCGACAACGAGCGAGAGCAGATACTCGGCCGCGGGCGGCTGCTCGCCGCCGCGCTTCTCATTCCCATCACCAGCCGCGACCCGGAAGGGAATCGCAGACGTCTCGCTGTCACAGGCCAACCACTGAGCGGCTTGGGGGGCCCGAGCAACCCTCAAGTCCAAGCCCTGCCCGGCGTCGGCTGCTTTCGCGACAGGAACTGCGCCTGCGCCGGCACCGAGCGCAACCCAGAGCGCAAATGCCGCGCAAGCCCATCCCCTCGATTGGCGCCGCACTACTTGACGGTGATCCAAGTGGCCTGGCCGTTGCTCTGCCAGATATGCGCGCCTTCCTCTTCCGTCGGCTCATAGTTGCCAATGTAGACGCGATCGCGGAACACGTGCCTGGCACCGAAATAGTGGAGTGCGTCAGTAGCAATTTTCCACTCCGCGTTCTCGCTGTAGCCGGACCAGGTCCTGGTATCGGGACCCACATCTTCGATGAAATCGCACTCATTGTGGTCGATGTGCGAGGTCGCGATTATGAACCTGCCCCACTGTTGATTGACGAAGTGGTCCGTATTTGGCGGCGCATAAACGCGAAAGTGAAATGCGTTTGGTTCATTCTGTGCCGGATGTTGACAGGCGGCGTTTTTGCGGCCAGCGTCAGCGTCCCATTCCCCTCCGTTGCCCTCCGGCCCGTCGTTCACCCGCGCGTATGCGGTGGACGCACCCACCTCTATCGGACCGATATGGCGCTTGCCGAAATAGTAGGTTTCCTCCATTGCGTCCTTCACCTTGTTGATATCGGCGTCGTGCCCGAAGATCAGGTTGACCGGAAAGTCGACCTTTTCCCGGTTGCGCGCTTCTTCGGAGAAGTCGTAAGTAATGAAGCGGTCCTTGCGAACCTCGTACGCACGCAGCGGATTCTCGGAGGTGGCTCCGGTCGCCGGTTGAGCCAAGGGTTGCATCCCGAGGAATCCAGTCCCCAGGGCAATTCCCGTGAGAAGCGCGTAGACAACTCGTATCATTCCCCTCCCCCTCCCTCTTCGAGCGGACTCCGATCTATTCGTACGTTCGGTCCGTAGATGTATTCGCCACTGCTCAGGGTGTGCGGCTCCATCCCCACGACCTCGCCGGACACTATGTTGCCCGCGGCGTCCGAGACCGTCGAGAGGTTCACCAGCAGCGTGCTGACGTTCCTCCCGCGAAGTTCAAGCGATACCTGACTGAAGGAAGTGGGTTCGCTTGGAGGGTCGAACGCCACGACTGGCCACTCTTCGAACTCGGTCCAGGTCGTGGGATGGTCGAGATGAACTTCGATCAGAGCCCCCACCGGCGCTGGGCCGCCGTCGCGCTGAGCCAGCGTCCAGCGACCGATGTCCACCGAGTAGGCGGTACCGCCTACCTTTTGCCGCATGATCGGATCCTCGGCCAAGACCGCTTCTATCTGGTCTTCCTGCATCTCTTCGAAGGCGGGAAGCTGCATCAAGGCTTTTTCTTCGCCTTCTCCTTCTTCTTCGACTTCCGCGAACACACCGTCGGCATAGCTCACCAGCGGCTGCAGGGCCAGAGCGGTCGGACTTTCACTCGGTCCCTCGATTTGGCCGACGACGAAGCAGTCCACCGCCGCGCTGCACGAGACGTCGTTCAACTCGATCACCGCGTCCTCCTCGACCCCCGGTAGCGTCGTGTCCTCCGCCGTCCACTCGTGTCCATTCCAGGCCAGGACCGCTGCGGCGTGCTCTCCGTAGGTCGCGGCGGTCGCGACGCAACCGGTCCGTGAGTAGCACGCAGCCGCGCTGTATGACTCGGTTTCCGCGGCATCTGAGTCGTCTTGGTGCTTCCAGTAGTTGCCGTTCCAGCGCAACAGCAGGCCGCGGTCTTTTTTCGGCCAGCCGCCTTCATAGGTCCCCACGCCCAGACAGGCCTCCACCCCGCTGCAGGACACTCCGTGGAGGGCGGTCGACACCGATTCGACCGGCGACTGCAGGGTCTGCGGCTCCCACTCGACGCCGTCCCAGCCATATGCCAGCGCTTTCGCCCCTCCACCGGCATGACCAACCGCCACACACACCCCGGAGGTCGGGCAGTCGACGTCGGTGAGGCGCTTGTCCCCACCCCCTTCGTCGACCGTGTCAGCAGACCAGGATTCTCCGTCCCAGACGTAGGCGACCGGTCTATCGACTCCGCCTTTCGAGAAATAGCCCACCGCGATGCAGAGTTCCTCGCTTGGACAGGAGACACCGGTGGTCGCCTGCGCTTCCGATCCAGACGGCTGTGGCACGGTCTGTTTCGCCCATTTCGCCCCATCCCAATGGCTCGCGATCGCCGGGAGCGATGCTCCACCCACCGCCATGCAGGCGCTGGGCGAGGCGCAATCGACGTCGGCAACTTCCGGCCCGCCTTCCGCGTCGGCGATCCCGGTCGGCTGGCCGCTTTCGGTCCAGCCAGTTCCTTCGTGGGACCAGCTCGTGATCGCCGAACCGAAGGGGTGGTCGACGGTCGGGTCGGTGAGGCTGCCGACGGAAACGCAGCGAAATTCGCCCGGATCCGTGCAGGAGACCGCCTCCATCGCTCCCTGAGCCGGGGTGCCGACCTCGACGTCGGCGTCGATGCCTTCTTCAGATTCCGGCCAATCGAGAACGGCGATCAGGTTCTCCCGGTGCGATCGCGATCGCGGCAGGGACGACCCCGCCAGGGCGCATTTCGTCGCCGAGAAGCAGTGCAGTCCGGCCGGGACCAGAACCGAGGAGCTGTCGTCCACGTCGACCTCCGTCTGCTCCCAGGCCGATCCGTCCCACGAGAGCGCCCAGGGCTCGCGCCCCGCGCCGGTATCGACACGGCCCGAGGCGAGGCAGCGCGTGGCACTGGCGCAGCTGATGCTCCCCACCTCGGCGTAGTCGGTCCCCTCCTCGTAGGGAACTTCGACGTGGGTCCACGCCGACGTCGCTGAACCAGAGACCGGTTGAGTGGCAAAAGTCACCGGACTGCCTTCGTCCCCGATGAAGCCACCCGCGGCGAAGCAATTTTCGCTCGGGCAGGCAACCGCCGAGAGGCCCGTGGCATAGCCGTTCGATGGCGTCGTCACCGAGATCGCCGACCAGGCGCTGCCGTTCCAGTTCATCGCCAGCGGATGCGGAGCGCCTTCCGCATCGATCGATTCGCCAACCGCGGCACAGTGGCTGGAGCCCGAGCAGCTGACCGCGACCAACTCCGACATCGAAGAGCCGCCGGGGACCGCTGCCGTTTTCACCGACCAGGCACTGCCGTTCCAGAGGAGTGCGAGGGCGCGCAGGTCTCCTTCGCCGTCGACCACGCCGCCGACCGCGGTGCAGTGGCTGGCACTCACACAATCGACGTCAGTCAGATAGGTGGCCTGCGCGCCACCGGGTGCGGGGGTTGCTTCCGCCGTCCAGGCGGACCCGTTCCAGCGCAGCGCCAGACCATTGCGGCTTCCGCCCGAGTCATGGAAGTTGCCGACGGCAAGGCAGTTCGAAGTGGAGATGCAGTCGACCCTCCGCAGGGTGCTGGTGGTTGCTTCCGAGGGGGTGGCAGGCGTGGTCTGGACGGCAGGGTCGGTCCCGATCCCAACGGATGCCTGCTGCTTGCCTGGCGATCCGGAATCCCCTGCTTCGACGGTGCCCACCGTGACGCAGGAGGAGAGCGATGAAGGGTTCGGGCAGGAGATGTCACCGAGGCCGCTGCTCAGGTCGGTGACGCGCACCCTGGTCCAGTTTCTTCGCAGCGGCTCGACCTCCGCCGATGACCACGCGCCGGCCTTCTGATGGAAGCTGAGCTCACGGCGCGGTGCTCCCTGTCCATAGGTCACCGAGCCCACCGCATGGCAAACCCGCCAGCTCGGGCACGAGATACCGCTCAGCTCCGCCGCGATCGCACCCAAGTCCGCCGACTCGAGCGGCTGTTCGGACCAGGAGCTTCCGTCCCAGGCAAGCGCCAGGGGCAACTCGCGCGTCCCGTTCTTGTAGGAGCCGACAGCCCTGCACGCGTGCAGGGAATCGCAGGAGATACCGGAGAGCTCGCTTGCAATCGCGCCAGGGCTCGGAGATTCGAGCAATGCCCAACCTTCGGACGATCGCCGCGCAATCAGGGTCTTCGGCACTCCGGAGCCGTCGAAATAAGTGCCGGCGGCGAAGCAACTTTCGCCAAGACATTCGAGGTCGGCCAATTGGCTGAGGGTTGCCCCCGACGGCTGCGGAACGGTCTCGAGGGTCCATTCTTCGCCGTCCCACGACGCGGCGTAGGCTTTGGTCGCCCCCGAACCCGTCACGTAGCTCCCCACCGTCACGCAATCGGAGGTCGAGCGGCAGGAGACATCGCTGAACTCACCCGACGAGCCGCCGGACGGGTTCGGGACTTTCGTCATCTCCCATTCGCGGCCGTCCCAGGAAGCGGCCAGAGCCGTCTGAGCCCCTTCCGTGTCGACCAGGCGTCCGGCGGCGAAGCATTCGTCTCTTGTCGGGCAATCGACGTCGGAGTACGCACCGCTGGCCACGCCCACAAGCTCGGGCGCAGGGAGGATTCGCCAGCGAATGCCGTTCCACCGGAAGGCGACGGGCTGGGTCGTGCCCGCCACCGTCTCGACATAGCTGCCGACCGCCAAGCAGGACGCCGGCCCCCCGCATGCGACGCCGGTGAGCCTGCTCAGGCTTGCGGTCGGTATCGCCGGCAGGGCTTCGCTCGACCAGGTGCCCGACGACCACAACTTCACCTGCGCCTGACTGCTGCCGGTCGCATCCGAGGCGCCAACGGCGAAGCAGTTGCCCGTCGCCGCGCACCAGATGTCCTCAAAATTGCTCGCCTCGATCGCAGCGGGACCGTCCGGTTTGGCGGTGGGGATCGGGTTCCAACGATCTTCTTCGATCTCCCCTTCGCCGAGCGCCCGGTTGTAGATGCGAACCTCGTCGATCTTGCCCTCGAACGATTCAGGTTCGCCGAATGCATCGTTGCCGCCGATCTGCAGCGGGCCGTCTCCACCCGCACTGACATTTGGAGCCGGGCCGCTGTCGACGACCTGGCCGTCGACATAAAGCCGCATCACTTCTTCTCCTGAGGTGACGGCGATGTGACTCCAGCGATTGACGGGGAGCGCTTCCGGATCGACCACGAAGGAGTCGATTTCTTCGCCGTCGAAGACATCGCCCTCGGCATGGCCGGCAGCTTCGTCGCCTCCGGCATAGAGGGCGTAGCCATAGTCTTCGGCGTCGAGCTTCGCGACCGCCGGGGCCCGGAGGCGCGCTTCGTAGGGGCGCACCCATGCCTCGACGGTGAAGTCTTCGAGCTGCAGATCCTCGGTCCCGGGGATCGAGACCCGGTCCTCGGCTTCGGCATCGAACTCCAGGCCCGGACCGAAGCGGCCGCCGGCCCACTCCGCCCCTTCGACGACGCCGTCGTGGTTGGCGGCGGAGTCGTGGGCGATCTCGTCTTCACCCTCGGAGAACGAGTACTGGGCGATCGGTCCGTCCACCGGGGGCGGCGGGACCGGCGTGAATCGATCCTCGTCGATTTCCCTCCGGCTCAGGACGCGGTCATAGACGCGAACCTCGTCGATCCTGCCGTCGAAGTACTCGGCCGGGGTAAAGGAGGTGTTGCCACCGATCTGCAGCGGCCCTTCGCCGGCTTTGACTTCGGAGGATGCGCGCCAATCGACCAGCTCGCCGTCGACGTAGAGGTTGATGTGGCTGCCGTCGTTCGTGAGCGCGAGATGGGACCACGTGTCCAGCTGAAGCACATCGGGCCCGTAGGCGTAGGCATGGGACCATTCTTGGTTGGTTAGGTAGCCTTCAGGGTGTCCGGCTGCTTCGCCGCTGGAGTAAAGGGCGTAGCCGAAATCTTCGGGATCGACCTTTGAGATCACCGGTGCCCAGACGGGCGATGCCGAGGGGCGCACCCAGGCCTCCAGGGTGAAGTCTTCGAGCCGCAGGTCTTCGCTGTCCGGCACCGTCAGGACGTCTTTCTCTTCGGAGCTGAATTCCAGCGCGCCGCCGTAGCGGCCGGTGACCCAGTCGGCCCCTTCGAGTTCCCCGTCGTGGTTGCCGGCGGAGTCGTGGGCGACTTCGCCGCTGTCCTCGTCGAAGGAGTAGGCGGCGACGGGGGCGTTGGGCGGGGTTTCGATCGCCGCCGCCGAGTCGGCGGAGACTTCGGCCTCGTTGAGGGCGCGACTGTAGATGCGGACCTCGTCGATGCGGCCTTTGAAGAATTCTTCGTCGTCGTTGCCGCCGAACATCAGCGGGCCGACGCTGGCCTGGGCGGGAGGTCCCCACTCGGTGTCGACGAGCTCGCCATTGACGTAGAGGCGCAGAACCGCGCCGTCGTAGGTGAAGGCGAGGTGGTTCCAGGTCTTCGCCTGCAGGGGGTTTTCTTCGTCCTCGACGTCTTCCCAGGCCCAGGGTTCATAGGCGAGGAAGCCTTCGGGGACGCCGGCTTCTTCGCGGGAGCCCGCGAAGAGCTGATAGCTGTAGAAGTTGCCGGCCTCCTTGGAGATCGCCACGCCTTCGTCGTAGACGCCCTCGGGGCGCACCCAGGTCTCCAGCGTGAATTCCTCGGTCAGCTGCAGCTCGGGGCTGTCGGGGATCTCGACGTAGTCGTCGTTGCCGTCGAGGTAGATCGCCGAGCCGTATTTGCCCCGGATCCATTCGGTGTGTACGAGTTCCCCGTCGTGGTTGCCGGCGGAGTCGTGGGCGACTTCGCCGCTGTCCTCGTCGAAGGAGTAGGCGGCGACGGGGGCGTCGGGCGGGGTCTCGATCGCCGTGGCCGAGTCGGCGGAGACCTCGGCCTCGCTGAGGG
>DATMEP010000020.1:0-38527 GCA_035556755.1 Solirubrobacterales bacterium
CCTCGGAGCTGAAGGCGAAGGTCGGGGTCGAGTCGTTGGTGAGGCCGCTCGGGCCGGAGTCGACCGAGACGGTGGGCGCGGTGGTGTCGACGGTCCAGGTGTGGGTGGCGGGGCTCTGGTCGGTGTTGCCAGCCTGATCGACGGCACGCACTTCGAAGGTATGCGCGCCGTCGATCAGGCTGGCGTAGTCCTTGGGGGAGGTGCAGGCTTCCCACGCACCAGGCGCGGTCAAGTCGAGGCGACACTGGAAGGAGGCGATGCCGGAACCACCGACATCGGAACCCGAGAAGGCGAAGTTGGCGGCGGGGCTGCTGCTCAGCGCCGGTGGGTTCGAGTCGATCTGGGTCTGCGGGGCGCTCGAATCCTCGACGTAGACAACCGGCGCCGAGCAGGCGGACACATTGTTGGCGCCCGAAGTGGCCGTAGCCCGGAAGGAGGTGGTCGAGTCGTCGGCGACCGCCACCTCCACCCCGGTTTCGAGCTGGGCCGGGGTCACGGTCGCGAGCGGATCGCCCGCGCAGTCGGTGGTGCTGAAGAGGCGGACGGTGGTGCCGGCGGGGGCCGTGCCCGTGATCTGCGGGGTGTTGTCGTTTGCCGGCGAGGCGGGGACGGTCGCGGTCAGCTGCGGCGAGGCGGGCGCGGCGGTATCGACCGTGAAGCTGCGAGTGGCCGTGGCCGGGTTGCCGGCGGCGTCGGTCGCCTGCACCCGGAAGGCGTAGGGGCCGTCGGCGAGCGGCGCTGCCGGCGTGTGCGATCCCGCCGCGGAGCACGGTTTGAAGTCGGCGGTGCCAGTGTCGATCGAGCATTGGAAGCTCGCTCCCGCCTCGGAGCTGAAGGCGAAGGCCGGGGTCGAGTCGTTGGTCAGGCCGCTCGCGCCGGAGTCGATCGAGACCGTGGGTGCGGTCGTGTCTACGGTCCAGGTCTGGGTGGCGGGACTGGCGTCAGTGTTGTCGGCTTGGTCGACGGTGCGCACCTCGAACGTGTGCGAGCCCTCGGCGAGGCCGGTCAGTTCCCGCGGCGAGGTGCAGGCAGCCCAGGCCCCCGGAGCCGACGAGTCGAGGCGGCACTGGAGCGAAGCTACGCCGGAACCGCCGGTGTCGAAACCCGTGAAGGCGAAGTTGGCCGTGGTGCTGTTGCTCAGCGCCGGTGGGTTGGTGTCGATGGCCGTGTTGGGCGAGATCGTGTCGATTTTCCAGGTGAAGCTGGCTGGGCTGGCGTCGGCGTTACCGGCCGTATCCACCACGCGCACCTCGAAGGTGTGCGAGCCCTCGCTCAAGCCCGTGAGCTCCTGCGGCGAGGTGCAGGCTGCCCACGCACCAGGCGCGGTCGAGTCGAGGCGGCACTGGAACGAAGCGACGCCGGAGCCGCCTGCATCGGTGCCTGAGAAAGCGAAGCTGGCAGCGGCGCTGTTGCTGAGCGCCGGTGGGTTGGAATCGATCGCGGTGTTCGGCGCGACGGTATCGACCGTCCAGGTGTGGGTGGCAGGACTCTGGTCGATGTTGCCCGCCTGGTCGACGGCCCGCACCTCGAACGTGTGGTCCCCCTCGCTCAGACCCGTCAGTTCTTTCGGTGGCGTGCACGCGCCCCAGGCGCCGGGCGCGGTGGAATCGAGACGGCACTGGAAGGAGGCGACGCCGGAGCCAGCCGGATCCGTGCCGGAGAAGGCGAAGTTCGCGACAGCGCTGTTGCTGAGCGCCGGGGGATTGGTGTCGATGGCCGTGGTCGGCGCAGCAAGGTCGACGCTCCAGCCATAGGTCGCCGGAGTCGGGTCGACGTTGCCGGCGGCGTCGGTCGCGCGCACTTCGAACGTGTGCGCTCCCTCGCTCAAGCCCACGAGCTCCCTGGGCGAGGTGCAGATCGTCCAGGCTCCGGGGACCGTCGAGTCGAGGCGGCACTGGAGCGAAGTGACACCGGAACCGCCCGGATCGGTGCCTGAGAAGGCGAAGCTCGCCGCCGCGCTGTTGGACAGGGCTGGCGGATTGGAGTCGATCTGCGTCTGCGGCGCAGCCGAATCCTCGACGTAGGTCAAAGCGGCCGAGCAGACCGAGGTGTTGTTGGCTCCCGAAGTCGCCGTGGCCCGAAAGGCGGTGGTCGAGTCGTCGGCGACGCTCACCTCCACCCCGCTCGCAAGCTGAGCGGGGGTCACGGTGGCGATCGGCGTGCCCGAACAGTCGGCGGTGCTGTAGAGGCGGACCGTGGTGCCGGCGGGCGCGCTGCCCGTGATCTGCGGCGTGTTGTCGCTGGCCGGCGAGGGCGGGACGGTGGCGTTCAGCTGCGGCGCTGCCGGGGCCGCGGTCTCGACCGTAAAGCTGCGGGTCGCCGTTGCCGGGTTGCCCGCTGCGTCGGTCGCTTTGACGCGGAAGGTGTAGGGCCCGTCGGCCAACGGGCTCGCCGGAGTGTGGGAGCCGGCGTCGGAGCAGGGTTTGAAGTCGGCGATGCCGGCATCGACCGAGCACTGGAAGCTGGCTCCCGGCTCGGAGCTGAAGGCGAAGGTCGGGGTCGAGTCGTTGGTGAGGCCGCTCGGGCCGGAGTCGACCGAGACCGACGGTGCGGTGGTGTCGACGGTCCAGGTGTGGGTGGCGGGGCTGGCGTCGGTATTGCCGGCCTGGTCGATGGCGCGGACTTCGAAGGTGTGCGATCCCTCGCCGAGGCCGGTGAGGTCCCTAGGTGAGACGCAGGGCACCCAGGAACCTGGAGCCGTGGAGTCGAGGCGACACTCGAACAAGGCAACTCCCGAGCCGCCGGGGTCGGAGCCGGAGAAGGCGAACTGCGCAGCCATGTTTGAGGTCAGCGCCGGCGGGCTGGCGTCGATCTGGGTCTGCGGGGCGCTGGAGTCCTCGACATAGGCCAGCGGCGCCGAGCACAGAGAGACGTTGTTGTCTCCTGAGGTCGCAGTGGCTCGGAATGCCGTCGTCGTGTCGTCAGCGACGGTGACCTCCACCCCGGCAGCCAGCTGCGCCGCGGTGACCGTGGCAAGCGGATCGCCTGAGCAGTCCGCGGTGGCGTAGAGCCGGACGGTGGTGCTGGCCGGTGCCGCGCCGGCGACCTGTGGCGTGTTGTCGTTGGCCGGCGATGGCGGGACGGTGGCGCTCAGCTGCGGTACTGGGGGCGCAGCGGTGTCAACCGTGAAGCTGCGAGTGGCCGTGGCCGGGTTGCCCGCTGCGTCGGTCGCTTTGACGCGGAGGGTGTAGGGGCCGTCGGCGAGCGGCGCTGCCGGGGTGTGGGTTCCCGTTCCGGAGCACGGTTTGAAGTCGGCGGTGCCGGTGTCGATCGAGCAGGCGAAGCTGGCTCCCGGCTCGGAGCTGAAGGCGAAGGTCGGGGTCGAGTCGTTGGTGAGGCCGCTCGGGCCGGAGTCGATCGAGACAGTGGGTGCGACCGAGTCGACGGTCCAGGTGTGGGTGGCGGGGCTCTGATCCGGATTGCCAGCCTGATCGACGGCACGCACTTCGAAGGTATGCGCGCCGTCGATCAGGCTGGCGTAGTCCTTGGGGGAGGTGCAGGCTTCCCACGCACCAGGCGCGGTCGAGTCAAGACGGCACTGGAAGGAAGCGACGCCTGAGCCGCCCGGATCGGAACCGGAGAAGATGAAGAGGGCCCCAGCGCTGATGCTCAACGCGGGCGGAGCGGAGTTGATCTGGGTCTGCGGGGCGACGCCGTCAACCGTCCAGGTGAAGCTCGCTGGGCTCGCATCGGCGTTGCCAGCCTGGTCGACGGCGCGCACCTCGAACGTGTGTGGTCCCTCGCCGAGACCGGTGAGGTCTTTCGGCGAGCCGCAGGCGGACCATGCGCCGGGCGAAGTCGAGTCGAGGCGGCACTGGAATGCGGCCACGCCGGAGCCACCGGGGTCTGAGCCGGTGAAGGCGAACTGAGCAGAAGTGCTGTTGGTCAGTGCGGGCGGGCCGGTATCGACCTGGGTCTGCGGCGTGGCGGTATCGACCGTCCAGGTGAAGCTCGCGGGGCTCGCGTCGGCGTTGCCCGCCTGGTCGATCGCGCGGACCTCGAACGTGTGCGCCCCCTCGCTCAGGCCAGTGAGTTCCCTGGGCGACGTGCACGACGTCCAAGCTCCAGGTGCGGTCGAGTCGAGGCGGCACTGGAAGGAGGCGACGCCCGAGCCGCCCGTGTCGGAACCCGAGAAAATAAAGTTGGCCGTGGCGCTGTTGCTCAGAGCCGGGGGACTGGAGCCGATCGTGGTGTTCGGCGCGCCCGTGTCGACCGTCCAGTTGAAGCTGGCGGGAGTGGCATCGACGTTGCCGGCCTGGTCGATCGCACGCACCTCGAAGCTATGAGCGCCGTCGGCCAGGCTGGCGTAGTCCTTGGGCGAGGTGCATCCTTCCCACGCACCGGGTGCGGTCGAGTCACGGCGGCACTGGAAGGAAGCGACGCTGGAGCCGCCGGGGTCCGAACCGGTGAAACCGAACTGCGCCGCGGCACTGTTGCTCAGCGCCGGTGGGTTCGAGCCGATCGCGGTGTCCGGTGCGACCGTGTCGATGGTCCAGGTGAAGCTCGCAGGGCTCGGGTCGACGTTGCCCGCGGCGTCGATCGCCCGGACCTCGAAGCTGTGTGCGCCCTCGGCAAGGGAGGTGTCTTTGCGCGGCGAGGAGCAGGGCTGCCAGTCCTCGGGGAGATTTGAGTCGCGGCGGCACTGGAACGAGGCGACACCCGAACCACCCGGGTCGGTACCCGAGAAGGTGAAGTTGGCCGTGGTGCTGGTGCTGACCGGATCGGGCTGGGAGTCGATCTGGGTCTCGGGGGCTTTGGAGTCGACCGTGAAGCCGCGCGTCGCCGTGGCGGGATTGCCGGCGGCATCGGTCGCTTTGACCCGGAAGGTGTAGGGGCCGTCGGCGAGCGGCGCTGCCGGCGTGTGGGAGCCGGCGGCCGAGCACGGTTTGAAGTCGGCGATGCCGGTGTCGACCGAGCAGGCGAAGCTCGCGCCGGGCTCGGAGCTGAAGGCGAAGGTCGGGGTCGAGTCAGGGGTGAAACCGCTCGGGCCGGAGTCGATCGAGACCGAGGGCGCAGCGGTGTCGACGGTCCAGGTGAAGCTGGCCGGGCTTTGGTCGATGTTGCCGACCTGGTCGACAGCTCGTACCTCGAAGGTGTGTGGGCCCTGGCCGAGACCAGTGAGTTCCCGCGGTGAGGCGCAGGTCGCCCACGCTCCCGGAGCCGTCGAGTCGAGGCGGCACTGGAAGGAGGCGATGCCGGAGCCCGCGGGATCGGAACCCGAGAAGGTGAAGTTTGCCGTGGCGCTGTTGCTCAGTGCCGGCGGGCTGGAGCCGATCGTCGTGTCCGGCGCGATCGTGTCGACCGCCCAGGTGAAGCTGGCGGGGGTGGTGTCGGTATTGCCGGCCGTGTCCACCGCGCGCACTTCGAACGTGTGCGCCCCCTCGCTGAGACCGGTGAGTTCCCACGGCGAGGTGCACGCGGCCCAGGCTCCGGGTGCGGTCGAGTCGAGACGGCACTGGAACGAAGCGACGCCCGAACCGCCGGTGTCGGAGCCCGAGAAGGTGAAGTTGGCCGTGGCCGCCGTGCTGAGAGCGGGAGGTTTGGTGTCGATCTGGGTCTGCGGAGCGACCGAGTCGACGTTCCAGGTAAAGCTGGCTGGACTGGCGTCGGCGTTGCTGGCCTGGTCGACGGCCCGGACCTCGAAGGTGTGCGAACCCTCGCCCAGGCCGGTGAGCTCCCGGGGCGACGTGCAGGAAGTCCAGGCTCCAGGCGCGGTGGAATCGAGGCGGCACTGGAAGGAGGCGACGCCGGACCCACCGGGGTCGGTGCCCGAGAAGGTGAAGTTGGCCGTGGCACTGTTGCTCAGCGCCGGCGGTTTGGAGTCGATCGTCGTGTTCGGCGCAACCGTGTCGACGGTCCAGTTGAAGGCAGCAGGGGTCGCGTCGGTGTTGCCGGCCTGGTCGATTGCACGGACCTCAAAGGTGTGGGGCCCCTCGCTGAGACCAGTCAGTTCCCGCGGCGAGCTGCACGGCGCCCACGCGCCCGGGGCCGTCGAGTCGACGCGGCACTGCAGCGAGGCGACACCGGAACCGCCCGGGTCGGAGCCTGAGAAGGTGAAGTTGGCGATCGCGCTGGTGGACGTCACCGGCGGTTTGGAGTCGATCTGGGTCTGCGGGGCGGCCGAGTCGACCGTCCAGGTGAAGCTCGCCGGGCTCGCGTCGGCGTTGCCGGCAGCGTCGATCGCACGCACCTCGAACGTGTGCGCCCCCTCGCTCATGCCGGTGAGTTCCCGCGGCGAGGTGCAGGGCACCCACGCGGCGGGCGCGGTGGAGTCGAGGCGGCACTGGAAGCTGACGCCCGCACCGCCCGGATCGGAGCCCGAGAAGGTGAAGTTGGCGACCGCGCTGGTGGTCAACGCGGTCGGGCCGGAATCGATCTGGGTCAGCGGTGCGTTCGAGTCCTCGACGTAGGCGAGGGGCGCCGAACAGGTCGAGGTGCCCGCGGCCGAGGTGGCGGTGGCTCGGAAGTTGGTCGTCGTGTTGTCGGCGACCGCGACTTCGATCCCCGTCGTCAGCGTCGCCGCGGAGGCGGTGGCGAGCGGAGAGCCCGAGCAGTCGGAGGTGGTGTAGATGCGGACCGTGGAGCCAGCGGCCGCCGAGCCCACGACTTTCGGCGCGTTCTGGTTCGCCGGCGAGGCGGGGACGGTGGCGCTCAGGGTGGGCGGCCCCGGCGGCGTCGCGAAGCTCTGCGGGGCG
This sequence comes from Solirubrobacterales bacterium, assembly GCA_035556755.1. Taxonomy (GTDB): domain Bacteria; phylum Actinomycetota; class Thermoleophilia; order Solirubrobacterales; family 70-9; genus VRUE01. The sequence goes on from DATMEP010000020.1 coordinate 6,696, forward strand.
GTGGGCGGTTTCGGCGTCGTCGAGGAGTTCGCTTCGCTGTCGGCCGAGCTCACCCGGAAGTGGTACGTGAGGCCCGGTTCGAGGCCGGATAGCTGGATGCTGTGCGAGGTGACGAGCGCGGAGCTGCTTTTGCTGGACGTGAGCGAGCTCGGGTTGGTGCCGTAGTCGACTCGGGAGTCAGCGGGCTCGTTCGTGTTCCACGTCACCGTGGCGGTGCCGTCGCCACCCGCCGTCACCTGCACGTTGGAGATGACCGGGAACGAGTCATCCGCGTAGGTCGCCGTGTAGCTGCCGGCGACCGCGTCGAAGAAGGCGTACTCGACGCCCTTGACCGTCCGGGTCGTCGTGGTGACCGGAGTCCCGCCCCGGTCGATCGATGCAAGCGGTCCGGTCGCCGAGTTCGTCGGCACCATCGCCCGCAGCCCGTTCGCCCCCGCCCCCGGGTCGATCTCGAACTCGAGCTCGTCGCCCGACCACCCGATCGACTCGAACGAGGACTGGTTGCGGCCGTCGAGCCAGGTCAGCATCTGGCGGGCCGAGACGACCGGAACCCCGCGCGCCTGCGCCGAGGCGATGATCGCGTCCGATTCGACCGACGCGACTTTGTCGGTGTGGATGTTGGCGGTGAAGACGCCGTAGTAGCCCTCCGGCCCCAGGGCACGATCGAGCAGTTCGTTGGAGGTGAACGGGTAGGTCTGTTTGGACTCGTCGGTCATCTGGGTCGCCGCCTGGTAGACGTCGATCATCGAGCCGTCGAGATCGGCAAAACGCATCGGCATGCCGGATCCGGTGAACATCCCCGGCCGGTTCTGCACCCACCCTTCCGGCCAGTAGTAATAGGTGGTGTCGAGGCGGATCCCGTTACCCAGCTCGACCTTGGGCTGCGTCGCCCAGTCGCTCCAGACGATGCAGTGGGTGCGGTTGGTGGTCGGCGCCGGCAGGCTCGGGAAGGCCGTGGCGAAGGCTTCGAGCTGCTCGGTGTATTTGTCTTCGAGGTCTTCCTGGTCGTCCCAGTTCTCGCAGTTCGTCCAGGCGTGCAGGGCAACCTCGAAGCCGTCCGCCGCCAGCTGTCCCGCTTTGGTGTTGGTGATCGGGGTGTCCGGATAGATGTAGGAGCTCGCCCTCACGCACTCCCAGTCGGCGACCACACAGCCCGGTGGGTCAAGCGTTTTGAAGTGTTCGAACCGGCCCTGGGTGCCGTTGTGCGCGTGGTCGTCCCCGGTCATCACGACCGCCGCCATCTCGTCGCGCGGCAGGAACCAGAACCGCGGCAGCGGCTTGCGGTCGAGGTTCATCTGCCCGATCAGGTTGGTCAGCAGGCGCTGCTGCTCGTCGGCCTGCGGGATCGCGACCTTGTTCAGGTCGACCCAGTCCGGCTGCGTGTCCCCCGCTTTGGCGCCGAAGAAGAGGTCGTCGGAGCGGACCGGGTTGAGGCCGTCGCGCTCCTGCCCACTCCAGGCGGGATTGCCCTGGCGCGTGTAGACGATCGAGCGGGCGAGGTCGTAGGTGAAGGCGGCGGCCTGACCCCCGTTCGAGCCGACGCTGCGCAGGGTGACGGCCGGGTTCGCGGTCGCCGTGCTGGCGTTCGAGTAGAGGGTTGCGACCGACTGCGCCCCGTTCAGGGTGTAGCGGTCGGCGATGCCGTGGAACTGAATCGTCTGGCCGACGATCCCCGCGCCGGGGCTCGAACCCGTGTTCACCTGGAGGTAGGCGTTGCCGAGCGTGCTCCCGGCGCTGGTCAGGCCGAGCAGGGCGACCAGGTCGCTGTCGGGGCGCATCGAGATAAGGTTGCCGCCCGCCTGCACCCAGTTGCCGAGGGTCGTCGCCTGCGCGGCGCTCAGCGCGCCCTCGGCGAGGATCGCCACGTCGTGGTTCCCCAGCAGCGCCGGCGTGACGTTGGCGATATCGGTGATCGTGAACTCGTTCAAGCCTTCCGCTCGCAGGATCTCGCCGTAGTAGCGGCTGAACGGGTTGGCCGTGTTGGAGATGACCAGGATCGGGCCGCCGGGACCTTCGTCGGGCGGTGGGGGCGGCGGCGGCACGGTCGTGAACGACCAGGTCGAGGTAGCGGCGAGCGGGTTGCCGGCGACGTCGGCGACCCCGCCCGGCCCGCCTTTGACTTTGGCGGTGTACGTCGTCGCCTGCTGCAGCGATGCGCTGGGGTCGAGCGTCGCCGTGCGCTGACCGGCGTCGTAGCTGACGGTGGCCGGGACCAGGTTGTTGGAGGGATCGCGCAGCTCGACCCTGGCGCCGTCGATCGTCGCCGCGTTCATCGGCTCGTCGAAGGTGGCGCTGACGTCGATGTCGGTGCTGATGTCGGTCGAGCCGCCGACCGGGCTGCGGCTGCTGATCTGCGGTGGCGTCGTGTCCGGCAGCAGCTCGTCTTCGAAGACGACGTCGACCAGGTAGTTCTCCGCGTTGAAGGTGCTGGGGCCGCCGCTGGAGAAGAGGCTGCCCGCCGCGCCGTACTTGAAGATCCCGTTTGGCCCGTCGACGCCGTTGGCGAGCGCGTGCAGCGGCGGGTTGTCGACCCCGACCACCGAGAAGTAGCCGGTGATCGACGAGTAGCGGCCGTTGGGCGCATGGTAGGAGGCGACGTAGGTGGCGCCGGCGTTGATCGGGATCGGGCTGCCGAAGCTCGCCTGCTGCCAACCCGTGGCCGTCTCGCCGGAGAAGTTCGCCACTCCGAGCTGGGTGCCGCCCAGGGTCCAGAGTCGCCCGGCGTGGGTGCCGGTGTTGCCGGCGGTCTTGTAGAAGCGGATCCCGGTGATGAAGCCGGTGGTGTCGGCGCGGAACTTGAGCCCGACTTCGATCGAGCCTTTGTCGGAGTCCTGCGGGCCGGTGAAGGAGCTGTCCCAGATCGTGCAGGGGCAGGCCCCCTCGACCACGTCGACCTCGGCCACGTCCCCAGGGGCCTGGATGTTGCCGCTGTCGTCGACGGCGCGGGCCATGATCGTCTCCTCGCCGGTGTCCTCGGGCGTCCACGAGTAGGTCCAGCTCTCGCGGCCCTCGGCCGGGAGCCAGGTCTCGCCGCCGTCGACCGAGACCTCGACCGCGCCGACGGCGCCGTCGCCTCCCCCCTCCCCGGCCGCGTCGGCGGCGCTGCCGCTGATCGTCATCGGCTGGCCGACCTCGACGTCGCCGCCGTCGGCCGGCGACGCGATCGTCGCCGTCGGCGCCTCGTCGTCGGTGCTCTGGGCCGCCGCGACCAGTCCCGCCTGCAGGGTGTTCGGCTGCGCCCCCATGTCGGCGAGCAGGTTCACCGTCGCCTGCTGCATGCGCGAGTCGGGGGTGGTCGCGCCGCGGTCGTGGACGCCGTCGAGGCCCCACGACCACTGGATCGTGCCGGCGCTGAAGACGAGGGCGTCGCTGGGGGCCCGGTATTGCGTCAGGTGGTGGGTCACCGGGCCGGAGCCGTAGGTCGAGCCGTAGTCGAGCAGTTTCTGCGAGACGTTCACGGTCCGGCTCGCGAGGTGGATCAGGCCCGCGGGCCGCGTCTCGTCGGCCGGCGCTTCGTCCCACTCGTAGCCGAGCGTGTCTTCGCCCAGCGTCGCCGTCTGGCCGGGGGTGAGCGAGGCGACGCTGGTGTCGCGCCACATCCGCATCTGCCCGTCCTCCGCCGGGACGACGATCTCGGTCGTGCCGGCGTTGACGGCGAAGGCGGTGCCGCTCAGTTCGTTCTCCTGCCGGCCGCCGTCGGCGGGCGGGGTGAAGCGCGGGTCGCGCCAGGTCCCGGTCCAGACGTTCGGTTCGGGGTCGATCTTGGAGTTGGCGTGGGTCTCCTTGTAGGAGACGAGCGTGCGGTAGGGAGTGCTGGGCCCGCCGATGCTGTTGCGCCAGCGGGTCTTCCAGAAGAGCTCGTTGCCGCTGAAGAAGGCGAGGTCGACGCCGGCGTCACGCGCCGCCGCGACGTTGGTGCGCTGCTGGCCCGACCAGTACTCGTCGTGGCCGACCGAGAGGAAGGCCTCGTGCTCGAGCAGCTCGGTGCCGCGGCGGTCGGAGTCGACGTCGGTGCTGTAGCTGACGTCGTAGCCGTTGCGCTCCAGCCAGCGGACCATCGGGTACTCGGCGTTGAACGGCGAGTCTTCGGGCACCGGGCCGCGGACCGTCAGCGGCCGGTTGTAGCTGACCGCGTAGGCGCGGGCGGGGTTGATCCCCGGACCGCCGGCGTAGAGGCTCCTGCCGCCGTAGCGGTTATAGGCCTGCCAGGTCGAGTCGGAGGTCTGGAAGAGGAGGTCGGACCCGCCGTCGTCGTCGCGGACGACGAACATCACGTGGCTGCCACCGGAAGCCTGGTCCTCGCGCACCAGCTTGGCGAAGTAGATGCCGGAGACGGCGCTGGCCGGCACCGCCCACGAAGCCGACACCGCCCAGGTGCCGCAGTCGATCAACCCGGTCGCGGCCTCTTCGGCGCAGAGCGGCTGCGACTGCGGCAGGCTCGCCGAGGGCTGGACCGTGGCGACTTTGCGCGCCCCGTTGCCGGCGTAGTAGCCCATCCGGTAGACGTCGAGCCGGTAGTCGGTGGACGGGGTGTCGACCTTGAACTGGACCGTCCCGCCCTGGTCGACGCTGATGTCGGTGGCGAAGCCCTGGATGTCGGAGTCGCCGCCGCCGGAGACGTCCCACTCGCTCGGGGGGCTGCCGGCTTTCGTGTTCTCGCAGGCGACCGCCTGCACCGGCGGGTCGCAGGGAGCCGCGATCGCGCTCTCCGCAAGCAGCCCCTGGCCTCCCAGCAAGAGCAGGGCAAACACGACCACGCTTGCGCGAAGGTGAACCACCTGGGGCAGCAACGCCTGGCCAGGCGAGGATTTTCCGTCCTCCTCCCTCTATCCCCCGGTGCGCCACCGCGCCCGCGCGCGAACGGCTGAGGCCTAACCCTGAACTGAAGGTTGAGGGCGAAGCGAGACGGGCGAGGTCGCGTTGCGCATGACCAGCCGCGGCGGGCCGCTGCCGTCGGCGGGAACCGTGAAGACGTCGAGGCCGTCGGAGTAGACCAGCGTCCCGTCGTCGAGCCACTCCGGCTGGTCGTCGATCGTCCTCCGCTCGGCGACCGGGTGCGCCGCGAGGGTCTCCAGGTCGAGCACCTTCAACCGCCACCGGTTCTCCTCGCCGATGCGGCTCTTGAAGGCGATCCGCGTCCCGTCGGGCGAGAGCGATGGGCACTCGACGCCGTCGCGAAGGACCCGCATCGAGCCCTCCTCCACGTCTCCCTCGACCAGGTGGTACTCGCCCCCCGTGCGCAGGGTCGCGTAGAAGCGGTTCGGGTCCTCGGCGAAGGTGACCCCCCAGAAGTTGAAGTCGGGCGCCTCGAAGGGCCTCCCGTCCTTCGTCACCTCGAAGCTCTCGAGGTTGCCCAGCTCCTCGCCGCTGCGCATGTCGACGAGCGTCGTCACGGTGGAGAAGCCGCCGGAGCTGAGGTATTCGTGGCCATTGACGAACACGGTGCTCGCCCCGTAGCGCCCGTCGCGCGAGACCCGCGCCCGCGAGGGCAGCCCCGCCAGCGACATCTCATCCACCGGGCGCAGAGAAGAGTCGAAGATCGCCGCCTCGTAGCTTACGCCGGTCTCGGCCGTGGAGAGGCAGAGGCCGCGGCCGCCGGCGAAGTAGACCCGCGCGCAGGCGAGCTCGTCGCCGGCCAGCTGTCGCGGCCGGCCCTCCTTGACGACGAAGACGCGGCCGTTGAGGCTCGGATCGTCGCGGTCGACGGCGCGCACCATCAGCTGCGAGCCCGCCAGCTCGGCGGGGGCACCGACGGTGCTCGGCCGGGCATCGGTCGTCACCTGGTTCGGGTCGAGCACCGCGACGATCAGGTAAGCCCCCGCTCCAACGATGCAAAGGGCAGCAATCAGCGCCAGAGCGTGGCCGCGGGTCCACCCCATCACGTTTTCCATCCCATACATGGAAAACGTGATGGGATTGCCAGACAGCCCCTGCTCAACCCACCGGCTCCCGCTGCAGTCGCAGCAGCAACGGCGTCGCGACCGCGAGGGCCAGCGCCAGGGCGGCGGCGAAGAGGAGAACGGCGCTCTGCAGGCCGAGCGCGAACCAGAGCGCGCCGAAGGCGAGCGAGGAGCCGAATTTTCCGAGGCTGACGACGGTGATGAGCATCCCGATCCCGGTCGCTTGGAGCCGGTCGGGCAGGATAGCTCCGGCAAGTGCCGTCGTCACCCCGTCGGTGGCCGCGAAGTAGGCGCCGAGCGCAAGCAGGCAGAGGAAGACGCCGGCGGTCCCGACCGGCGAGAGGAGCAGCCCGTAGACCGGCAGCAGCAAGGCGTGGCCGGCGAGCAGCACCGGCGCCCGGCCGACCCGGTCGGCGAGCCGCCCGACCGGGATCGCGAGCGCCATGAAGGCGAGCGCGGTGACGACGAAGAGCAGCGGGAAGACGGTCGGCTCGAAGCCGCTCTGGCGCTGCAGGCCGACGTAGATAAGGGCGTCGGAGACGCTGGCCAGGGCGAGCCCGCCGGCCGCCACCAGCAGCAGCCGGAAGCGGGGGTCGTGGGCCGTGCCCAGCGTGGCTCGCAGCGAGGGCAGGGAATCGGTGGCGGCCAGGGCAGTGCGGCCGGGACGGCCACGGACCGCGAGCACGAGCACCGCCAGGCCGAGGAACGCGAACGCGGTGCTGACGACGAAGACCGCGTCGAAGCGTGCCGGCGCGGCGAGCAGGACGCCGAAGGCGAGCAGCGGTCCCAGCATCGCGCCGAAGCTGTCCATCGCCCGGTGCACGCCAAAGGCGGTCGCCAGGCCGGCCTTGGTGCTGGAGAGCGAGATCAGCGCGTCGCGCGGCGCGGTCCGTATCCCCTTGCCGATCCGGTCGGCTGCGACCAGCGCACCGATGCCGCCGACCGAGGCGCCGGCTACGACGAGACCGACCTTGGTCAGGGCCGAGAGCCCGTAGCCGACCGTCGCGACCTCCTTGTGGCGCTGGAGCCGGTCGGAGACGAGGCCGCCGCCGATCTGGACGATCGCGGCGGCGCCGCGGTAGAGGCCGTCGATGGCGCCGAGCGCGAGCGGCGTCACCCCCAGCGAGAAGACCAGGTACAGGGGCAGGACCGTCGCCACCATCTCGGCGGAGATGTCGGTCAGCATGCTGACCGTGCCGAGCAGGACGACGTTGCGCGGCACCGAGAGCCGCGCGGCCGGGGTCGCCCACGTCCGCGGCTTCAGCAGGGCTTTGGAGGCTTCAACCTGGTACACGGGCCAGCTCTCCGCGAGATCCTGATTTCTCTCCCGGATGAGCCTTCGGCGCCAGCGCACGGTCGTAGGCCGCGAACAGAACCGCCGCGGACTGCTGCCACGACAGCTCGGCCGCGCGGCGGCGGCCCTCCCGGCCCATCGCCTCCCGCCGGGCTTCGTCCCCGAGCAGCTCGTGCAGGCAGCGGCCGAGGTCCGCGGGGTCCGAGGAAGGCACATACGCGGCCGCATCGCCGGCGGAGATCCGCGTCTCGGGCAGGTCGTAGGAGGCGATCGCGCACCCCATCGCCATGTACTCGGGGACCTTCTTCATCGTCGAGGCGTCGTTGAGCGGGCTCGGTGGGTCGGGTGCCAGGCAGACGTCGGCGGTGGAGAGGACGCGGCGGATCTCAGCGTCGCCGTGCCAGCCGGCGAAATCGACCATCTCGGCGATCCCGAGCTCGGCTGCCAGCGCTTCCATCCGCGAGCGGACCTCGCCCTCGCCGACGAAGACGGCCTGCCAGTCGTCCTCGCGCAGGCCCCGCAGCGCGCCCAGGGCGCGAACGGCGTGGTCGATCCCGTCCTGAGGCCCCATCCTGCCGAGGTAGGCGACGAGGTGGCGGCGCCCGCGGCGCAGCGCCGGGTCGGGCTCGACCCGGTGGAAGCGCTCCAGGTCGGGGTTGTTGCGGACGACGAAGACGTCGTCGGGGTCGACGCCGTCTCGCTCGATCGCGATCCGCCGGTAGGACTCGTTGGTGGAGATGACGACGTCGGCCGCGCCCATCGCGCGGCGCTCGATCGCGAGCAGCACCCTGTGGGGCAGGCCGGCCCGGTCGTAGCGGGCGCGGAACAGCTCCGGCATCAGGTCGTGGTGGTCGAAGACGAATCGCGCCCCGCCGGCGCGGGCGCTGCGCGCCGCGAAGAGCAGGAAGTCGGGTGGGTTGGCGGTGTGTACGACGTCGAAGGGGCGCTCGGCCTGCAGCCGTCGCACCAGCCGCCTGATCCGCCAGAACGCCTGGGCGTACTCGCGCAGGTAGCCGAGCGCGCTGCCGGCGGGGCGGAGCGGGTAGCGGTGGATCTCGATCCCCTCGATCGTCTCGCGGGGCGGCTGCCCGTCCTCCGCGGCAGAGACGACGACGACCTCCCAGCCGGCCTTGGCCAGGGTGCGGCTCTCGTTCCAGACGCGGCGGTCCCCCGGCACCGGCGCGTTCTCGCTGATCATCAAGGCCCGCCGGGGGCGCGGCGCGGTCATGCGGCGCCCTCCCCGTGGACCACGGCCAGCGGCGTGAGCAGGAGGATCTTCAGGTTGAGCGGCAGCGAGCGGCGCTCGACGTACTCGGTGTCGAGCTCGATCATCTGGCGGAAGGTGAGCGTGCTCCTTCCCCGCACCTGCCACAGCCCGGTCAGGCCCGGGCGCACGGCGAAGCGGCGAAAGGCCTCGGCGGGGTACTTGTCGACCTCGTACTGAAGGGGCGGCCGCGGCCCGACCAGCGACATCTCCCCGCGCACCACGTTCCAGAGCTGCGGCAGCTCGTCGATGCTGGTCCTGCGCAGGAAGGAGCCGACCCGCGTCACCCGCGGGTCCTTCTCCAGCTTCACCATCGGCTGAGACTCCTGGCCGCCCGTGTCGAGCATCTTCTCGACGTGCGCCCTGTGCGCGTCGGCGGGGCACCCTTCGTGCATGGTGCGGAACTTGGCGACCGAGAACTGCTCCATACCCCGACCGAAGCGGCGCTGCCTGAAGATCGCGGGGCCCTTCGAGTCGAGCCGAACGACGAGCGCGACCGCGAGCAGGAGCGGCGCGAAGAGGATCAGGAGGAGGCTCGCGCCGATCAGATCGAGCAGGCGGATCGCGACCTCGATCACCGGCGAGGTCTCCACGGTCCCCACCGCAGTGGTCTCCATTCCGCCGATCGACGACGACTCCATCGTCCCGGCCTCGGCCATCAGACGACCTCGGCGACCGCGCACTGGGCGAGCCGCTCGACGACGTGGTCCTGCTCGCCGTCGGAGAGTCCGGGGAAGAGCGGCAGCAGGACGACCTCGCGCGCCGCGGCCTCGGTGTGGGGCAGGTCGGCGCCGGACTCGCCGTAGGACTCCTCGAGGTGGATAGCCATCACCCCGCGCCGGGTGGCGATCCCCTCGTGCAGCAGGAAGCGCATCAGCTCTTCCGCGGTGAACGGCGCCTCCGGGGTGACGCGGACCGGGTACGACTGCCAGGTGCGGGCGGCGTACTCGGGTTCGTGCGGCGTCTCGACGGAGGGAATGCCGGCGAGTGCCCTCGTGTAGCGCTCGGCGAGCCGGCGGCGCTCGGCGAGCACGATGTCGAGAACATCGAGCTGCCGCAAACCGACGGCGGCCTGCAGGTCGGTCATCCGCGAGTTCCAGCCCCGCTCCGGGTAGTGCTCGATGACCACGTCGCGCGCCGCGTGGCGGGCCAGCGCCGACTGGTCCATCGCGTGCTGGCGAAGCCTTCGCAGCCGCTCGGCGACCTCCGGGTCGTGGACGGCGATCATGCCGCCCTCGCCGCAGGTGATCACCTTGCGCGGGTGGAAGGAGAAGCAGGCGAGCGGGCCCAGCGAGCCGATCGGCCGGCCCCGGTGCAGGGCGCCGATCGCGCAGGCCGCGTCCTCGACCAGCGCCAGGTCGTGGCGCTCGGCAAGATCGAGGAAGGCATCCATGTCGGCCGGCAGCCCGACCTGGTGGACGGGCATCACGGCCTTGGTCCGCGCCGTCAGCCGGCGCTCGACGTCGGCCGGATCGAGGTTGTAGGTGAGCGGGTCGACATCGGCGAAGACCGGCGTCGCGCCGCAGTGCCAGACCGCGTTGGCGGTCGCGATGAACGACAGCGAGGGGACGATCACCTCGTCGCCGGGACCGACCCCGGATGCGTAGAGGGCGAGGTGGAGCGCGGTCGTGCAGCTGGTCGTCGCAACCGCCTCCGGCGCGCCGACGCGCTGCGCGAAGGCGCGCTCGAACTCCTCGACCCGTGGCCCCTGGGTCAGCCACCCCGAGGCGATCACCTCGGCGACGGCCTCGGCCTCTCCCCCGCCGAACCACGGCTTGGCGAAGGGGACCTCCATCACCGCACTCCCTGAGAGACCAGGGCCTCCGCTTCGGAGCGCGTCCCGCGCCACCACTCGACCAGCTGTGAGAGGCCCTGCTCGAGGTCGATCTCCGCGCTGAAGCCAAGTTCCTCCCGGGCAGCGGAAGCGTCGGCGAGCCGCCGGGTCACCCCGTTGACCGCCCGCTCCGGCCCGTACTCGATCGAGAGGTTCGATCCCATCACCCGCAGCAGCGTCTCGGCCAGCTCGTTGAGGCTGGTCTCGGCTTCGCTGGCGATGTTGAAGACCGCGTCGGTGACGTCGGCCTCGGCGGCGAGGACGTTTGCCCGGGCGATGTCGGGGACGCAGACGAAGTCCATCGTCTGGTTCCCGTCGCCGAAGATCAGCGGCGGCTCGCCGGCGGCGATCCGCTCCATCCAGCGGACCAGGACCTCGGTGTAGAGGCCGTGGACGTCCATGCGGGGGCCGTAGACGTTGAAGTAGCGGAGCGCGACGTAGTCGAGCCCGGTCATCGCGTGGTAGCTGCGCAGCAGGCCCTCGTTGTAGGTCTTCGAGGCGCCGTAGAGGGTGTCGTTGGCGTAGGGGTGGTGGAGCTCGTCGGTCGGGAACTCGGTCGCGAGCCCGTATACGGATGCCGAGGAGGCGGCCACGACCTTGCGCACGTCGGCGGCCACGGCCGCCTCGATCACGTTGAAGCTGCCGTCGACCAGGACTTCGTGCGCGAGCCGCGGCTCCTCCGCGCACTGGGTGATCCGGATCGCCGCCTGGTGGAAGACGACGTCGATGCCGGCGGTCAGCTCGGCGACGAGCCCGCGGTCGCGCACGTCGCCGTCGACGACGGTGACGTTGCCGTTGCTCTGCGCCCACTCGAGGTTCTGCCGCCGTCCGCGGACGAAGTTGTCGAGCACGACGACCTCGCTCGCGCCCGCTTCGACCAGCTGGTCGACCAGGGTCGACCCGATCGTGCCGGCGCCGCCGGTGACGAGCATTCGAGCATCCTTGATCATCGGGGAAGCAACGAGTGCGGAGGCGTCATGTTTTCGCGGCCGATTCAGGTACTTTCGGCCCACCCAATCGGGGGCCGAAGTCAGGACTCGGCGAGGGCCGTCCGGCGCAGCCGGGGGAACGCGATCCGGCTGGGCAGGATGCGGCGAATCGCCGCCGCCAGGTCGTGCGCGGAGGCCGGGAACCAGATCCGCAGCGCGACGAGGTAGCCGAGCGCTCCCGCGAGTCCAACGCCGGCGATCGTGGCCAGACCGGGTGCGCCGATGGAGGCCAGTCCCAGGTCCACCGGCACGGCCAGGGCGAAGAGCGCCGCGCAGGCGACCGTCGCCGGGGCGAGGTCCTGCCAGAGCACCCGCAGAGGACTGCGGACGTGCCCGCGCAGGAGGACGACGTAGGCGACGCCGAGGAAGATCCCGTGCACGACCGAGCCGGCGATCGCCACCGCCGCCAGGCCGTACCCGGCGACGAGCAGCACCGACCCGGCGTAGAAGACGAAGTGGGCGATGCCGTAGCCGAGCAGCGCCCGGGTGCGCCCTTCCGCCATCAGGGCCGAGCCGCAGGCGTTGATGACCAGCGTCGCCGCGCCGCCGAGCACGAGTATCTGCGTCGGCAGCACCGCCGGCTCCCAAGCCGGACCGAACAGTCCTGGCACGACCACCGGCGCGAGCAGCAACAGCATCGCCAGCAATGGGAAGAGGACGACGGTCTGCAACCGCACCATCCGCTGGCGCAGCGCCAGCAGCTCCTCCCTCCCGGCCGTGCGCGCCAGCACCGGGAAGCCGATCTGCACCATCGCGACCGCAACCTTGCGCTGATACTCGACCGCGAGCTGGTAGCCGCGCCAGTAGAAGCCCGCCTGGGCGGGGCCAAGCACGGCGCCGACGATCGCGTAGTCGCCGTTGCGAAATCCAGTCCAGGCCACCGTCGCCGCGGCAGCCGGACCGCCGTAGGGCAACAGGTCGCGCACTGCCTTCGTCCGCCACCACGGCAGCGGCACCGGTGCAAAGATCAGCGCGATCACGAGCGCGACCACCATGCCGGCCATGGCGCCAAAGACGAGGGCGGGAGCATCGAGGCCGATCAGCGCCAGGCCCAGCGTGGCGAGGCCCCGCGTCGCGCTCTGGGAGACGTCGATCATGCTGACCCGGCGGAAGTCGAGCCGGCGGCGCAGCACCGCCATCGGCAGCGCGTAGATCGCGCCGATCAGGAAGTAGGGGGTCGTCGCCATCGTCAGCCATTCGGCCTCGTGGCCGAACAAGGGCCCGACGACCAGGATCGCCGCCAGCAGCGTCGCCGCGGCGAGCACGAGGCCGGTGGCAATGGTGAGGGCAAGGCCCGCCCGCAGGTGTTCCCTGGCGACCGAGCGCCGCTGCACGATCGCCCCGCCGACGCCCTCCATCGGCATCGTCACCGCCAACTCCTGGACGATGATGATGACCGCGAAGATCCCGAACGCGGCCGGCGGGATCAGCCGTGCCAGCAGGACCATCGTGCCGAGCAGGAGGATCTCGATCGCGACCCGTGCGTAGGCGATCCAGCGCAGCCCCGCAGCGGCAGCCTGGGTCAGGTCCTCGTTGGAGCGGACGTCGCCGTCCGGCTTTCCCGCGGCCCCCTCGATCGGCGATCGATCGTCCATGGCTCGCTCAGAGCTCGCGGATGACCCGGGCCGGATTGCCCGCGGCAATCACGCCGACGGGGATCGAACCGGTGACCACGGCCCCGGCGCCGATCACCGAGTCCGAGCCGATCGAGGACCCCTTGAGGATCCGCGTTCCCATCCCGACGAAGACGTTGTCGCCGACCACGACCGGCGCCATGTTCGGCGTGCCGGTTCGGCGCCGCTCCGGATGAAGGTCGTGGAAGTCGCTGTCGAAGATCTCGATGTGGGCGCCGAAGAGGCAGTCGCGGCCGATCACGATGCCGGCCCCCTCGCTCTTGATCATCAGGTTGTTGTTGAACTCAGTCCGGTCGCCGACCTCGACCCGAGCCTCCGCGCTGCTCACCTCGACGTGGCAGTAGCCGCTGTAGAACTGCGGCGAGCGCTTCCAGCCGAACTGGACCCCCTCGCCAAGCGCGACCTCGCCCGGCCCGACGAAGAGCACCGGCTGCAGGATCACCGGCGTGCCGCTGACCCGCCGGCAGGTCGAGAGCAGCCGGTACTTGCGGATCCGCGGCCACTGCGCCGCACCCTCGATCGCCGGCCGCACGAAGCGGCGCCCGACGCTGCGGAGAGCGGGCTTGAGAGCAGGCTGGCTGGAGGCGGTCATCCTCCAGAAAGCAACGCCGCACGCCCCCACTCGCTTGCGCCCCGCCGCTCGACAATTCGATCGTGAAGGGGGGAGAACTTTCAGTTCTCACACCTATATGGGGAGATGACCTCCATCAGTCCTGCTACTTTCATGTACATGAGCGAGTCGGTCGGCATCGCCGAGCTGCGACAGAACCTGAGCCTTTACCTGCGACGGGTCGGCAATGGGGAGCGATTGGTGGTCACCGATCGCAACCGGCCCGTTGCCGAGCTCGGGCCTGCACCCAGCACCGGACCCGATTTGGATCGATTGATTGCGGAAGGACGCGTGACGCCTCCGCTGCGGTCAGGGCTACCAGAGCCTTTAAAGCTGACCGGCGATCCACGAGCCCTGAGCCGGGCGCTCGACGACGTTCGCGGCGAGCACTGAACCATGGCGGTCTTCTACGCGGATACCTCCGCACTGGTCAAGCTTGTCCGGGAAGAGGCCGAGTCCCAGGCCCTGTGGACGTACCTGGACGGCGCAGACCTGGTCAGCAGCGAGCTGGTCCTGACGGAGATCCCGCGCGCGGTGCGCCGTGCCGCTGCCCGCGAGCCTTCGCTCCCGCTCGAGCAACTGCTGGAGCGGGCCGGGCAATTGATCGATGCCCTCGCGCTGCACCCACTCGACCGCGCTCTGCTTGCCGGCGCCGGGGCCCTCGCCGAGCCCGCGCTGCGCGCCCTCGACGCCATCCATGTGGCATCGGCCGTCCACCTGGATCCCATCGAGGCCTTCGTCACCTACGACGAGCGCCAGGCCGCTGTCGCCCGTCTCGCCGGCCTGCGGACGATGGCGCCGGGAATTTGAGTTGACCGAGCGCGGACTCAGACTCGAAGAACGGTCACCTCGTCGAACGACGAGAAGTCGGCGTCTTGGGTGAGGACCGCAGCGCCGTGGCGCATGGCGGTCGCGGCGATCCAGGTGTCGTGGCGTCGCAGGCGACGGCCACGCGCCAACTCTGCGGAGGCGAGGCGGGCGAAGCAACTTGCAACCTCGGGGTCGACCGGCAGTAAGGGGTAGGTGGCTTGCACCCTGGAGAGGGTGGCAAGACGGACGGCGCGGGCGTTCGTATCGTTCGCTCGGAGCACGCCCAGCTCGAGCTCCGCGGCAGTGATCACCGAGACGGCGATCTCCTCTGGCAGCTCGTCAAGCTCGCGACCCGTCTCCTGCGCGACGAACACCGAGGTGTCGGCGATCGCCCGGGTCAAACGTCGTCGAGCTCTGCGCTGCGGATCTCGACGAGATCGGCGAGCAGGCCAAGATCGGATGGCGCCTCACGCACGATGCGGCGCAGCTCGGCGGCGGGAACCCAGGGGTCGCGCTGCTCCACATGGGGAAGGATGTCGGCGACTGGGCGGCGGTTGACGGTGAGCGTCAGTCGCTCGCCGGCTTCCAGCTCGGAGACAACGGCTGAGGTGGAGTTCCTTAATTCGCGGATTGAAACGGCTCTTGCCATGCGCACAACTGTAGCACTGACTGCGACGCTTGCTTTTTCAGACGCCGTGCAGGCGCCAGCGCAGCTTGCGGGCGTGGCCGTGGAGGCGGTGGGCGGCGCCGGTGGCGAGGAAGGGCGGGAACCAGAGCGAGCGGCCGGCGCCGATGCGCTGACGCAGTCGCAGGCCGCGCCACTCGCGCAACTGCCGGGCCTCGGGGTAGGTCTCGAACGCGAAGGCGATCAGCTCCTCGACCGGGCGCGCGCCGGGGCCGTCGACCTCGCCGCGGTCGTAGGCGCGGCTCGCCTGCCAGAGCGCCTGGCGGGCCAGGCGGCGCCTGGCCGTCGCGCGCAGCTCCGCCGCCTGCGGTAGCGGTGCGCCGGCGAGCCCGTGCTCGAAGGCGACCCGGCGCTCGGTCAGGTCGGTCATCGTGCCGTCCTCGGCGCTGCGCATGCTGCGCTGCATGCTCTCGGGGTCGACTCTGTAGAGCGCCTGCGCCGTTCCCTTGACGTAGGCGACGTCGGAGATCGACGCGATCCGCAGCCACATGTTGAGGTCGCTGGCGTGGGTGCAGGCGGGGTCGTATGGACCGGCCTGCATCTGCACCGAGGTGCGGACGACGACCTCGGGCGAGGAGATGCAGTTGTGAGCTGACTGGCAGCGGCGCCGGATCCACTCGGCGCCCGGCCACACTTCGGTCCCGCGCCACCTGCCGTAGCGCGGCAGCGGCCGGCCCGAGCGGAAGTACGGGGCGCGCCCATAGGCCATGCCCACCTCCGGGTGCGCCTTCATCGTGCTGACCGCCCGCCACAGCGACCCCGGCACGAGCAGGTCGTCGGCGGAGAGGAGGACGACGTAGTCGCTGCATGCCGCCCACTCCAGGCCCTCGTTCGCGGTCGCGATCAGGCCCTCGTTGCGCTTATGGCGCGTGTACTCCACGCGCGGGTCGCGCTTGGCCACGCGGCGGGCGACGGTCGGAGTGTCGTCGGGAGAGCAGTCGTCGGCGACGAGCACGCGCACGTCGACGCCCTCCTGCCCCAGCACGCTCTCGAGGCAGCCCTCGAGCAGCTCGCCGTAGCCGTAACACGGCACGATCACCTTGACGAGTGCGCTCACGCGACCAGCTCGCTGACGCTGCGGGCGGCGACGATCTCGCGCACGACCCGCTCGACTCGCTCGCCGCTCTCCGTCCACGAGATCGACTCGACGCTGGCCGCGGCCGCCTCGGCAGCGGCAGCCTGCTCAGCGGCCGGCCGCGAGACCAGCCGCGAGAGCGTGCGGGCCAGCTCGAAAGGCATCGGCTCGGCGTAGGCGACGTGGTCGTTGTCGAGGACGACGCGGTTGTGCTCGGCGTCGTTGACGACCGGTATGCAGCCGGCGGCCAGCATCTCGTGCGGGACAAGCGAGACGTTGGTCGCCGAGAGCACCAGGCCGGCGGCGCAGCGACCGTAGAGCGCCCCGAGCTCTTGCGGCGTCAGCAGGCCGTGGTCGGTGGTGGCGAAGGGGAGGTTGCCCGGGGACGCGCCGTAGGTGTGGATCTCGACCTCGGGATGGCGGGCGGCGAAGAGCTCCAGCGAGGCCACGGCCAGCTCGTGCGCCCGCCGCGGCTTCCCCGGTCGGCAGAGGTAGCAGACGCCGCTGCGCTCCGGCGAGCCGGCGAGGGCGTAGTGCTCGAGGTCGCAGCCGAAGTCGAAGTGGTCGGCGGCCATGCCGTACTCGCGCCGCAGCAGCTGAGCCAGCCAGCGACCGGCGGTGACGCCGTGGAAGCCGAAGCGGTAGGTCGCCTCGGCGAGCAGGGCCTCGCTCCCCGCCGGGTAGAACCACGGCTCGAAGTCCTGGACGAAGTAGCAGCGCACCCCCTTCGCCGGCGAGGCGAGCACCGGGTAGGCCGTCGGCCAGCTGGTCGCGAAGATGGCGTGGGAGTCCTCGATCCCGCCGGCCAGGTCGCGCACCTCGGCGTCGACCCAGGGCCACCAGTTGCGGATCGCGCGGCGGTGCTGCTCGACATCCCAGCCGTGGCGGTCGTGCAGGTAGACGACGCATCTGTGCCCGGCGCGTTCGAGCGCCGCGACCATCCGGAACATCGTCGTGTGGCCGCCGGAGCCCGCTCCGGGCGGCACGCAGACCCAGGCGACGGTGAGCGGCTCGCCCTCCCGCCAGGGCGCCGGCTCGGGGAGCTTCCACCCCGCCGCTGCGACCTCCGAGGCGCGGACGAGGTCCTCGCGGCTGACCGGAAGGCCGCGGTCCCCCGGCGGCGCAATCGCCTCCGAGGCGCGCGCCCGCAACCGGGCCGCCACCCCGGATACCCCTTCGCCGCGGGCCAGCCGGCGCGTCTGCCTGAGGCGCTCGGCGATGCTCGGGCGGCTCACGGGTGCACCGTCCGGGCGCCCGCGGCCGGCTTCGTGCAGAGGAAGATCTCCTCCTCGCCAAACGCGTCGTCCTCTTCGCGCCGCAGCCCGAGACGACCGATCGTGCGCTCGTCGAAGCCGTCGAGGTAGCGATCCGCGCGCACCGCGAAGCCCGCCTCCCCCAGGCGGTCGGCGTAGTCGCTTCCGTAAAGGCGGACGTGGTCGCTCTGACCGAAGACCCGGTGGCGATCCTCGGGCGTCACCACGGTGGGGTCTTCGAGCGTCGTCGTGCGCCTGTAGTCGACCGGGCACATCAGGATCGCCCAGCCGCCGGGCACGAGGACACGGTGGATCTCGGCCAGCGCCCGGCGGTCGTCCTCGACGTGCTCGAGCACGTGGTTGCAGATCAGGAAGTCGAAGCTCTCGTCCGGGAAAGGGATGTCCATCACGTCGAGCTGGTGGTCGGCCAGGGCCGAGTCGAAATCGCCGGTCACGTAATGCAGCCCGTCCGTCTTCCCGAAGCGGCGGAGGAAGGTGTACTCGGGCGCGACGTGGAGCATCGCCCCGTCCCTTTCGAAGAGGTCCGTCTCCCGTTCGAGGAAGAGCTGCAGGACGCGGTGCCGCTCCAGCGCCCCGCAGCGCGGGCATTTCGCCTGCGTGCGGCCGCGGTGCGGCAGGAAGCGGGAGAAGGTCGACTCGCAGCAGGGGCACTCGACCGCGTCGCCGCGGTTGCGGGCGCCGCGAACAGCTCCCAGCAGCCGGTGGCGGCGCGCGCCGGGCATCAGCTTCAGCAGGGCGCGCTTGAAGCGGGAATCCTCGACGGCGCCGTGCTCGGCGCCGAACGCGGGACGGCTCGGTATCTCCACGCTCTGCGCCCTGGTGCTCACGCCTCACTGAACGGGCACGGAGACCCCGCTCT
The DNA here is from genome assembly GCA_035556755.1 of Solirubrobacterales bacterium. Lineage (GTDB taxonomy): Bacteria > Actinomycetota > Thermoleophilia > Solirubrobacterales > 70-9 > VRUE01. The sequence goes on from DATMEP010000020.1 coordinate 24,924, forward strand.
TGCGGCGCAAGATCGCCTCGCGGGGGGCCGTTGATACCGCGGATATGGCTCAACGCCTGCTCGTCATCTCACCGGTCCGCAACGAGGCCGACCACCTGGAGCGCGTCGCGCGCGCGATGGCCGCGCAGACGCGGCCGCCCGACCTCTGGCTGCTCGTCGACGACCACTCGACCGACGGCACCTACGAGATCGCCGAGCGGCTCGCAAACGAGTTCCCCTTCATCGACGCGGTGCGGGCACCCGAGCACCCGCCACTGGCCAACCCCCGCGACCGGCTTGCCTCGGCGGCGGCCCCCCGCACGTTCAACTTCGGGCTGGAGAGCGTCGAGTGGCAGGCGTTCACCCACCTCAGCAAGCTCGACGGCGACATGGAGCTGCCGCCCGAGTACTTCGAGCGCATCCTCGGCGAGTTCGATTCCGACCCGAGCCTGGGCATGGCCGGGGGCCTGCGCACCGAGCTGGTCGACGGCCAGTGGTGGCTGGAGCGGATCCCCACCGAGCACCACGTCCCCGGCGCCCTGAAGTGCTACTCGCGCGAGTGCTTCGAAGCGATCGGCGGCATGCAGGAACGGCTTGCCTGGGACGCGATCGACGAGAAGCTCGCCCGCATGCACGGCTATCGCACCCGCACCTTCGAGTACCTGGTCGCCGTCCACCACCGCCCTTGGGGCAGCGCCGACGGCACTCTGCGCGGGCGCGCCCGCTACGGCACCGCGGACTACATCTCCCAGGCCCCCTTCTACTGGGCAGTGCTCCGGGCGTGCAAGTTCGCCGCCGCGAAGCCACGCGGAATCGGGGGCCTCGCCTTCCTCTACGGCTACGCCCGCGCCGCAGTCCGGCGGACGCCGCGCTTCGAGGACGGCGAGTTCCGCCGCGCGGTCCGCCGCGAGACCCGCGCCCGCGTCCTCGGCAGGCTGCCTCTCTCCTCGCGAACCGCGACCGGCTGATGTTCGACCGCCGTCCGGACCTCTCGGTCATCGTCGTCACGCACAACGGCCGCGAGATGGCCCTGACGACGCTGCACTCGGCGCTGGCCGCCACCGGAGACGCCTCGGTCGAGTGGCTGGTCGTCGACGCGGCTTCCGGCGACGGCACCCCCGACGCGATCGAGCGAGACTTCCCCCAGGTGCGGGTCCTGCGCCGCGACAACCGCGGCTTCGCGGCCTCCAACAACGTCGCGCTCGAGCGGGCGCGGGGGCGCTACGTCCTCCTACTCAACCCCGACGTCGAGATCCGCTCCGGGACGTTCGGCGACCTGGTCGCGGCGATGGACGCGCGGCCCGAGCTGGGCCTCGCCAGCGTCGTCCTGCGCGGCGCCGACGGTGAGCTGCAGGCCTCGATCAGGCGCTTCCCCTCGCCGCTGCGAAGCCTCGGCGAGGCCCTCTTCTCCGCCCACTGGCCTGTCTTCCGCACGCTGCAGCAGGCCGACACGCGCGCCACCTGCTACCAGCACGAAGGCGACGCCGAGTGGCTGGTCGGGGCCTTCCTGATCGCCCGTCGCGAGGCGGTCGCGGCGGTCGGGCCGCTGGACGAGCGCTTCTTTCTCTACTCCGAGGAGATCGACTGGTGCTACCGCTTCTGGCAGGCCGGGTGGCCCGTCGCGCACCTGCCGGCGATGGTCGTCACCCATCACTCGGGCGAGGGCAAGCGAGGCGAGCTGATGCCCCAGCTAAGCCACTCGCGCATGCTGTTCGCGGCCAAGCACTACGGCGCTGCGCGAAGGACCGGCATCCGTGCCGCCCTGGCCCTCGGGCACGCGATCCGGATCGTGGTCTTCGGCGCCGTTGCGGCGGTCCGCCCGGCCCAGCGGCGGCGGGTGCGCGCGGAGTGGGCCAGCCTGCGGGTGACCCTCGGCCTCTCGGCGCCGCCGCTCGGCCCCTACTCGCGATCGGCTGTGTCGGCATGACCGCGAGCCACGGCGAACGCCACTACCTGGAGGAGCGCTACCGCGACTCCGGCGCGGGGCGCTCGCTGCCGATGCGCGCCTACTACGGGCTGAAGCCGCTGCTGCCGCGCCGGCTGCAGATCGCAATGCGGCGCCTCTACGCCAAGCGCCAGGCCGAGACCGAGTTCCCCCGCTGGCCGATCGAGCCGCTGCTGGTCGAGCGCCGCCACTACGAGCTGCTCGCCGAGCTGGAGCGTCGCGGGACCGAGCGGCTGCCGACGATCGCCAGCTGGCCCGACGGCAAGCGCTTCGCCGCCGTCCTCACCCACGACGTCGAGGGCCCGGCCGGAGTCGCCAACGTGCGCCGGATCGTCGAGATCGAGCGCCGCCACGGCTTCGTCTCCTGCTGGAACTTCGTCGCCGAGTGGTACCCGATCGAGGACGGGCTCTTCGACCACGTCCGCGCCGCCGGTTGCGAGATCGGCCTGCACGCGATCAAGCACGACTGCAAGCTGTTCGAGAGCCGCGCCAGCTTCGAGGCGGAGCTGCCCGCGATCCACCGCTACCTCGCCGAGTGGGACGCGGCAGGCTTCCGCTCGCCGGCGACGCACCGCAACCCCGACTGGATGCCGGAGCTGGGCGCCCTCTACGACAGCTCCTTCCCCGACACCGACCCGTTCGAGCCGCAGTCGGGCGGCTGCTGCTCGATCCTCCCCTTCTTCCTCGGCGAGATGGTCGAGCTGCCGATCACCCTGGTCCAGGACCACACCCTGTGGGAGATCCTGCGCCAGGACACGATCGAGCTCTGGACGCAGAAGAGCGACTGGATCGTCGAGAACGGCGGCCTGATCAACCTGATCGTCCACCCCGACTACCTCGACACGCCCGCCCGCCTGCGCATGTACGAGGAATTCCTCGAGTACCTGGCGGCACAGCGCGACGGCTGGTTCGCGCTGCCCCGCGACGTCGCCGCCTGGTGGCGTACCCGCGACGGCCTGCGCTGCGTCGAGGACGGCGGCGCGGCGCGGGTCGAGGGGAACGGCGCCGAGCGCGCCCGGATCGCCTGGGCCAGCCGCCGCGACGACGAGGCGGTCTTCGGGCTGGAGCCGGCGACGGCGACCCTGTCGGCCTCATGAGCAAGCGCAACGCAAGCGGCGGCGACGTCCCCGGGGCGATCGTCCTCGGTGGCGACTACCAGGGACTCGGCATCGTTCGCAGCCTCGGTCGCCACGGCGTACCGGTGTGCGTGATCGACGACGAGCACTCGATCGCCCGCGTCTCCCGCTACACCGGCTGCTGGGCACGGATCGCCGATCTTGGCGACGAAGAGAAGCTGGTCGAGGACCTGCTCCGGATCGGCCGCGAGCGCGGCCTCGAGGGCTGGGTGCTCTTCCCGACCCGGGACGAGACCGTCGCGGCGATCGCCCGCAACCGCGAGCGGCTGGCGGGCGTCTTCCGCGTCCCCACCGCGGGGTGGGAGACGATCCGCTGGGCCTGGGACAAGCGCAGCACCTACGAGCTGGCCGAGTCGCTCGGGGTGCCGGCGCCGCGTACCTGGCAGCCGGCCTCCCTCGACCAGCTGGAGGAGATCGACGCGCAGCCGCCGTTCGCGGTCAAGCCGGCGATCAAGGAGCACTTCTTCTACGCGACCGGGGCCAAGGCGTGGCGCGCCGACAGCGTCGAGGAGCTGCGCGACCTGGTCGCCAAGGCGACGGACATCGTCGGTTCCGGCGAGGTGCTGGTCCAGGAGCTGATCCCCGGCGACGGGCAGCAGCAGTACGCCTACTGCGCGCTCTACGAGGACGGCGAGCCGGTGGCGACGATGGTCGCCCGGCGGCTGCGCCAGCATCCGCCGGAGTTCGGCCGCGCCAGCACCTACGTGGAGACGATCGACGAGCCGCAGGTCGAGGAGCTCTCGCGGCGGCTGCTCGGCCATATCCGCTTCAGCGGCCTGGTCGAGCTGGAGTTCAAGCGCGACCCCCGCACCGGCGCCTTCAAGCTGCTCGACTTCAACGCCCGCACCTGGGGGTACCACACGATCGCCGGCCAGGCCGGCGTCGACTTCCCCTACCTGCTCTACCGCCGTCAGCTGGAACAACCGGTCGAGCCGCAGCGCACCCGCAGCGGCGTCAGCTGGGTCCGCATCCTCACCGATCTGCCGACCGCGATCGCCGAGATCTGCCGCGGACGGCTGCGCGCCGGCGACTATCTGCGCTCGCTGCGCCGGGCCCAGGTCGAGGCGGTGTTCAGCCGAGAGGACCCGCTGCCGGGCCTGGCCGAGCTGGCGCTGATTCCCTACCTCGTCTTCAAGCGCAGTGCCTGAGTCAAGTAGGAAATTAGTGCCAAGTTGACATAACGTCGCGCATTCGGGGTAGTTTCAACCATCGTCTTGAGCGTTCCAGTCTGGTGCCGATAGGGGGCATATGCAGGGCTTTTCACGTCAGGCAAGGCTCATCCGCACCGTTTGCGCACTGATCGCGGCGATTCTCGTTGCCACCGCCCTCTCGTCCCCCGCCGCCTCCAAGCCCTTCCTTCACAAGTCACAGGCCACGCGCTCGACCGACTTCGACCGCGACGGCCTGGGCAACTGGGTCGAGCTCTACCGCACCAGAACCCACCCCCGCAAGGCCGATACCGATGGCGACGGCCTCCGCGACGGGGTGGAGGTGAGACGGACCAGGACCAATCCCCGCCGCGCCGACAGCGACGGCGACGGCATCCCCGACGGAGTCGAGATCCGCCGCGGGCTCAATCCACGCAAGGCGAACACCCGAGCCGGCTCGCCGGGCGCCACCGCCGGAGTGCTCTCCGCCCCCTCCCCGCAACCGGCTTCCAGCAGCGAGCCGAGCCCGTCACCTTCGGATCTGCCGCCGCCTCCCCCATCGCCCCCTCCGTCCGGATGCGTCGAGGGCGCCACCGACGCGGCCACGGCCGCCCAGGTGCGCTCCGCGGTGCAGGCCGGCGAGGACGTCTGCATCGTCGCCGGCGTCGGCAACGTCGATCTCGACGACCTCGGCGCCAGCCCGGTGACGATCTCCACCGACGGCGGCTCGATGGGCTTCGTCGGCATCGACGACACCACCGACCTGACGATCCAGAGCGCCCGTTTCCGCTCGGTCGAGCTGCGCGAGGCGCACCGGACCAGGCTGCTCGGCAACACGATCGGCGGCTCGGGCCCGTCCGACCGGGAGTCCGACCAGCTGATCTTCATGCCGAGCGAAAGCAACGACGTCGCGATCGAACACAACGACATCGGCTGGACCGAAGCCGACGACTCCGGCAACACCGGCTACGGCTGCCGTTGCTACGGGGAGACCAACAACCTGCGCTTCGTCGCCAACCGCGTCCACGACATCGCCGCCGACGGCTTCCAGGGATCGAACGGCTCCAACGTCCTCATCGACCGCAACGAGATCGGCCCGGTCGGCGCAACCCCGGGCTCGGACTCGCACTCCGACAACATCCAGATCGTCGGCAACGGGCCGAACCTGCGGATCACCAACAACTGGATCCACCACCAGGGCTACTACGAAGGCACCGTCGTCGGCAACGCCGGCTCGACCTACATCCACGGCGGCACCTCCAACTCGGTCCTCTACGAGAACAACCTGATCCAGATCGCCCGCGGCCGCACCGAGATATGCGGGCTGGGAACCGGCGGCACCTCGCGCTCGAACATCACGGTCCGCCGCAACACCTGGGTCGAAGGCGGCCAGACCTTCAACAACTTCCCCGGCTTCGCCTGGGAATGCGACAGCGGCACCGGCAACGCGGTCGAGCGCAACGTCGCGGTCGACCCCGACGGCGGCTTCGCCCTCACCGGTTCGAGCGGCTCCGCCACCTTCTCCGACAACATCTGGGGCGAACCGACGGCCGTCACCCTCGACGCCGACGGCAACTGCACCTCGGCCGAATGCAACCCGGCCGGGCAAGAGCCGATCGGCTACCGCAAGCCCTCAGGCGTCCACTGGTAGAGGCGCCGGCGCCACCCGGGGCCGCGACACGGCTCTGGATCGCGATCGCGATCGCGATCGCTGCGCCACCGGCACCTCCACCGAGGCGGCGCAGGTGCAGATCGCGGCAAGGAAGAGGAAGAGGTAGGGCGCCTGCGAAAAGCTGAGCACGTCGTAGAGCGCCGCCGCCACCCCGAAGGCGAGGCAGCCGGCTCCGGCGGCGAGGGCGGGTGGGCCACGCAGCGGGTTGTCGGAGCGGATCACCGAGCGCACCAGCAGCAACGGCGTGATGATCATGGCGAGGAAGGCGACCAGGCCCAGAGCTCCCACCTGGTAGACCTCGCCCAGGTACTCGTTGTCGAAGATCCGGTAGGTGTCGATACGAGACGAGTCGTGGGTCCCGAAGCCGCGGCCGAGCAGCGGGTTGCTGAGCAGGTCGGGGACGACCGCCGGGTAGTCGCCGGTGCGCCCCAGGGTCGAGTCCTTGTTGCCGGCGCCGCTCAGCGCCGAGACCGAGCTGAAGCTGCCGCCGGAGGCGGCAAGGGCGATCACCAGCGCGACGATCCCGAAGGGAGCGAGGCGGAGGAACTGGCGCGGTCGCAGAGCGAACAGCGCCAGCAGCGCAAAGGCCGGCACCACCACACCGGATTTTCGCTGGGTGACGAGGGCGCCGGCGACCATCAGGCAGGCGGCGGCGCCCCAGACGATGCGGCGGCGCACGGCGGGCGCGATCGCCGCCAGCACGACCGCGAACGGCAATGCCATCCCGAGCAGCGACGTGACAGAGAGCGCGTGCCTGGTCGGCCCGGTGATCAGGGGCCGCCCGGGCGATCTCGGATCGCGGCTGATGTCGGTAGGCGCCGGGTCGACGGTGGCCAGCGGCGACAACACGGTCGTCGCGGTCGAGTAGAAGACGTTGTAGCCGGTTTTCTGCTCGTAGATCGTCCCCGCCGCCGTGATCGTGGCGAGGACGACGATCAACACCATGAACGGGCGCAGCTCGGCGACTCGCAAGGTCACGGTGACGATCGCGAAGATCGCCACCAGCCCGAGCAGCACGGCGAATTTTTTCTGCGCGAATTCCCATTCGCCGAGGTTGGTGATCCGCCCGACGTTGACCGCGATGCTCGCCACCGCGACGAAGACGAAGGCGGTCAGCCCGGCGGCCCAGCCGCGCGAGCGCAGCCGCCGGACGTTCTCGCGGCGACCGATCAAGCCACCGATCGCCCACACGGCGACGATCAGGGCGACGAAGAAGCGATCGAGGTCGGAGCTGAAGGGCAGGCTCACCTTCGGGTGGATCGCTTCGAACGGGACCAGGAAGACCATCACGAGGAAGGCCGCGATCAGCCACGGCAGCGGCCGGCGGGTGCGTGGCCAGGCGTCGCCTTCGACCGGCTCAGGCGGCGGCAACTCCCCCGCCTCCATCCTCGCGCCAGCCACGGGCGATCGTCTGGGCCGGGATCAGCAGCATGCACCAGCCCACCAGCACGGCGACGAAGACGAGCGTGGCGATTTGCAGGTTCGCTCCCTCGTTGACGACCCCACCGGTCGCGTGCCCCAGCTGGCGGATCTCCACCTGCCTGTTTTCGGGAGTCTGCTGCCGGGCCTGGAGGCGGTCGATGTAAGTGCGGAGCGCCATCGGCGCCGCCGCCGCCAGCGCCAGCGCCTTGTCCTCGCTGGGGGCCTGTGCGAAGACCGAGACGATCGGCAGGTCGGGGTTGTTCTCGAACCGCAGCCGGTAGAGGGCGCGCTCGCCGATGATCTGGGAGCTGCGCTGCTCCGCGGTGGGCCCCTGGTGGAAGGTGGCGACGTTGAGGTCGTAGGGGCCCTGGGCCTCGATCGCGTTGGCCGGGAACCCGGCCTCCTTGGCGATCAGGGCGATCGCGGCCGGGGTCGCGAGGAAGCGGGCGAAGACGCTGGCCCTGGTCTCGAGCGGGTCGAGGTCGCTGGCGACGTCGGCGAAGGCCGAATCGGGGGTGTCGACCAGGATCTGGGTCGACGCCGTGGCGAACACGTTGGTGCGGCTCTCCAGCGAGGGCGGGGCGAGGCCGACCTTGTAGACGCTGAGCAGGGCCGCGACAAGCGCGACCGCCGCGCCGAGCGCCACCAGGCGGCGGCGGCGCCAGAGGATCCTCATGGTTCGCGTCAGCTCCATCTAAAGGCGCACGACGTTGGGAGCGGCCTCAGACTCGTCCTCGGGTTCGTCCACCGGCTGCGGCGCGGCTTCGACCTGCGGCTCGGCATCGCGCCAGGCAGCCACCAGGCGCGGGACCGCGAGGATCGCGACGATGAAGATCGTCAGCAGGACGAGGAAGAGCACCGCGGCGACTTTCTTGCCGATCGTGTCGTCGACCAGGGCGGCCTGCGCCGGTCCCAGCGCCCGGAACTCGACCCGCCTGGTCAGCGGCGTGCCCTGCTCCGCCTGGATCGACTCGACGACCTTGCGAATGGCGGAGGGCGCGGCCGCGGCCATCCCCCTCGCCTCCCGGACCGTTGGGGCACGGGTGAAGATGGTGAGGATCGGCAGTTCGCCCGACTGCACGATCGAGATGCCGTAGGGATTCAGCTGCGGGGCTTCTTCTATGCCCGGCACCTGGCCCGGAAGCGGCGCCGCGCCGGCGACGTCGATCCGCTTGACCGGGATGTCGTTCGCCTTGGCGATCTCGCCGATCACGTTGCCGCCGGAGATGTAGCGGGCGAAGACGGCGGCCCGAGCCGTGAGGCCGGTCAGGTCGCGGCGCGCGTCGGCGATCGGCGAGCGCGCCGAGTCGACGAGGAGCTCGATCGAGCCCTCGGCCTCGACCTTGGCTCGCTTGGAGACAGAGGGCGGCGCGAGGCTCACCTGGAAGACGGCCAGAACGGAGATCGCGGCTGCGACGAAGATCGAGAGGGCGACGAGAGCACGGCGGTGCCAGAGCTCCTTCAGGATCAGAATCAGGTTCAAGTCGCCTCCGGGTTCGGCCGTTTGGGTCTTCCGCCCCTAGAGAAGGGCGCTCGGACAAAAACGCGGCGCCGTTCGGAGAACTTCTGCGCTGGACGCCGATCGCGGGCCGCCGACGCGCCTCCTCCGTTTTTCCCCCGCCAGACCCACGAGACCGCGAAAGTCCGTGTGCCCTGGATCAGTTCCTAGGTCGATGCTCCTCGACCCCGCCATTGAGACCCTGGTTGTCGGCTACGGCTACTGGGGCCCGAACATCGTCCGCAACGTCATCGAGCGACCGGAGTTCCGCCTCAAGGGCCTCTGCGAGCGCGACGACAGCCGGATCGAAGACTTCCGCCGCCGGCACCCCGGCGTCCGGGTCGAGCGGGAACTGGACGAGGCGCTGGCCGACCAGAGGCTGCAGGCCGTGGCGATCGCCACGCCCCCTCACACGCACTACGACCTGGTCCGCCGCGCACTCGAGGCCGGCAAGCACGTCCTGGTCGAGAAGCCGCTCGCCCGCACCGCGGACGAGGCTGCGGAGCTGATTGCCCTCGCCGAGGACCTCGGACTGGTGCTGATGCCGGGCCACACCTTCCTCTACAGCCCCTCCGTGAACAAGGTCCGGAGCCTGATCGAGGAGGACGTGCTGGGCGAGATCTACTTCGTCACCTCCTCACGGATGAACCTCGGCCTCTACCAGCAGGACGGCGTGGTGCTCGACCTCGCGCCCCACGACCTCTCGATCCTGCTCCACTGGCTGAACAAGCCGCTGGTCGAGGTGGCCGCGAGCGGCCGCAGCGTCTTCCGCGAGGGCGTCCACGAGACCGCCTTTCTCACCCTGCGCTTCGAGGGCGGCGCCCAGGCGAACGTCCAGCTCTCCTGGCTGGCGCCGCGAAAGATGCGGCAGATGGTCGTCGTCGGCAGCCAGCGGATGGTCCAGTACGAGGACACCGCGGCCGACGACTCGGTCCGCGTCTACGACCGTGGACTCGACTTCTCCGAGCCGCCCGCGAACTTCGGCGAGTACCGCCTCACCTACCGCACCGGCGACATGGTCGCCCCCCAGATCGAAGCGGCCGAGCCGCTCGGGCTGGAGCTGAAGGACTTCGCCTCGGCCATCAACGAGGGGACCACGCCCGCGTCGAGCGCCCGCCTCGGCCTCGAGGTCGTCCTCGGCCTGGAGGCGCTGGAGCGATCCCTGCACGCAGGTGGCGAATCGATACCCGTCTGCCCGGTCGACGAGGCCCTGGCCCGCGGTAGGCAGCGCGAGCTGTCCGCCGACCGGACCCCCGCCTAGCCTCTCCGTCCCGCCGCCTACGCGCCGAGTCCTACGCGCAGCGAGCTGAGATCGAGTCGAGGTCCGCCAGGTAGACGAACACGGCGTGTGCGAGGACCTGACTCACCGGGATCTGGTGCGTTCTCGCTTCGCGCTCGAGGATGGCGCGGGCGTCGGCGGCGACTGCCAGCTCAAGCGCAGCCTCCTCCGCACCGAACGCCTCGTCGCGAAGGAATCGCGGCGGCGGGACCGGTGCCCTGCCGGATTCGATCCGGTCCACGTAATGCACCAGCGCCGCCTCGACGCCGGTTGCAAGATCGGTCCTCAACTGGACCTCGATTCCCAACTTCGCGAATTTGTCGAGCGTGACTTTCACTTTTCCCTCACAAATAGAACTCTTCTACCTACCCAAATTTTTGAGGTAATCCTTCAAATCCTCCTTACTTCCACCCTCCGAACCGCTTACTTGAGCCTGAGTATGAGATTTGGACGAATGTCCAGCATTGACAATCGATCATTCGTTTTTAATCCTTTCGGCGCAGCACTTAGCAAGTGAGCGGGGCTTCGCTCGAAAAACCTGACAGTCATTGGAGGAAGAAATTGACCAGTCGTAACCCGGAGTCGGCGGCAAATATCCCGTCGGCTAGCCGCGACACTCGGCTGGTCCAGCGCGCTGTGAAGAGCGCGAAGGCCGGCGACCGAGAGGGCCTTCACTTCCTCTACGTCCGCTTCGCTCCCGACGTCCAGCGGTACGTGGCCAGCTTCGTCCACGATCACCACGAGGCCGAGGACATCACCCAGAACGTGTTCGCCAAGCTGATGACCAAGATCCGCAAGTACGAGCAGCGTGAGGTGCCGTTCGCGGCCTGGATCCTGAGGGTCGCGCGCAACGCGGCGCTCGACCACATGCGCGCCAGGCGAGCGATACCGACCGAGGAGGTGAGGATCTCCGACACCGGGCAGGCCCAGACCAGCTTCGATCGCAGCCGCGACCTTCGCCATGCGCTCGAGCGGCTCCCCGACGACCAGCGCGAGGTGCTCGTCCTCCGTCACATCGTCGGCCTCTCGCCGACCGAGATCGCCGACACCCTCGGCAGGACCGAGAGCTCGGTGCACGGACTCCATCACCGGGGCCGGCGCAGCCTGCAGGCAAACCTGGTGGAGCTGGGGGCCGGCCCGATGGTGGCTGCGGCGTAAGCCGCCCAGCTCACCGGCTCAGCCGGTTCACTCGTCGTCGAGAATCCGCTCGGCGACCCGGCCGGCATCGACCTCGGCGGCGAAGTAGAACGCCGCGTGGCCGGCGAGCTGCTGAGTCGAAACACTCTGCCTCACCGCCTCAGCCTCGAAATCGCGCCAGAGGTCCTCGTCGATCTCCAGCCCCAGCGCCACGCCGGTGGACTCACGCTCGCGCAGGAAGGCCGGGTAAGGCCATCCCGCACGACCGCTGTCACGGTCGCTCAGGTAGCAGCGGATCGCCCTGACCACGGTCTCGGGAAGGCGCGCCGGTCCGCCCTGGTCGCTGCCGGCGAGCGCCTCGAGCGCGAACGCGCTGACTGAGACCGTCACGGCCTTCTTCATCGATCTCACCACCCACCCGATCGTATCCGAGGGGAGATCCCGTCCCCGGGGGATATTCAGACGACGTTTCGCCCGTATCCGAGGTCAACCCCGGATCACGCCGCCGGCGTGATCCGGTAGGCGTCGAACACCGACTCGACGTTCCTCAGCCGGGAGATGCACTGCTTCAGCTGCTCGGTGTCCCCCACCTCGATCACGAACCGGTTTTTCACCATCGGGTGCTTGGTCATGCAGCTCGCCCCGATGATGTTGATCCCGACCTCGGAGAAGGTCCGCGAGAGATCCTCCAACAGGCGGGTGCGATCGTAGGCGTCGATCTGCAGCTCGACCCTGTAAGTGGACTCGTTCTCGCCGCCCCAGCTGACCTCGACGAACCGTTCCGGATCCTTTCTCAGCGCCTTCAGGTTCTTGCAGTCGGTGCGGTGGATGGTGATCCCGCGGCCGAGTGAGACGTAGCCGGCGATCTCGTCGCCGGGCACCGGGCGGCAGCACTTGGCGAGCCGCACGACCACGTTCTCGACTCCCTTGACGGTGATCCCGTAGTTGGAGGCGTCCTTGGTCCGCCGCGCCTTGTCCTCGCGGGCCTCGCCGGGGAGCCCGAGCGGCTCCTCCTCGACCGCCTCGCCGGCTTTCAGCCGCTGCATCAGCTTGTTGGCAACCGACTTGGTGGAGATCTTGCCCTGGCCGAGCGCGATGTAGAACTCGGTCGCTTTGCGGAAGCCCATCTCGCGGATCACGTCGGCCAGCAGCGGCGACATGACCAGCTTCTGCATCGGCAGGCCACGCTTGCGCAGGGCCTCCTCGAGCGCCTCGCGCCCGTTGCGCTCGGCGTCCTCGCGCCGTTCCTGTTTGAACCAGGCGCGGATCTTGTTGCGGGCGCGGCTGGTCCGCACCAGTTTCAGCCAGTCGCGCGAGGGGCCGCGGTTCTGCTTCGCGGTCATCACCTCGACGATGTCGCCCGAGCGCAGCTGGTAGTGCAGCGGGACGATCGAGCCGTTGACCTTGGCGCCGACGCAGCGGTGGCCGACGTCGGTGTGGACGGCGTAGGCGAAGTCGAGCGGCGTCGAACCCGCCGAGAGGTTCTTCACCTCGCCCTTGGGGGTGAAGACGAACACCTCGTCCTCGAACAGGTCGACCTTCAACGACTCGAGGAACTCGGCCGGGTCCTGCTCCCCCTCGGCCTCGACCAGCTGGCGCAGCCAGGTCATCTTCTCGCGCTGCGGATCGCCGCCGCCGCCCTCCTTGTAGGCGACGTGGGCGGCGATCCCGTACTCGGCCAGGCTGTGCATCTCAGCGGTGCGGATCTGGATCTCCAGCGGCTTGCCTTCGGGCCCGATCACCGTCGTGTGCAGCGCCTGGTACATGTTCGCTTTCGGCATCGCGACGAAGTCCTTGAAGCGCCCGGGCAGCGGCTTCCAGAGCGAGTGGATGATCCCGATCGCCCCGTAGCAGTCCTTGACCGAGCCGACGATCACCCTCATCGCGGTCAGGTCGAAGATCTCGTTGAACTCGCGCCCCTTCTTGGTCATCTTCGTGTAGATCGAGTAGAAGTGCTTGGCGCGGCCGGAGATCTCCGCCGCGATCCCGACCTTGTTCAGCTCGCCGGCGAGGAACTCCCCCGCCTCGCTGACGTAGGTCTCGCGCTCGTCGCGCTGCTGGGCGACGAGCTGTTTGATCTCCCTGTACTTGCGCGGGTGCAGGGTGGCGAAGGCGAGGTCCTCCAGCTCCCATTTGATCGCGTGGATCCCGAGCCGGTGGGCGAGAGGGGCGTAGATCTCCAGCGTCTCGCGTGACTTGGCGAGCTGCTTCTGCTTCGGCAACGCGCCCAGCGTCCGCATGTTGTGGAGCCGGTCGGCCAGCTTGATCAGGATCACCCTGACGTCGCTGGCCATCGCCACCATCATCTTGCGGTAGTTCTCGGCCTGCCGCTCGTCGCGGCTCTCGAAGGTGATCTCGGTCAGCTTGGTGACGCCGTCGACCAGCTTG
>DATMEP010000021.1:0-2348 GCA_035556755.1 Solirubrobacterales bacterium
GAGGAGGACTGGCGGCCGACGCTGCCGAGCGCCGAGCCCGGCCGCTACACGCTCATCGACCTGCTGCGGGCGCCGGAGCTCGCGGCGCCCTGAGCGCCCCGCTCTGAATCCAGCATCCCTCGCTTCGGCCTGCCGGTGATAGCGTGGCGGCGGATCGTCCATCGCCAACTCAAGGAGGGGTCGAGATGACTGAGACGCTCAAGGGAACTTGCCTGTGCGAGGGTGTGGAGTACGAGGTCCGGGATCCCCAGGCACTGGGGTACTGCCACTGCACCCGCTGCCAGCACTGGACGGGCTCGAGCCTTGCCGGGGTGGTCGTCGCCAAGGAGAACTTCGGGTTCACCAAGGGCGAGGACCTGGTCAAGACCTACGAGAGCCATCTCGCGCCCCGCAACTTCTGCAGCAACTGCGGCTCCAGCATCTACGACGACCTCGGCGCGGTGTACTTCGTGGCCGCAGGGCTGATGAGCGACCTCGACATGAAGCCGAGCTTCCACCAGCAGGTCGCCTACAAGGCCAGCTGGCACCAAATCGGCGACGACGCCCCGCAATTCGACGAGATGCCGCCGGGCTGAGCGAAGGCGCGCCGAGGCCTCGCCCTGAGGCCAGCGAAGCCCAGATTACCCCCGGAGAGCGGCGGTCACGCGCCGTTTTTTCGGCGATCCGCACAGTTTCGCGTTAGAAATGTTGAAAGTCAGGGCAATGTAGACGGTGATGCCGAGCTCGCCGGTCACAGGTGGGACCGATGCGCGGCGCCGAACCGGGTCGGCCGCGGTCGCGCTCGTCTGCCTCCTGCTCGGCGTCCTCGCCGGCGGCGCGGCGACCGCGCCGGGGGCATCGAGCGACACGCTGCACCGGTACGCCGCCGACACCTGGGAGTCCATGGTGGCGATGACCGACCCCGATTCGGGCCTGCCGGCCGACATCCTCTCCACGGACGGCGAGCGCTCCGTCCAGACCTCGACCACGAACATCGGCGCCTACATGTGGAGCACGGTCGGCGCGGAGGAGCTCGGGATCATCGATCACGATGAGGCGGTGAGCCGCCTCGAGCGGACCGTCTCCACGCTCGAGGAGATGGAGCGCCACCCCGAAAGCGGCCAGTTCTTCAACTGGTACGACCACCGCACCGGCGAGAAGATCACCGTGTGGCCGCCGAGCGGCGATCCCCACGAGCCCCGCCTGTCCTCGGTGGACAACGGCTGGCTCGCAACCGGGCTCGCGGTCGTGAGCCGAAGCGTTCCGGAGCTGGCCGACCGGACCGAGGCGATCTACGACAGCATGGATTTCGGCTTCTATTACGTCCCGGAGCGCAACCAGATCCTCTTCCACTATGAGCCTCGGACCGGCAACGCGCCCTGCTGCTACGACACGATCGTCAGCGAGAGCCGGATCGCGAGCTACATCGGCATCGCCAAGGGCGAGATTCCGCCCAGACACTATTTCGGGGCCTTCCGGAGCTTCACCAACAACTGCGGGCAGGAGACCAGGCCCATCGGGCCCACCCGCGAGTACTACGGCGTGAGCGTCTTCGAAGGCGCCTATCCCTACAAGGACTCCGCCGGCAACGACACGCTGGTCACGCCGGCCTGGGGCGGGAGCATGTTCGAGGCGCTGATGCCTGCGCTGTTCCTGCCGGAGGACGAATGGGCGCCGGGGAGCTGGAGGTCGAACCATCCGCTCACCGTCGAGGGGCAGATCCATCACGGCCTCCAGGAGGCGCAGTACGGGTACTGGGGCTTCTCGCCCGCGAACGTGCCCGAGGGCGGCTATCGCACCTACGGGGTCGACGCCCTCGGCATGGACCCGGGCGGCTATCCGTCCAACAACGACTCGACCCTTGTCGATCGTGGGTTCCCGGGCTGCCCCGACCGCGACCCGGTGCCCGATCCGCCGCCGAGCGCCTATACCAACGGCGTCGTCACCCCGCACGCCGCGTTCCTCGGCCTGCGGTTCGCGCCCGCCGCCACCAGGGCGAACCTGTCGGCTCTGGAGGGGGACTTCGACGGCCTCTACACCGATCTGGGCTTTCTCGACTCGGTGAACGTCGACACCGGGACCGTCTCCGGGTCCTACCTCTCCCTCGACCAGGGCATGGCCATGGCCGCACTGTCAAACGCCCTGGGTGACGACGTGCTGCGCAAGGCCTTCGCGACCAAAGAGATGAAGCGAACTCTGCGGCCGGTGATGGCCGTCGAGGAGTTCAACGCCCGCCCGCGCGGCTGCACGATCAACGGCACCGCGAAGGGCGAGTTCCTCCACGGGACCAAGCGCGACGACGTGATCTGCGCGGGCGGAGGCCGTGACGTCGTGATCGCGGGCCGGGGCGCGGACGTCGTCTTCGCGGA
>DATMEP010000022.1:0-34307 GCA_035556755.1 Solirubrobacterales bacterium
GTCTACGAACTCGTCGTGCGCCGCTTCCTCGCCACCTTCAGCCCGCCGATGATCACCGAGTCGACCCGGGCCGACATCGAGGCCGGCTCGGAGACCTACTTCGTCCGCGGCTCGGTCGTCGTCGACCCCGGCTACGCCGGCATCTACACCTACGCCCGCTCGGCCGACGAGGAGATCCCGGCCCTGCAGGAGGGCCAGCAGCTCGCCCTCGACGGCGAGCCCTGGATCGTCGACAAGGAGACCCAGCCGCCGTCGCGGATCTCGCAGGCCAAACTGATCGAGATGATGGAGGAGCGCGGCCTCGGCACCAAAGCCACCCGCGCCGACATCATCCAGAAGCTCTTCGACCGCGGCTACGTCTACGGCAACCCGCCGGTCCCCTCGGAGACCGGGATCGCTCTGTACGAGGCGTTCAAGAACTACGTGCCGGCGATGGCGACGCCGGAGATGACCGCCCAGCTCGAGGCGGAGATGGACCGGATCGCCGCCGGCGAGATGAGCAAGGGCGAAGTCGTCGGCGAGAGTCGCGACCTCCTGCACAAGACCTGGACCGAGATCGACGGCAGCCGCGAGGACCTGGCCAAAGTCATCTGGAAAGGGATGGACGAGGACCGCATCCTCGGCCCCTGCAAGGTCTGCGAGGAAGCCGGGCGCAAGAAGGAGGACGACTCGCCCCACATGCTGCGGATCATCCGGGCGAAAAAATCAGGAAAAAGGTTTGTTGGATGCACGGGGTGGGTCCTCGACGACCCCGAGTCCTGCGACCAGACCTTCCCGCTGCCCCAGCGCGGCGACGTCTTCCGGCTCGAAGAGCGCTGCTCGATCTGCGACCGCACGCCGCGGCTGAAAGTCGTCCCCTTCCGCGGCCGTCCCTGGAACCTCTGCCTCAACGACGACTGCGAGTCGATGCAGGAGATGAAGAAACGCCGCGCCGAGCGCGAAGCGGCGAAAGCGGCGAAAGCGGCGATGGCGAAAAAACCGCCGCCCGACGGTTCCGAGGACGGCAAGGCGCCGGCCAAGAAGGCGAGCAAAACGAGCAAAGCCGACACCGCCACGCGCCGCCGCAAACGAGCCAAAACCGCCGCCAAAGGCTGAGGCCGCCGACGTTGTTCGTCTCGCTCGAGGGAGTCGACGGCTCGGGCAAGAGCACCCAGGCCAAGCTGCTCGCCGCAGCGCTCGGCCCCGAGACGATCCTGATCCGCGAGCCGGGGGGGACCGGAGCCGCCGAGCGGATCCGCGAGCTGCTCGCCGATCCGGCGCTGGAGATCGATCCCTTTGCCGAGTTGCTGCTCTTCTCGGCCGCGCGTGCCGACCTGCTCAGCCGCGTCGTGCGGCCGGCGCTGGAGTCGGGTGGGACCGTCGTCGCCGACCGCTTCGCCGACTCCAGCGTCGCCTATCAGGGCGGAGCGCGCGGCCTCGGCACCAGCCACGTGCTCTCGCTCGTCGACACGACGATCGACGGCCTCTGGCCGGACCTGACGATCCTGCTGCGGGTCGACCCCGAGGTCGGCCTGGGACGCGCCGACGGCGAGGACCGCTTCGAGGCCGAGGGACTGGAGTTGCAGCGAGCCGTCGCCGAGGCCTACGAGGAGATCGCCACGATCGCCTCCGATCGCGTCGTCGTCGTCAACGCCGACGGGACGGTCGAGGAGGTCCACGAGCGGGTGATGGAGGCCGTCCGCTCGCACGGTTGAAGCCTTTTACAGCCTATGACCCCCTCAACGCTTCAATCGTCGCTCGAGCACCAGCCGCGGGCGCAGGTCGCGCTCAGCGCGGCGTTGGCGTCGGGGCCGTCCCATGCGTATCTCTTTCGTGGTCCGCGAGGCGCGGGCAAGCGAGCCGCCGCCCGAGCGTTCGCCGCTGAGATCCTCGGGACGGGTGCGGAGGACCCCGATGACGCGCGCCGCCGGGCCCTGCTCGACCCCTCCCCGCACCCCGACCTGGTCTGGCTCACCCACAGCGGCGCACAGCACCTGGTCGAGGACGTGCGCGAGCGGGTGATCCGCGCCGCCGTCTACCGCCCCTTCGAAGGCGGCAAGCGGGTCTTCGTGATCGAGGCGGCCGAGGCGATGCGCGACGAGAGCCAGAACGCGCTGCTGAAGACGCTGGAGGAGCCGCCCCGGTTCGTCCACCTGATCCTGCTCAGCTCCGAGCCGGCGGCGCTGCTGGAGACGATCGCCTCCCGCTGCCAGCCGGTCGACTTCGCCCCGCTTCCTCCCGAGGTCGTCGAGGCCGTCCTGGCCGAGTCCGCCGAGGGCGGTGGAAAAAGCGCCGAGGAGGTCGTCGCCGCGGCCAGGCTCTCCGCCGGCGACCTCGACCTCGCCCGCTTCCTGCTGGGCGAGGAGGGCGGGAAGCTGCGGGCCGACTCGATCGCGATGGACTGGAAGGCCCTGCTCGCCGACGCCGAGGCCGCCGGCGCCGATGCGGAGGCCGCCGCCCGCGAAGCGCTCGAGGAGGAGAAAGCCGCCGGCCTCAAGCGTTCCGCCCGCGACATCGCCGACGAGGCGAAGCGGGCCGGGCGCCGTCGCCGCACCGAGCTGCTCGACCTGGGCCTGAACCTCGTCGCCGCCTGGTTCCGCGACCTCGCCGCCGTCTCGAGCGGCGCCGCCGACGTCGCCTTCAACCGCGACCGCCTCGCCGAGCTCCAGGCTCAAGCCGCCCGTCTCGACCCTGCCAGCGCCCGCCGGGCCGCCGAGCTGGTCCAGGACACCCGCCAGCGCCTCGACCTGAACGTCTCCGAGGAGTTAGCCCTGGAGGCGCTCTTCTTCCGCGTCGAGCGCCTGCTCGGCTGAGTGGCTTTCGGAGGAGTCGCCGTTCCGCTGCGTCTGCTCGCGCGCCCTTTCGATCGCCCGCTCCTGGGCCAGACGGGTTATCTGTGCGGCTTGGCGCGACATGATCACGCTGAAGTTGAGGGCGAGGCCGAGCAGCAGCAGGAGGATGATCGAGAAGAGGGCGACGTTGGTGTCGCGGACGCCCATCAGGTCGGCGACGACGCCGAGCAGGCCGGGGAAGGCGGCGCCCGCCAGCATCCCCAGGCCGGCGACGAACCAGACCACGCTGTAGCGCTCCTGCAGCCGGTCGCGGCGGATCAGCTCGAGGATCATCACCATGAAGGCGACCGCGATCGCCGCCGCCAGGATCCGCGTCTGCGAGGTGAGCTGGACCTTCGGGTCGGCGGCCAGGACAAGGATCGCGTTCACCGCTCCGCCTCCACGTGCCGCGGCCGGAACTGGCCAACCAGCAGCACGATCATCCCCTTGAAGATGAAGAAGGCCGAGCGCACCGGGGTGAGGAAGGAGGAGCCGCCGACCCGCTCCAGCATCCGCACCGGCACCTCCTCGACCCGCAGCCCCTGCCGCACCGCCAGCTGCAGCGACTCGATCTCGGCGAAGTCGGGCGAGTAGTGGGCGCTGAACAGCGCCATCACGCGCCGGTTCGCGGCCCGCATGCCGCTGGTCGTGTCGGTGAAGCGCTGTCGCGTCGCCAGGGTGAGGAAGAAGCGGAAGACGCTGGTGCCGATCCGGCGCGAGAGCGTCGGCCGGTAGTCCTCGCCGCCGCCCTCCTCGTGCGAGGCGGAGGCGTCGGGGTCGCGGTAGCGCGAGCCGATCACCAGGTCGGCGCGGTCGGCGCGGACCTCCTCCAGCAGCCGCGCCACCTCGGCTGGCGGGTGCTGGCCGTCGGCGTCGAGGTGGGCGCAGAAGTCGTAGCCCTCGCGCAGCGCGTAGAGGTAGCCGGTCTGCAGCGCCGCCCCGAGGCCCTGGTTGAAGGGGAGGGAGGCCACGGTGGCCCCGGCCTCGCGCGCGCGAGCCGCGGTCGCGTCGGTCGAGCCGTCGTCGACGACGAGCACGTCGGCCTCGGGCAGGCGCTCGCGCACGCCCTCGATCACAGCGGTGACCGAGGCGGCCTCGTTCCAGGCGGGGATGAAGACGAGCGTGCGCACACACGCGATTCTCCCATGCCGCCCAGCCGCCCACTCCACATGGGCGTGGAGCCGGGACCGATTTTGTGTTAGTAAACCTTCATGAAACGGACCAGCACGCGATGACGCGGATCGGGATGCGCCTCTGGCTCGCCGGCGCCTTCGCCGCGGTGGCCTTCATCACGGCCGGCGTCGTCTACCTGATCGGCGACACGCCCCGTGCCGTGATCGGCGCAAGCGCCCTCGGGGTCCTCCTCGGCTTCCTGATCGCGGTTGGCATCGCCCACCGCGTCACCCGCCTCTCCCGCGCCGCCGGGCAGATGGCCGCCGGCTCCTTCGACGCCCCCCTGGAGAGCGGGGGGCGCGACGAGATCGGCGACCTCGCCCGTGCCCTCGAGTCGATGCGCGCCTCGCTGAAGGAGAGCTTCGGCGTCCTCACCGCCGACCGCAACAAGCTGCAGGCGATCTTCGACGGCCTCACCGACGCGGTGATCGTCGTAGACCTGGACGGCTCGCTGCGCTTCTCCAACCGCGCTGCCGCGAAGCTGCTCGACGGGGAGGGGCAGCCGCCCGATTCGATGACGCTGCAGCTGAAGCGCGCCGCCGACGTCGGCTTCGCCGCCCACCCGGCGCTGCGGATCGGCGACCGCGCCTACGCGATGACCGCCCGCTCCCTGCCCGACGAGCGCGCCGTCCTCGTCGTCGCCCGCGACCGCACCGAAGAGATGCGCCGCGACCTGGCCGAAGCCGACTTCATCTCCAACGCCGCGCACGAGCTGCGCAACCCGCTCGCCGGCATCTCCAGCGCGATCGAGGTGCTGCGGGAAGGAGCCAAGGACGATCCCGACGCGCTCGACCACTTCCTCGGCCGCCTCGCCGAGGACACCGAGCGGATGAACCGGCTGACCCGCTCCCTGCTCACCCTGGCCCGGGTCGAGTCGATCGGCGCCGGGGAGACCGAGGTGGTCGACGTCGAGGCCGCGATCCGCGACACGGTCGAGGCGGTCGAGGCGCCCTCGCACATCGAGCTCAGCGTCGACGTCGAGGCCGACCTGGCCGCCCGCGGCGACCCGACCCTGCTGCGCCAGGTGATGCTCGGCCTGCTGACCAACGCCTTCAAGCACATGCCGTTGCCCGGGATCGTTACCGTTCGCGGCCGTCGCGATGGCAAGAGAGAGGTCGTGCTGGAGGTGATCGATACGGGGCCGGGCATTCCGGAGGCGGAGATAGAGCGCGTGTTCGAGCGCTTCTACCGCCGCACCGAGTCGCGGGTGCAGGAGGGCTTCGGCCTCGGCCTGGCGATCGCCCGGCGCATGGTCGACGTGATGGGTGGCGAAATCGGCGCCCGGTCCGTCGAGGGAAAGGGCAGCACCTTCTGGGTCCGCCTCCCTTTAGCGCAACCGAGCCCGACCCCGGTGGCATGAGCGCGCGGGCGAAACAAACACGCGAGGACGCCGAATGAGCAGCGGCCGCATCCTGATCGCCGACGACGAGCCCTCGGTCCGCGACTCGGTCGGCTACGCGCTGGTCCAGGAGGGCTTCGAGGTGACCCCGGTCGCCGACGGCGACCAGGCCGCCGAGCGGGTCGGCGACGGCATCCCCTACGACCTGCTGATCCTCGACATCATGATGCCGGGACCGAGCGGGCTCGACATCTGCCGCGACGTGCGCTCGCGCAGCGCCGTGCCGATCATCCTGCTGACCGCCAAGGACGCCGAGGTCGACAAGGTCGTCGGGCTCGAGGTCGGCGCCGACGACTACGTCACCAAGCCCTTCTCGGTGCGCGAGCTGCTCGGCCGCGTCCGCGCCCAGCTGCGCCGCCGCGAGCTCGACCGTACGGCGCCCGCCGAGGCGGTGCGGATCGAAGCCGGCCCGGTCGCGATCGACCTCGTCCGCCACGTCGCCATGGTCCGCGAGGTACCCGTCAACCTGACCCGCTCCGAGTTCCAGCTGCTGCGCCTCCTCGTCGGCCGCCCCGGCGAGGTCTTCCCCCGTCGCCAGATCATGGAGGAGCTCTGGCAGACCGAGTTCGACGGCGACGAGCGCGCCTGCGACGTCCACATCTCCAACCTCCGCCAAAAGGTCGAGCGGGACCCCCAGAACCCCGAGCTGGTCCTCACCGTGCGCGGCGTCGGCTACAAGTTCGACGCCAACGGCGTTTGAGAACGGGGCATCCAACCACGTCTTAAGTACCAGTTATTGTCTTTTTCAAGCTCTTAAGCAGGAGAACTTGAACTAAGGACAGCCGGTGGCGGACGTTAAACAGCGCTTCTTGGACGAGCCGGAGGTCTTTCGCCCGGCCGATGCCGCAGCGGCGAGCCGGGCCCAGCGCCGCGGCGAATTGCGCCGCCTCGCCCGCGGCCTCTATACGTGGAATCTCGACGAGCCGCCCCAGCGGCTGCTGCGACGCCGCTGGATGGACGTCGCGGCGCTCTACTTTCCGGGCGCCGTGCTGGTCGATCGTTCGGCCGTGGAAGCGCGTCCCGCCGACGATGGCTCTGTCTTCCTCGACTCCGGTCCCGAGCGGGGGCATCCCAACGCCGTGAGCCTGCCCGGCCTCGTCCTCAGGCCCCGCGCCGGGCCTGGTCCAATCGCGGGCGACATGCAGTTCGGCCTCCTTCACCGCAGCGGTGACGCGCGCACCGCCCTCGACAACGTGCGCCCCTCGCGCGCCCGCACGGGAGTGGCCAGGACCCTCACCACCGCCGAGCTCGAGGAGTGGCTGGAGCGGATCGCCCGCAACCGCGGCGAGGACGACCTGCTGCGGATCAGGGACGAAGCGCGTGAGCTCGCCCCGGCGCTCGGCGCCGAACCGGAGCAGCGGCGGCTCGATGAGTTGATCTCCGCGCTGCTCGGCACCGGCGACTCCCGCCTCGTCACCGAGTCAGCACGGGCCAGGGGGCGCCGGCGTCCCTTCGACGCCGCCCGGGTCGGGCTCTTCGAGACGCTGCACGGGGCACTCGCCGGCCACGTTGCAACGCTGCGCCCCGAGCCCGCCGACCCGGAGCGCGTCTTTGCCTTCTTCGAGGCCTACTTCTCCAACTTCATCGAGGGCACCGAGTTCGAGGTCGAGGAGGCCGAGGAGATCGTCTTCAAGGGGGTCATCCCCGAGGATCGGCCGGAAGATGCTCACGACGTCCTCGGCACCTTTCGCGTCGTCGCCGATCCCAACCTGCGCACGCGCACGCCCGCGGATGCCGACGACTTCGCCGAGCTGCTGCGGCTGCTGAATCGCAACATCCTCGAGGGGCGTCCCGATATGGCGCCGGGCGAGTGGAAGCAGCGGCCCAACCGGGCGGGGGGGACGAGCTTCGTCGCCCCCGACCTCGTTCTTGGCACCCTGCGAGAGGCCTGGCGCTTCTACGAGACTCTCCCGCCCGGCTTTCCCCGCGCCCTCTTTGCGATGTTCGCCGTCAGCGAGGTGCACCCGTTCGCCGACGGCAACGGCCGCGTCTCCCGCGCCCTGCTCAACGCCGAGCTGAGCTCCGCCGCCCAGTGCAGGATCGCCGTCCCCCTCTGCTTCCGTGCCGACTACCTCGGCGCTCTGCGCGCGATGAGTCGCCAATCGAACCCCGAGCCGCTGTTGCGCATGGCCGATCGCGCCCAGCACTGGTCCTCGCGGGTCGACTGGTCGAGCATGTCGCTCGCCGTCCCGCAGCTGGAAGGGAGCAATGCCCTGGTGCCTCCCGACGAGGCGGAGGAACGAGGCCTGATCCTGCTCGATCCGGATTGAAGCGACCCTGCGGGGGCGGGTTACTGCGGCGAGCGGTTGGGCAGCACCCCGCTTAACAAGACGTTTGCGTACCTGGGATTTCCCCATTGCGGAGGGGAATTGGATTGCCTTGGCGCCCCGCGCGATACCGGCCACGCTGGGGAGGCCACGCGCATTTCGTGCGCCTGGCTTGACTTTCATGTCCGCAACTGTCTATCTTTCGCGGTGTTCCATGTACGGAACAGTTCAGTCCGAGTGATGGGCAGGGCTACAGGGACCAGATAACCGAGTCCGCCAAGGGAGCCGCCAAGGGAAGCGGCAGGCAGAGGGGCTCACGGGACAAGGAGAGAGATTTGATGTTCTCGTCATTCCGCAACCGCTTCGGAATTCCAGGAGTGATCTCCGTGATCGCCCTCGTCTTCGCGATGTTCGGCGGCGCTTACGCCGCCTCCAACTCCGGCGAGGATCAAAAGGCCTCCGCTTCGGCGAAAGCCAAACAGGGCCCACGTGGCCCCAGAGGTAAAACCGGTCCGGCCGGCCCCGCAGGACCACAGGGCCCGGCAGGCGCGCCCGGCGCTAAAGGCGACACCGGCCCGGCCGGCGCCAACGGCAAAGACGGGACCAACGGGACCAACGGCACCACCGGGACGAACGGGACCAACGGCAAAACCGTCCTCAGCGGCACCGCGATCCCGACCGGAGCGCTCGGCACCGACGGCGACTTCTACATCGAGACCGACGAGCAGAAAATCTACGGCCCGAAGGCCAATGGCGTCTGGCCCGCCGGGGTCAACCTGAAAGGGGCCAACGGGACCAACGGTCAGCCCTGGACGCCCGACAACGAGCTGCCCGCCGGTGCGACCGTGACCGGGGCGTGGAGCTTCGGGACGCTCCCTTCGCCTCCGGCCGAACCGCTGTACGTGCCGATCTCCTTCCCGGTCCCGCTGGGGGCCGAGCTCGACGAAGCCCACGTCCACTACATCAACCCGGCGGGCAAAGAAGTGGTGTTCGGAGAGGAGTTCACGCCGACTGACTGCGGCAGCGGCATCGGCGCCGGCGTGAATGCGGCAAACCCACAGGCCAAACCCGGCCACCTCTGTGTCTATGCGGCGTTTACGAACAAACTCGGCCCATTGGGCGGCCCTATCGGCATCAAGAAAGCAAGCAACGCTGCCGGAGCCTCCACCGCCGGGGCGCTCCTGGAGTGGAACTTCATGGAAGCCAACGCCCGGGCAGCCGGCACCTTTGCCGTGACGGCGGCCCTCTAGCGGAGCGGTTGCGAGCCGCTCCGATCGAGACCGGTCGGGGCGGCTTGAGGACGAAGAACCAATCACGAGACAGGAAGACCACGGGAAGGACGGACGATGAAGCGCTCCATCGCAGCCTCGGCGAGGATCGGCAGAGTAAGACCGCGCAGGCGGCGCCTTGTCGCCGGCCTCGCCTCCTGCACCCTGGCGCTACTCGTCTTCGTCCCCGCGGCGCAGGCCGTCGCGCCCGTCCTCTGGGAGACCGGCAAAACCGGCTCGGGGGCCGGGCAGACCAACCAGCCCCGCGGCATCGTCGCCAACCCCGACAACGGCCACCTCTACGTCGCCGAGCAGGAGAATTACCGGATCAGCGAGTTCAGCGCCTGGGGCACCTTCGTGCGGGCCTGGGGCTGGGACGTCGCACCGGAGGGCGCTGCGGGCGACACTCCCAGCGACCAGTTCGAGATCTGCACCGCCACCTGCAAGGCGGGGGCCTCGGGCCCCGGCGCCGGTCAGCTCTTCCGCCCCCAGGGGGTCGCCCTCGACTCATCCGGCAACGTCTACGTCACCGACTGGAACAACCTGCGAGTGCAGAAGTTCAGCCCCACCGGCCAGTTCCTGGCGGCCTTCGGCGGCGACGTCGTCACCGGTGGCGCCACCGGCACCGGCACGCTGAACGGCACGACGACGATCAGCGCCGTGACGACCACGAGCAAGGCCTTCATGGTCGGCCAGACGATCACCGCATCCGACGGCGGCATCCCGCCCGAAACGAGGATCACGGCGGTCGGCCCCAACTCGATCACGCTCTCTCAGCCGGCGACGACGAGCGGCCCGGTGACGCTCACGGTCGCAGCCGGCGCCGAGAACGTCCCGACCAACGAGAAACAAACGGTGGCGATCGGCGGTGCCCCCACGGGCGGCACCTTCACCCTCACCTTCTCCACCCCCAATCCCTCCTCCAGCAGCGGCACCACGACCCCGATCGCCTTCAACGCCCCCGCCACCGACCCCGGCACCCCGGGAGTCACCGACAGCGTCCAGGAGGCGCTTGAGGCGCTCTCCAACATCGGCGTCGGCGACGTCTCGGTCTCCGGCCCCAACGGAGGCCCCTGGGTCGTCACCTTCCAGGGCACCCGCTTCGCCGACACCGACGTCAACCAGATGAGCGCCGACGCCTCAGGGCTCACCCCCGCCGGCGGCAAGACCGTCACCATGACGAGCGCCAACGGGGCGGAGGTTTGCACCGTTACCAACGACTGTCGTATGGGGGCGAAAGGTACCGCCAACGGGCAGTTCGACTGGCCTGCGTTCGGCCAGAGCCAGCCGCCCGGCAACGGCGACTACATCGCGATCGACTCCGCCGACCGCGTCTACGTCGGCGGCGAAGCCAACCGCATCCAGCGCTTCAATGCCGCGGGCATCCATCAGGCCAACGTCGCCATCCCCGGTGAGGTCGTGCAGTCGCTTGCCGTCGACGGCGCCGGCAACCTCTACGCGACCTTTGGCAGCGTCGCTGGCTCGGGCCTCGATAGCAAGCCAGGTGTGCGCGAGCTGAGCCCCACGGGCACCCCGCTCGCGACCTTCGCGGTCCCCAACCCCCGCGCGGTCGCGGTCGACCCTGCCGGCGACGTCTACGCATTCGATCGGGCCAACACCGAGGTGCTGCGCTTCACCTCGAGCGGCGCCTTCGTCGAGAAATTCGCCGAAGACCTCTATGAGTTTTCTACCGGTCTCACCGCGAACGACGTCACCGGCGCGGGCGGGATCGCCGTCTACGCCAGCAATGGCGACTTCAGCAACAGCTTCATCCGCGCCTACTCCCCGATCCCCGACCCCGACATCGCCGGCCCGCCGCCCTCGGTCGCTCCGACGATCGCCGACCCCCACGCCACCTCGGTGGAGATCACCGAGGCCACCCTGGCAGCCGAGATCAACCCCAACTTCTGGGCCGACACCGAATACCGGGTCCAGTACGCCACAGAGGCCTGCCTGGAAGGCGGCGATTGGGAGGCCGCCTGCGTGGCCCAGAGCCCGCAGGTGACCCTCACCTCCGAGGTGACCGACAAATCCCTGCCCGCCACCGCCACCCTCACGGGCCTAGCGCCCGACACCACCTACCGCTACCGCTTCGCGGCCGAGAGCTCGGGTGGCGGGCCCGCCTTCGGAGCCGAGCGCAGCTTTGCCACCTACCCGCCAAACCCGGCGCCGGAGACCGGCTGTCCCAACCCGGCCTTCCGCGGCGGTGCCTCCGCGCCGCTGCCCGACTGCCGGGCCTATGAGATGGTCAGCCCGGTCGAGAAGAACAACGGTGACATCCGCGCCGACCTGAACCTCAGCAACGTCGAACAGCTCTACGCCCAGGCGTCGCTCGACGGTGGGAAGCTCGCCTACTCCTCCACGACCGCCTTTGGCGACGCGGTGGGAGCTCCCTACGTCTCCCAGTACATCGCCTCGCGCGATGAGGTCGATGGCTGGTCGACGCATGCGATCACGCCCGCGCGGGAGACCAACCTTCCCGGCAACGCCGAAGACTTCCTCGTCAACCAGTTTCTGGCCTTCTCGGAGGACCTCTGCACGGGCTGGCTGTTTTGGGATGGCGATCCGCCTCTGGGCGAGTCGCCGACTCCGGGCCTGCCGGGTTACCGGAATCTCTACAAGCGCTCCAACTGCGGAGCAAATGCGGACAGCTATGAGGCACTGACCACGCGCATGCCGCCCAACGCGTTGGCGTGCGCAAGCCCAGGAAGCTTTTGCTTCAATCCGCAACTGCAGGGCTTCTCGGCGGACGGCAGCCACGTCTTCTACCGAGCCAACGATGCGCTGGCGGTTGACGACGGCCCCCTGCCGAGCCCGGGTACGCCGGGGGAAGGCAGTAGAGGCCAGGTTTACGAGGTCTATGACGGGGGCAAGGTGCGGCTGGTCAGCGTGCTGCCGAACGGGACGGTGAGCACGCAGGCCAACACCGTGGGGCTGTTCAGCACCTACGACGCGGGAAGCTCCTCCAACGCGGTCTCCGCGGACGGCTCACGGGTTTTCTGGACTTCCTCGCCGTTGGGCGAGCTAAATCCGGGGACGCTCTACGTGCGGATCGAGGGCAGCTTCACGATCCAGGCCTCCGAGGGATCGGCGGCGAGCTTCTGGGCGGCGAATCCCGAGGGAACCGCGGCGATCTTCACCGAGGCCGGCGAGCTGCGGCGCTTCGCGGTCGACACCGAAGAGCGGACGACGATCGCGACCGGCGTGCAGGGCGTGGCGGGCGCCAGCGAGGACCTCTCGCGGATCTACTTCGTCTCCACGCAGGTACTCGACCCCAATCCCAACTCCGAGGGCGACACCGCGGTCGCGGGGCAGCCCAACCTCTACCTGCACGAAGAGGGCGTGGGGACTGCCTTCGTCGGGACGCTCGCGACGGGGGAGGGAAGCCCGGGAACCGGGGAAACTGGTGGCTCGATCACCAACCAGCTGCTCGTCCTGCGGCTGGCGCGCGTCAGCCCCGACGGGCGTCACCTGGCCTTCGTCTCCCGGGCGCCCTTGACCGGTTACGACAACACCGACGTCGCCACGGGAGCGGCCGACACCGAGGTCTTCCACTTCGCGGCCGACACTCACGAGCTCGAGTGCGTCTCCTGCAACCCGAGCGGGGCACGGCCGGCGGGGTCGCCAGATCAGATCCGCGGCCGCGCGGGGGCGAGCGCGCCGAGGAACTTCGCCGGCATCATCCCCGGCCACCAGGGCCACTTCCACACCCGCCGCGTGCTCTCAAGCGACGGCCAGCGCCTCTTCTTCGAGAGCTTCGACCCGCTCCTGCCCCGCGACACCAACGGCAAGATGGACGTCTACCAGTGGCAGGCGCCGGGCAAAGGCGCGTGCAGCGCCGGTAGCACCCACTACTTCCCCCAGAACGGCGGCTGCCTGGCGCTGATCTCCTCGGGCCAGGGCGCCGGCAACTCCGAATTCATCGAGGCCACCCCATCGGGTGAGGACGTCTTCTTCCGCACCGAGTCGAGCCTCTTGCCCCAGGACCCCGGCCTGGAGGACATCTACGACGCCAGGGTCGGTGGTGGCTTTGAGCCACCACCACCGCCGGTGGCGAGCTGCGAGGGCGATGCCTGCCAGCCGGGGGCTGTGACGCCTGAGTTCGCCGTTCCCTCCAGCTCTGCCTTCAGCGGCCCCGGGGACCCGAATCCCAACGCCGGCAGGAAACCGCGCTGCCGCAAGGGCAAGCGGGCGGTGCGCAGGGCGGGGAAGACCCGCTGCGTCACCAAGCAGAGCAAAGGCAAAGCCAAGAGCAACCGGAGGGCGGGCCGATGAGAACGCGATTGGCAAGAGCGGCGGTCCTGGCGCTCCTCGGCTTGGCGATCGCCGTCCCCGCCGCGCAGGCGGAGTTCGGCCTAAAAGAGTTCGACGTCACCTTCACCGACGCCAAAGGCGCCCCGGTGACCCAGGCCGGCGCCCACCCCTTCGAGATGACGACGACCTTCTCGGTCAACACCACCTTCCACCCCGACCTGGGCGAGATCCCCGACGAGTCCTTCCGCGACTTCCGCTTCACCCAGATCGAGGGGCTGATCGGCAACCCGACCGCGGTGCCGCCCTGCACGACGCTGGACTTCCTCGACCACGTCGGCAACAACCCCTCCTGCTCGGACAGCTCCGCGCTCGGCGTAGCGGTGCTGCAGGTGATCAGCGTCGACGAAGACCCCATTCCGACCGCCGTCTTTAACCTCGTCCCGCCGCCCGGAGTGGCCGCCAAGCTCGGCTTCTGGGTCGCCAACACGCCGGTCACGATCGAGGCGGGGGTAAACGAAGAGACCCCTTACAACATCGTCGCCGAGGGCCGCAACATCGCCCAGCTGGTCCCCTTCTATAGCGCCGAGACGACCCTCTGGGGCAACCCCGCCGATCCCGCCCACGACTTAGATCGCGGCAAGTGCGTCGGCCCGGGCACCGCCAAATGCCCCGCCGGGATCGCGGTCAAGCCCTTCCTCACCGTGCCGCGCTCCTGCGAGGGGCCGCTCGCCACCACCTACGAGGCAACCTCCTGGGCCAGCCCGGCGGGCTTCGATGAGGGCTTCGCCCTCACCCACGACCAGGGCGGCAACCCCCAGGGCTTCCTCGGCTGCGGCAAACTCGGCTTCGACCCGAGGATCGAGGCGATCCCGACGACCCGCTCGGCGGAGTCCCCGACCGGCCTCGACTTCAACCTGCGCTTCGACGACGAGGGCCTCGTCAACCCCGACGGCCTCGCCCAGTCGGAGATCAAGAAGGCCGTGGTCACCCTGCCCGAGGGAATGACCGCCAATCCATCCCTGGCCGAGGGCCTCGGCGCCTGCTCTTTGGCCCAGTATGAAAGCGAGCGGATCGACACCGCGCCGGGAGCCGGCTGCCCCAACCAGTCGAAGATCGGCACGATCGAGGTGAAAACCCCGCTGCTGGAGGGAAAGACCCTGTCCGGCTCCCTCCACATCGCCGCCCAGAACGACCCCGACAAAGCGGGCAAGGAGAACCCCTTCGACTCCCTCCTGGCCCTCTACATGGTCTTCCGCTCACCCGAATTGGGGATCCTGGTCAAGCAGGCCGGGAAAGTGGAGCCCGACCCGCAAACCGGCCAGCTGGTCTCGACCTTCGAAGGCATCCCCCAGCTGCCCTTCTCCGATTTCAAGCTGCACTTCCGCGAGGGCGGCAGGAGCCCCATGGTCAGCCCCCCGCGCTGCGGCACCTTTGAGGCAAAGGCGCTCTTCACCCCCTGGGCCAACCCCACCCAGCCATACACCACCACCTCTTCCTTCCAGGTGACCCAGGGACCGAACGGAGCGCCCTGTCCACCGGGAGGGACCCAGCCCTTCGCCCCGGGCTTCGAGGCGGGCTCGGCCAACAACAACGCCGGCTCCTACTCCCCCTTCGCGATGCGGCTGACCAGAAGAGACGGCGACCAGGACCTGACCCGCTTCGACGCCCTGCTGCCCCCCGGGATGGTCGGCAAGCTGGCCGGGGTGGCGAAATGCTCCGATGCAGACATCGCCCTGGCGAAGACCAGGAGCGGCCGCTCAGAGCTGGCAAGCCCCTCCTGTCCTGCCTCCTCGCAGATCGGCCAGCTGAGGGCGGGCGCGGGAGTCGGCTCCCAGCTCGTCTACGTCCCCGGCTCGATCTACCTCGCCGGGCCGTTCGGAGGAGCGCCGATCTCGGTCGTCGCGATCACCCCGGCGGTGGCAGGTCCCTTCGACATCGGCACCGTCGTCGTCCGCCAGGCACTTGCGATCGATCGCCGCACGGCCGAAGTCAGGGTCGACGGATCGCTCTCGGACCCGATCCCCCACATCCTCGCCGGCATCCCCCTGCGTGTACGCGACATCCAGGTCTACGTCGATCGCCCGAACTTCACCCTCAACCCGACCTCCTGCGATCCCTTCCAGACCGCCGCCGATATCTGGGGCGGGGGAGCCGACGTCTTCGCCAAGGGAGACGACTCCCCGGTATCTCGCGCCTCGCGCTACCAGGCGGCGGGCTGCGCCGCGCTCGGCTTCAAACCGCGCCTGGCGCTGACCCTGAAGGGCGGCACCAAGCGCGGCGATCACCCGGCGCTTCGCGGCGTCTTCAAACCAAGGCCCGGCGACTCCAACCTGGAGCGGATGGTGCTCCGCCTGCCGCCCTCGGCCTTCCTCGACCAGGCCCACATCAGAACGATCTGCACTCGCGTCCAGTTCGCCCAGAACGCCTGCCCACCGGGGGCGATCTACGGCAAGGCGAAGGCGATCACTCCGCTCCTCGACACTCCCCTCGAAGGCCCGGTCTACCTGCGCAGCTCCTCCAACAACCTGCCCGACTTCGTCGCCGACCTGCACGGCATCGTCGACGTCGAAGCCGTGGCTCGGATCGATTCGGCAAACGGCGGCATCCGCGCCACCTTCGAGGCGGTCCCAGACGCACCCTTGACCGAAGTCATCGTCGAGATGCGGGGCGGCAAAAAGGGCCTGATCGTCAACTCCAAGAACCTCTGCGCCGCCAAGAACCGCGCCAACGCCCAGATGGCCGCCCACAACGGCAAGGCACACCGGCCCAAGCCGGTTGTCGTCGCGGCGGGGTGCAAGAAGGGGCGCGCGAAGCGCTAGCGGGGTCCCTTGGCGCCGGGGCCGAAGACGCCTGGATCGCTCAGCGAGCTCGGCGAGCGCCTCCGCGCCCGCCGCAGCGAGATCGAGCAGGCGACCCTGACCCGGGCCTACGCGATCTCTGACCCCGCCCGGATCGATGACACCGCCTACCTGAGCGGGCTGCGGGCAGCGGTCTCAGCCGCTATCTCCCACGGGATCGAGGGAATCGAGCGCGGCGGCAGGCGCGTACCCCCGCCCCCCGCAGCGCTGCTCACCCAGGCCAGGGTCGCCGCCCGCGCCGGAGTCGGCCTCGACACCGTCCTTCGCCGCTACCTCGCCGGCTATGCCCTGCTGCGGGACTTCCTGATCGAGGAGGCGGAGGCGGGCTCGATCGAAGGCGCGGAGCTGAAGCGGGCGCTGGCGCTGCAGTCGACCCTCTTCGACCGGCTGCTCGCCGCGATCAGCGAGGAGCACGGGCGCGAGGCATCGAGCCGGCCGAGCTCGGCCGAAGGGCGCCGAAAGGAGCAGGTCGAGCGACTGCTCGCCGGCGAGCTCCTCGATGCCTCTGAGCTCGGCTATGAGCTCGGCGGCTCTCACACCGCCGCGATCGCCTCCGGGCCGGGAGCGCCCGAAGCGCTTCGCGACCTCGCCCGAGCGCTCGGGAGGCGATTGCTCTTGGTCGAGCGTGAGCAGGGGGTGCACTGGGCCTGGCTCGGCGCCCGCGCTCCCCTACGCCCCGAGGAGATCGAGCGAGCCACGGCCGCCTGGCCGAGTCAGATCGCCGCCGCGATCGGCGAGAGCGGCTCGGGGCTGGCGGGCTGGCGGCTCACCCACCGCCAGGCCGCCGCCGCCCTGCCGCTCGCCCTGCGCGAGCCCGGCAGGGCCCTGCGCTACGCCGACGTCGCCCTCAGCGCCTCGATTCTGCGTGACGACCTGCTCTCCACCTCGCTGCGGGAGCTGTATCTGGCGCCGCTTGAGGCAGAGCGAGACAGAGGGCAGCGGCTGCGCGAGACGCTTCGCGCCTACTTCGCCGCCGAGCGCAACGTCTCCTCGGCCGCGGCGGCCCTCGGGGTCGACCGCCACACCGTCGCCAACCGCCTGCGCGCCGCCGAGGAGCGGGTGGGGCGGCCGCTGGCGTCTTGCGTGGGGGACCTCGAAGCCGCGCTTCGGCTGGAGGAGCTCGGCTACCTCTCGCGGCCCGGCAGCGCTCCAACGACCCGGCCCGGCAGCGCTCCTTCGCCTCGACCCCTCTCCGAGCGGCGTTTCCCGCCGCTTCGGTGAATTCGGGCGGCGGATTTCACCAAATTGGTGAGGCAGGAGCGGCCTCGATCGAAGAGCCTGTTCGGGTTGCACCGGCTCTCGGCCGGGGCGGGTAACGACAAGGTCGCAGGGGCGGCCAAAGGGAGGCAGGAGCGATGGGAGTCTCACCAGGACGCAGGGTTTCGGTTGCGGGCGGGC
The DNA here is from genome assembly GCA_035556755.1 of Solirubrobacterales bacterium. Taxonomy (GTDB): domain Bacteria; phylum Actinomycetota; class Thermoleophilia; order Solirubrobacterales; family 70-9; genus VRUE01. The sequence goes on from DATMEP010000022.1 coordinate 17,428, forward strand.
TTGTGGCCCTTCTCGCTGTTGCGGTCACGTTCTTCCTCCTCCTCGCGACGGGTGGCTCCTCGCCCCAGAGCGCTTCCTCGAAGCCGAGCGCCCACATCGTCATGCTCGAGGATTCCGTCAAGAACCCCGGTGCCGTGGCGCGCCGCCACGCCGAGCGCTACGGGTTGGAGCTCACCCACGTCTATCAGCACGCGGTCAAGGGCTACGCGGCGCTGGCTTCCGCCGACGCGGCCGAGGCGATCGGCGAGGAGCCCGCCGTGCGCTACGTGCAGGGGGATGACCCAATCGAAACCCTCGGCGCCGGCGATATCTGGCTGCAGCGAATCGGCGCGGTCGGCAACGCCAACTTCGACCTCGACGAAGTCGACGACTACCGGGTCGACGCCGACGTCGCGATCCTCGACGACGGGATGCCGGCGGAACTATCAGGGCTCGACATAGTCAGCCGCACCAACTGCGCCAATCCCGACCCCTACCGCGAATGGCAGGGGCTCTATACCCAGCCCGATCCCGAAGACCCCAACTGGAACCCCAGCGAACGGCTGAACGAACCGGGCAAAGACTCCCCCTACGGCTGCCTTGACAACAGCGGCGTCCCGCTCGCCAAACAGGGCCACGGCCCCGTTATGGCGCAGAGGGCCGCGAGGTTCGACGGCTTTTCGGGCGGCGGCAGCGCCCCCGGCGCCCGGGTCTGGAGCGTCCGGGTGACCGCCCGCAGCGAAAACTTCGGCACCTACCTGAGCCCGCTGAGCGAGCCCGAACACCCCGAATACGACCCCGAAGCTCCGAAATGGCTCGGCTACCTCGGCACCGCGCACGTGATCGCCGGCCTCGACTGGATCGCCGCCCAAGGCAGCGAGATCGACGTCGCCAACATGAGCATCGGCTGCGCCAAGAAAGGGCACCCCGAAGTCGAAGAAGTGGTCGACCCCGACGCCACCTGCGATGCGACGATCATCGACGAGGCGATCGGAGGGGTCATCGACAACGGTGTGGTCGTGGTTGCAGCGGCGGGGAACCAACCACGCGACACCGCCGTTGTGGTCCCCCGCTCCAACCCCGACGTTCTCGCCGTCTCCTTGATCGCCGACTACGACGGCAAACCGGGTGGAGAAGACCTCAGCCCCCACATTTGCGATGGCTTCGAACAGCTCGACGACTGGAGGCAGGGCAACCGGTCCTACGGCCTTCTGGTCGACATCTCAACGGCGCTCCCCTGCGGCGGAACCTCTGGCGCCTCGGCATCGACGTCGGGTATCGCCGCCACCCTCGCCTCCCAGTGCGACCCCGACTCGCGTGAGGACGTCGAATTCATCATCGACACCTTGATGGCCGAGGGCGACACCGGCGAGATCGCCGAGGGCGGCTGGAAAGACGACTCCGGCGACGGCTGGAAGGAGCCGGTGGTGAACGTCTCCGACGAAGAGGTCTTCGACCCGGTCATGCTCCATACCTCCAACCCCGAACTCGACGAGGAACCCGACCCAGACGGCTGCGAGTGGCGCTCCCACCAGGCCGAGTCAGACGTCGACTCAGACGGCCGCGCCGATCTCGTCACGATCGACTCAGACGGGGACGCCAACGTCTTCGCCGGCGAGGTCGACGGCTATGACACCGCCAACCCGACCACCTCCCTGTCCGGCGAAGTCGACTCTGCCCTGATCGACGCCGAGGGCCACTACGCGATCGACACCGCCGACGTCACCGGCGACCGCCACGCCGACCTCGTCACCGCCAAGAGCGGCGTCGGCGTCTTCGTTCACCCCGGCAAAGCCGACGGCAGCTTCGGCGCGGGGGTCAAATCCAAAGACGGCACGGCGCTCACCCTCGACGGAGGGGGCACGGTCGAGCCGATCGCCGTCGCCGACGTCACCGGCGAGGGCCGCGCCGACCTGATCGCCACCCTCGGCGCGCTCATCCTCACCTTCCCCGGCAACACCGACGGCACCTTCGGCAACGCGATCAACACCGGGCAGAACCTGAACTCGGCCCTACTCGACGCTGAAGGCCACTACTTCCTCGACGTCGTCGACGTAACCGGCGAAGAGCTGAACGACACCGAAGCGCCGATCGACTACAACGACCGCGGCACCCACGCCGACCTGGTGACGATGAACTCCGACGGCACCGTCCGCGTCTACAAAGGCAAGGCCGACGGCAAATTCGAAGCCGCCGTCTCCGCCGCGACGATCGACCCGATCATGGACGACGGCGAAGGCGCCGAGCCGGTCGGGCTCGGCGACGTCGACCGCGACAGAAGGGCGGACCTGCTCACCCTCGAGGGCGAAACGCTGAAGCTCTACAAGGGCAAAGCCGACGGCACCTTCGCCGCCTCCAGCGAACCCTACGAAGGCGGGGTCGACTCCTCGCTGATGGACACCGAAGGCGAGGAGCTGATCGGCCTGCTCGACTACAGCCGCGACGGCCTCTCGGACCTGGTCTCCGTCGACGAGGAAGGCCAGATCCTCACCTACACCGCCCAGCGCGACGCCACCTTTGCCGCGCCGGTGGCCCAGGCGGGCACGCTCCCCTCGGTCCGCCACGACTCGAGCGGCCATGAGTTCGTCTCCGAGCGTCCCTTCCTGCGCCGGGCGGGCTGTTCGCTGCAGGGCTGCTTCTGGCACTCCGGCAAGGAAGCGCAGGCCGACGTCGACCGCGACGGGCGCTCTGACCTGGTCGCGATCCACACCGACGATGAGGCCCGCGTCTTCTCCGGAACCGCGAGTGGCTATGACACCGCCGGCCCGACCGTCTCCCTGTCCGAAGAAGTCGACCCGGCCCTGATCGACGCCGAAGGCCACTACGCGATCGACACCGCCGACGTCACCGGCGACCGCCACGCCGACCTGATCACTGCCGAGAGCGGTGTCGGCATCTTCGTACACCCCGGCAAAGCCGACGGCACGTTCGGCGTGGGGGTGAAATCCAAGGATGGCACCAAACTCACCCTCGACGGCTCCGGCACGGTCGAGCCGATCGCGGTCGCCGACGTCACCGGCGAGGGCCGCGCCGACATGCTCGCGACCCTGGGCTCGCTCGTCCTGACCTTCCCGGGCAACAAGGACGGCACCTTCGGCAACTCGATCGCCACCGGGCAGAACCTGAACTCCGCCCTGATGGACGCAGAAGGCCATTACTTCCTCGACACGATCGACGTCACGGGCGACGGCCACGCCGACCTGGTCAGCTCCAACACCGCCGGCACCCTCTACGTCTACAAAGGCAAAGCCGACGGCAAACTCGAAGCGGCCGTCTCCGCCGCCTCGCTCAACCCGATCATGGACGACGGCAAAGGCGAGGAGCCGGTTGGCCTCGGCGACGCCAACGGCGACCGCAGGGCCGACCTGCTCACCCTCTCGGACGCCGACGGCAAACTGAGGCTGCGTCTGGGCAACGCCGACGGCACCTTCGCGACGGCGACGACCCCCTACGCCACCGCGATCGACTCCTCGCTCCTCGACGGCACCGGCAACGAGCTGATCGGCCTGCTCGACCACGGCCGCGACGGCCGCGCCGACCTCGTCTCCCTCGACGCAGAAGGCGAGGTCTCCACCTACGCGGCCCAGGTCAGCGGCGGCACGGTCAGCTTCGCCGCCCCCGTCTCCTCGGGCGGCGAACTCGGCTCCCTGCGCCACGGCGAAAGCGGCCACGAGTTCCTCTCCGAGCGACCATCGCTGCGCCGTGCAGGCTGGTGCACCGCGAGCGGCTGCGTGTGGTCCTCAGAATGAGCCGGCGCACCCCGACAGTTCTCGCAGCCCTGCTGGGCACGGTGGCCCTCGCGCTTGCGGGGAGCGGCTCGGCGCCGAGCCCCAGCGGGGAGGCCCCCTACATCGTCCTGTTCGAGGATTCGGTCGACCGCCCGGTCGCGGTGGCCGAAGACCAAATCGAGCGTCATGGCGGCGAGCTCGGCTACGTCTATCGCCACGCCCTGAAGGGCTACTCGGCGGTTCTGCCGCGCGAGGAGGCCGAGAGGCTTCGAGGCGATCCGCGGGTCATCGCCGTCAGGCCCGACCACCGGGTCCTCCCGGCCGCGCAGACGATCCCCACCGGGGTCAACCGCATCTTCGCAACCGCCAACGCCGCCTTCGACATCGACGAAGACGACCTCCGGGTCGACGCCGACGTGGCGGTGATCGACACCGGGGTCGACGGCGAACTCTCCGACCTCCCGGTCGCCGTTCGCATCGACTGCTCCAACGGAGCCGAAGAACCTGGCGAATGCGTCACCGAAGGCGGTGTCGGCAACGGGCACGGCACCCGGGTCGCCGGCGTCGTCGGGGCCCTCGACAACGGCGAAGGCACGGTCGGCGCCGCCCCGGGCGCGCGGATCTGGTCCGTGAATGTCCACGAGACGGCGGTCGAAATAACCGAGGCCCAGATCGTCGCCGGGGTCGACTGGGTGACCGGGCAGGCCGAAGACATCGAGGTGGCGAATATGAGCATCGCCTGCGCCACCCTGCCCTGCTCGCTGCCGACCCTCGACGATGCGATCTCCGCTTCGATCGAAGCCGGCGTCGTCCACGTCGTGGCGGCCGGCAACAACGGCGGCAACGCGGCGAGCTCGACCTTCGGCACCGCTCCCGGCGCGATCACCGTCGGCGCGATCGCCGACTACGACGGCCTGCCCGGGGGCGGCGCGTCCGTGCCCGTCGGTTGCGTCAACCGCGGCGCCGACGATCACCGAGCCGGCTTCAGCAATCATGGCCTCGAGGTCGAGATCGTCGCGCCGGGCGCCTGCATCTACTCGACCAATCCGGGTGGCACGTATGGAACCGGGGACGGCACCTCCTTCGCCTCCCCCCAGGTCGCCGCTGCGGCCGCTGTCCTCGCCAGCCAGTGCAATCCCGACTCCCGCGCGGACGTCGAATTCATCGCCGACACCGTGATGGCCGAGGGCAACTCGGGCGAGATCGCCGAGGGGGGCTGGAACGACACCGCGGCTGATGGCTGGAAGGAGCCGCTGCTGAACATCTCCGACGAAGAGGTCTTCGACCCCGTTCTGCTTGACCCCTCCAACCCCGAACTCGACGAGGAACCCGACCCCGACGGCTGCGAGTGGCGCTCCCACCAGGCCGAGTCCGACGTCGACTCAGACGGCCGCGCCGATCTCGTCACGATCGACTCAGACGGGGACGCCAACGTCTTCGCCGGAGAGGTCGACGGCTATGACACCGCCAACCCGACCGTCTCCCTGCAGGGCGAAGTCGACCCCGCGCTCGGCGACGGCGAGGGCCACTACGCGATCGACACCGCCGACGTGGACGGCGATCGCCACGCCGACCTCATCACCTTCACCGGAGGCGAGGGCGCCTACGTGCACCCCGGCGACGGCGAAGGCGGCTTCGGGGCGCCGATCCACTCCCTGCAGGGCCAGACGCTCAGCTTCGACGGAACCGGAGGCACGCTAGAGCCGATCGCGGTCGCCGACGTCAACGGAGACGAGCGCTCAGACCTGGTCGCCACCGCTGGCAACCTGGTCGTCACCTTCCCCGCCAACGCGAACGGCACCTTCGGCTCCCCGCTCTTCGACGGCGGCCTCTGGCTGAACTCCGCCCTGATGGACGGAGTCGGCCACTACTTCCTCGACGTGATCGACGTAACGGGCGAAGAGCTGAACGACACCGAAGCCCCGATCGACTACAACGACCGCGCCACCCACGCCGACCTGGTGACGATGAACTCCGACGGCACCGTCCGCGTCTACAAGGGCAAGTCAGACGGCAGGTTCCAGAAAACGCCTATCAGCGCCGCGACGATCGACCCGATCATGGACGACGGCGAAGGTGAGGAGCCGGTCGGCTTGGGCGACGTCGACCGCGACAGAAGGGCGGACCTGCTCACCCTCGACGGCGAAACGCTGAAGCTCTACCGGGGCAAAGCAGACGGCACCTTCGCCGCCGCAAGCGAACCCTACGAAGGCGGGGTCGACTCCTCGCTGATGGACACCGAAGGGCAGGAGCTGATCGGCCTGCTCGACTACAGCCGCGACGGCCTCTCGGACCTGGTCTCGGTCACCGACGAAGGCCAGATCCTCACCTACACCGCCCAGCGCGACGCCACCTTCGCGGCGCCGGTGGCTGGGGAAGGCACGGTCCCCTCGGTCCGCCACGGAGGGCAGTACGAGTTCCTCGCCGAGAAGCCCTTCCTCAGGCGGGCGGGCTGCGAGGAAAGCGACTGCATCTGGACGCCGCCGCTCCACCCGCCGCGCTTTCACTCCACCTCCTACCCGGCGGAGCTCTCCGGGGGCGGGTTCGGCACCTTCACCACCTCCGTCGGAGCCTACGCCTGCGAAGAAAGCGCCCTGCAGGGAGAGCTTGAGAACGCAAGCAGCCAGTTGGACCTGAACGCCTCCTACGGCAAATGCCTCGGTGCGGGCGCTTTCTCCTCGGCGGTCGACATGAACAGCTGCCACTACACGCTCGCACTCCAAAACGCCGGCCCCCCTTACACCGGCACCCTCGGCGTCGCCTGCTCTGAAGAAGGCGACGGGATCGACTTCAACGCCTACCTGAACAAAGCGCACACGATCCTCGCCTGCCGCGCAAAACTCCTGCCCCAGGAAGGCAAAGCCGGGCTCGATCTAACAACCAGCGGCACGGGAGGCGAACGCAAAGTCGAGATCGACGCCCAGGTCGAAGGGCTCGAATACGCGTTCACGGGAGCCTGCGGTGGCAAATCGGGCGTCCACACCAACGGCGTCATCTCGGGCGAAACGACGCTCGAGGGAGAGAGCGAAGCGGAACTGCAGCTGCCTGTCTACCTGGCGGGGGAGGAATCGCCCTAGAGCGGAGCTTTCCGATGCGCGATCGCATTGACGACCGCTAAGGTTGTTCGCAGTGCCCGGATAGCTCAGTTGGTAGAGCACTTCCATGGTAAGGAAGGGGTCACGAGTTCGAGTCTCGTTCCGGGCTTTCGCGCAATCGGCGCCGTTAGAATCCGGCTTGTGGCCACGAGTCCAAAGCCCGAGCGAACCGGCAACTGGACGCCCGATGGCGCTGCCGAGCGCGCGCTCGCTCGGCGCGAATACCTGGAGACGACGCCTGGACAGCGGGTTGAGCAGGCGATAGCTCTCTCGGCCGTCTTGACGCAGCTTGCAGCGAACGGGCGCGCTCGAAGAGCCCGAGAGCTGCGCGGGCAATAGCTCGAGAAGAAGAACAAGCGAAGGGCGCGGAGCTGCCGCCCGCAGCGCCCCTCGACGTCGAGAAGTTGCTGGCCGCGCTTGAAGCGGCGGGTGTCCGCTTCATCGTGATCGGTGGGTTTGCCGTCAGTGCGCACGGCCACCCACGGGGAACCAACGATCTGGACATCGTTCCGGATCCCGATCCGCGAAATCTTGATCGGCTGGCGAGGGCGCTGATGGATCTGGGTGCGTTGGTGCTCGGCTCGGAGGAGTTCGAGGGGGAGGAGCTTCCAGATCCGCACGATCCGGCTGCGCTTGCTCTCGGAGGCAACTTCGTCCTCACCACCAAGCACGGCCGACTCGACGTCATGCAGATCGTCAGCCCAGATCTCGAGTACGGCGACTTCGACAGCGCGGCAATCGAGGATGAGGTTCTGGGCCACCGGGTTCGCTTCTGTGGCTATGAGCACCTCGTGGCGATGAAGGAAGCCGCGGGCCGCGATCAGGATCTCGTCGACCTAAGGCGCCTTCGCGAGGCAAGGGGCGAATAGGCCGAAAGAGGGGGCCATGCCAGCCGACGCTGGACGCCTTCGTGGATGACGTTTGGGCGCCCCGTGCTCGACGCCACATCTTCCGCACCGCCGGCGGTAGCCACTGGGTCGAGACTGATTGGCGCAACTACCGCACCCGCCATTTCGCGCCGGCGCTGGAACGGGTCGAGACGGAGTGGAAGGACTGGCGAGCCCCTTGCCCCGACGCAGAGCTGTCTCTGAAACCGTGGCCGGTCTCAGAGACACCCGCCCCTACGACCTCGGACGCCATACCCACTCGGCCCTGATGCTGGCCTCCGGGATGAGCCTGCAGCGGCTCGCCCGCATCCAGGGCCACGGCATCCGCATCCTCGACGAGTCCTACTCGGAGGAGCTCGCCGAGTTCGAGGAGCGCGGCGTGCGCATCGACCCGGTGCGGGAGATCGAGCAGGCTCGAGCCACGGTTTGGGAGCGTCCGCTCCGCTAGAGATCGCTAGCCTCTCCGCCCAATGGACTTCTCGCTTACCGATGAGCAGGAGGACTTCGTCGACGCGATCCGGCGGTTCTGCGACCACGAGTGCGGGACGCGGGACCAGCGCGAGCGGCTGACGGAGTCCTATCGCAAGCACCACAACGACACGATCTACGAGCAGATGGCCGAGCTGGGCTGGCTCGGGATCACGATCCCGGAGGAGTACGGCGGCTCCGGCGGCTCGATGCTCGACGCCTGCATCTTCATGGAGGAGACCTCGCGGGCGCTGGCGCCGATCGGCGGCTATGCGACGACGCTGATCGTCGCCGGTGCGACCAAGCGCTTCGGCACCGAGGAGCAGAAGAAGGAGATCCTCGGCGGGATCGCCGGCGGGGCGGTCGAGGCGATCGCGATGACCGAGCCCGAGGCCGGCTCCGACGTCGGAGCCCTCACGACCTCGGCCGAGCAGGTCGACGGCGGCTTCGTCCTCAACGGGCAGAAGGTCTTCATCTCCAACGCCCACATCGCCGACCACGTCCTCATTGTCTGCCGCACCACCAAGGGCTCCAACAAGCACGAGGGCCTCTCGATGATCTGGATCCCCCGCGAGACCGACGGTCTGGAGATCATCCCGATCAAGACGATGGGCGGCGAAGAGACCAACCACCTCTACCTGACCGACGTCGAGGCGCCCGCCGACGCCGTCCTCGGCGAGGTCGACAAGGGCTGGACCCAGCTGATGGCGGGACTCAACGTCGAGCGGCTGATCCTCGCCGCGACGATGCTCGGCATCGCCCAGCTCGTCTTCGACGAGGCGATCGTCTACATCAAGGAACGCAAGCAGTTCGGCCGTCCGATCGGCTCCTTCCAGGCGCTCCAGCACAAGATCGCCGACATGGCGACCGAGATCGAGGCAGCCCGCCTGATGACCCGCTGGGTCGCCACCCTCACCGACGAGGATCCGGACAAGATGCTGCCCCGCGAGGCGTCGATGGTGAAGCTCTACGTGACCGAGGTCTGCAAACGGGCGGCGGTCGACGGGATGCAGATGATGGGCGGCTACGGCTACGCCTCCGAGTACGACATGGAGCGCCTCGTCCGCACCGCGATGGTCTCGACCATCTACGGCGGCACCTCGGAGATCCAGCGCAACATCATCGCCAAGACCTTCGGCCTCTGAGCGTCCGGGGGCGCTGCCGCCGCCCTCCACTTGGCGCTATTCTTCGAGCCAGCCTCGTGCCTTGGGCCCGAGGTTTTTCCTTGTAACGACTCGCGTACGCAACGAGGGAGCAAATGGCTCGCGGAGATGTCCGCATTGCGGTGACGCTGGCTTGCGAAGACTGCAAGCGGCGCAACTACCAGACGAACAAGTCGCGGCGAAATTCGCCGGACCGTGTCGAGCTGCGCAAGTTCTGCCGCTGGTGCGGCAAGCACACCGCGCACAAGGAGACCAGGTAGCGGCCGATGGCTAAGACGCGCGCACAGCGCAAGGCCGAGAAACGCGCCCGCGAAGCCGAAGAGCAGAAGCGCTCCGGCGACAAGGGCAACTCGACGGCGCGCGCCCAGCACGACACCCAGGTCCCCGTCTCCGGCGACGTCGCCGAGATCGAGGCGGTCGAGGCCGGGATGGCGGCCGGCGCCTCCGAGGCCCAGCTCGAGACCCCCGACGCGCCGAAGCCGAGCCGGGCCGAGGTCAAGCAGGCCAAGGCAGCCGAGAAGCGCAAGCGCGAGGAGCGCAAACGCAAGGAGAGCGAGCAGCTGGCGAAGCGCCAGAAGCAGGCCAAGGAGGAACGTCAACGGGGTGGAGTCATCGGTTTCCTCGCCTCCTGCTGGGTGGAGCTGCGCAAAGTCCAGTGGCCCGACCGCGACACCCTCGTCCAGGCCACCGCGGTGACGATCGTCTTCGTCGCCGTCGCCGCCACGTACCTCGGCGTCCTCGACGCCGCCTTCAACTTCCTGATCCAGCGGATCATCTAGCACCCCGCCTGGACAGCCCCCGACAACCCCCAGAAGGAAGAGAGCCTCCCCTCAGATGTATCGCTGGTACGTGATCAACACCTACTCCGGGCACGAGAACAAGGTCAAGCACAACCTCGAGCACCGGGTCCAGACGATGAGCCAGAACCGCAACGTGCGGCAGGTCGTCGTGCCCACCGAGCAGGTGATGGAGCTCAACAAAGAAGGCCAGAAAGAACCGAAAGAGAAACGGACGATGCCCGGCTACGTCCTGGTCAACATGGAGATGACCGACGACGCCTGGGGCCTGGTCAAGAACACTCCGGGGGTGACCGGCTTCGTCGGGTCGCGCAACAAGCCGGTGCCGCTCTCCAAACCGGAGGTCGACCGGCTGCTGCACCGCGAGACTGCGGAGCGGCCGCGCACCCAGGCCCAGTTCTCGATCGGCGAGTCGGTCAAGGTCATCTCCGGGCCGCTCTCGGACTTCTCCGGCGAGATCGCCGAGATCAACGAGGACGCCGCCAAGCTCAAGGTGCTGGTCTCGATCTTCGGCCGCGAGACGCCGGTCGAGGTCAACTACGACCAAGTCAAGAAGATCTAGCCCGGACCGCTACCCTCTCCGATCCCCATGGCCAAGAAAGTCCTCACCACGATCAAGTTGCAGATCCAGGCTGGCAACGCCAACCCGGCGCCACCGGTAGGTCCCGCGCTGGGCCAGCACGGCGTCGCCATCATGGACTTCTGCAAAGCGTTCAACGCGCAGACCCAGAGCGAGGGCGGCACGATCATCCCGGTCGAGATCACCGTCTACGAGGACCGCTCCTTCGACTTCGTCACCAAGACGCCGCCGGCCGCGGTCCTGATCCGCGAAGCGATCGGGATCAAAAAGGGCTCGGGCGAGCCGCACGTCAACAAAGTCGGCACGATCTCGATGGACCAGGTCCGCCAGATCGCCGAGCGCAAGATGCCCGACCTCAACGCCAACGACCTCGACGCCGCCTCGAAGATCATCGCGGGCACCGCCCGTTCGATGGGCGTCGACGTCAAATAAGACCATGGCCCACGGCAAGCGCTACCGCAAACAGCTCGACAAGGTGCAGCGTACGCGCGCCTACCTGCCCGCCGAGGCCGTTGCGCTGATCAAAGAGACTGCGAGCGCCGGCTTCGACGAGACGGTCGAGCTGCACCTGCGGCTCGGGGTCAACGTCCGCCACGCCGAGGAGCAGCTGCGCGGCACCCTCGCCCTGCCCCATGGCCTCGGCAAAGACGTCACGGTTGCCGTCTTCGCGGAAGGCCAGCAGGCTCGCGACGCCGAGGCGGCGGGCGCGGACTTCGTCGGCGGGCAGGACCTCGCCGAGAAAGTCCAGGAGGGCTGGACCAACTTCGACGTGGCGATCTCGACCCCGGCGATGATGAAAACCGTCGGCCAGCTGGGCCGTGTGCTCGGCCCGCAGGGCAAGATGCCCAACCCCAAGGTCGGCACCGTCACCGACGACGTCGAGAAGGCGGTTGGCGAGTCGAAGTCGGGCAAGGTCGAGTACCGCACCGACCGGCAGGCGATCGTCCACATGACGATCGGCAAGGCGAGCTTCGAGGAGCAGAAACTGCTCGACAACTACATGGCGGTCGTCGATGAGATCGTCCGCGCCAAACCGTCTTCCTCGAAGGGCAAATACATCCTCTCGGCGACCCTGACCACGACGATGGGGCCGGGGGTCAAGGTCGACGCCTCGAAGACGAAGGAGCGCGACGCCGGCGAGGCCACCCCCGAAGCTGTCGAGGCCACCGAGGAAAAGGCCGAGACGGCAGAGGAGCCGGCGACCGCCTAGACTCCAGCGCCGCGCGAACCCGAGACCACCGGCGGGGCCAAGGCCCGGAAGCCCGGTGCAGGTGAACCAATGAACCGAGACCAGAAGGCAACCGCAATAGAGGAGATCGCCGCCGACATCGAGGCGGCCGAGGCGATCTTCGCGGTCGACTACCGGGGCATCAGCGTCCCCCAGGCGGCAGAGCTGCGCAGCAAACTGCGCGAAGCCGACGCCAGCTTCCGCGTCGTCAAGAACCGGTTGACGAAAATCGCCGCCGAGAAAGCCGGCGAGGACCGGCTCGGCGAGTTGCTCCATGGCCCGACCGCGCTGACCTTCGTCCGTGGCGACACCGCCCAGGCCGCGAAGACGATCTCGACCTTCCACAAAGAGCACGACGTCCTCACCTTCAAGGGCGGCTTCATGGACAGCCTCGCGCTCGACGAGGAGAAGTTCAAATCCATCGCCCGCCTGCCTGCCCGCGAGGTCCTCTACGGCCAGTTCGCCGGCGTCGTCGCCAGCCCGGTGACCGGATTGGTCCGCGGGCTCGGCTCGATGATCCAGGGGCTCGCGCTGCAGCTCGGGCAGATTGCCGAGAAGGGGCTCGTGACGGGAGAGGCTCCGGCCGAGTCGGCCGCGGGCCCTGTCGCGGAGGAGGCAACCGAGGAGGAGGCCCCGGCCGCAGAAGCTGACGAGGCCGAGCCGGCCGAGGAGGAGCCCTCGCAAGCTGAGGGCGACGATGAGACTTCTAATTCTGAAGACGACGACACGAAGGAAGAGGAGTAGATGGCAACCAAGATCTCAACCGAGGATTGGATCGAGGAGCTGAAAGGCATCTCGGTCCTGGAGCTGTCCGAGCGGATCAAAGCGCTCGAGGAGGAGTTCGGCGTCTCCGCGACCGCGGTCGCGGCTGCGGCTCCGGCTGCGGCGGGTGCCCCGGCGGGTGACGGCGACGGCGGTGCCGAGGAGGCCTCGACGGTCGACGTGGTGCTGACCGAGGTCGGCGGCCAGAAAGTGCCGGTGATCAAGGTCGTCCGCGCCGCCACCGGGCTCGGTCTGAAAGAGGCCAAGGCGATCGTCGACGAGGCTCCGAAAGCGATCAAAGAGGGCATCGAACGCGACGAAGCCGAGAAGATCAAAGGTGAACTCGAGGAGGCAGGCGCCACCGTCGAGCTCAAATAAGGCCCTGCAAAAGCGGCGGTTTAGGCAGCGCCGCGACGTCCGGCGCGCCGCGTATGTTATTTTTCGCGGTCGCGCGCCTGTTGTCATCCCCTGCCCATATCTGCGCTGTATCCACGTCCCTCTGACCGTCTGAGGAGGAGTCGCCGACTTTGGCACGTTCCAACGCTGCCCCCGTAACCCGCAGGAGTTTCTCCAGACTCACCAACCCTCTCGAAGTCCCCCACCTGATCGATATCCAGCGTCGCTCCTTCGACGAGCTGACGGATCCAAAGCACGGTGGGCTGCGAGAGACCATTGACGACATATCCCCGATCGAGGACTACACGGGGAATCTCGCGATCGTCTTCAGCGAGTTCAAGTTCGAGGATCCGCCGCACTCGATCGAGGAGTGCCGCGAGAAGGACATGACCTACTCGCGGCCACTGACCGCGACGGTCGCCTTCCAGAACAAAGAGACCGGCGAGATCCGCGAGCAGGCGGTTTTCATGGGCGACTTCCCGTGGATGACCGAGCGCGGCACCTTCATCATCAACGGCACCGAGCGCGTGGTCGTCACGCAGCTCGTGCGTTCTCCCGGTGCCTATGTGATGGCGCCCAAGGATCCGGAAAAACAGGTCTTCATCGCCAACCTGATGCCGGCCCGCGGCTCCTGGCTCGAGCTCGAAGTCGACAAAAAAGGCAAAGTCTTCGTCCGCATCGACCGCAAGCGCAAACTGCCGGTCACGGTGCTGCTGCGCGCGATGGGCTACGTCGAGGACGAGCAGATTTTGAAGATGTTCGACAACTCGGTCTACCTCAGGCACACGATCGATTCCGACACCGAGGCGACCAAGACCGAGGACGGCGCCCTGATCGAGCTGTTCAAAAAGCAGCGCCCCGGCGAGCCGCCATCGGTCGACGCCGCCAAAGCCCTGCTCGAGCAGCTCTTCTTCGACCCCAAGCGCTACGACCTGACCCGGGTCGGCCGCTACAAGCTGAATGCCCGGCTCGATCTCGACATCGACCTCGACAACCGGGTTCTCACCCACGACGACATCATCGCCCTGATCAAGGAGCTGGTGAGCCTGCCGAAGCTGCTCGGGATCCCCGAGGAGATCGACGAGGAGCACCCGATCAAGGACTATGCCGCGGAGGCGATCACCTACCCGCGCGAGCCGGTAGCCGAGCACCTCGACGAGTACGAGCACTTCGGCAACCGCCGCCTGCGCACGGTCGGCGAGCTGATCCAGGAGGCGTTCCGGATCGGTCTCTACCGGATGGAGCGGGTTGTCCGCGAGCGGCTGACCACCGAAGACGCGGACGCGATCACTCCGCAGACGATCATCAACATCCGCCCGGTCGTCGCCGCGATGAAGGAGTTCTTCGGCTCCTCGCAGCTCTCGCAGTTCATGAGCCAGACCAACAGCCTCGATGGGCTCACCCACAGGCGCCGGCTCTCGGCGCTCGGCGCCGGCGGCCTGACCCGCGAGCGGGCCCCGATCGAGGTCCGCGACGTGCACCCGACCCACTACGGCCGGATGTGCCCGATCGAGACCCCGGAGGGCCCGAACATCGGCCTGATCGGCTCGCTCTCCTCCTACGCCCAGATCTCCGAGCACGGCTTCGTCACCACGCCCTACCTGCTGGTCGAGGACGGCGTCGTCAGCGACGAGATCGTCCATTTCGACGCGACCCAGGAGGAGGACAAGGTGATCGCCCAGGCCAACGCCGAGGTCGATCCCAAAACCAAGAAGCTGAAAGGCCCGCAGGTGCTGGTCCGCGCCGGCGAGCAGGAGTATGCGACCGCGACCCCCAAAGAGGTCGAACTGATGGACGTCTCGCCGACCCAGATTTGGTCGGTGGCGACGGCCCTGATCCCGTTCCTCGAGCACGACGACGCCAACCGGGCGCTGATGGGCTCCAACATGCAGCGCCAGGCGGTGCCGCTGCTGAAGCCCGAGCCGCCGTTGATCGGCACCGGCATGGAGCGCCGCGCCGCCGTTGACAGCGGCGACGTCATCCTCGCCGAGAACGAAGGCGAGGTGACGCATGTCGACGCACAGTCGATCGTCATCACCCATGGATCGAAGAGGGACGAGTACCCGCTCCACAAGTTCACGCGCTCCAACCAGGGCACGATCATCCACCAGCGGCCGATCGTGAAGAGCGGCCAGAAGGTGAAGGAGGGCGACGTTCTCGCCGACGGTTCCTCGACCGCCGGCGGTGAGATCGCGCTGGGCAAGAACTGCCTGGTCGCCTTCATGTCCTGGGAGGGCTACAACTTCGAGGACGCGATCATCCTCTCCGAGCGTCTGGTCAAGGACGACGAAATGTCCTCGATTCACATCGAGGAGTACGAGATCGACGCGCGCACGACCAAGCTCGGCGACGAGGAGATCACCCGCGACATCCCCAACCGCTCCGAGGAGAGCCTGCGCAACCTCGACGAGCGCGGCATCGTCCGCGTCGGTGCCGAGGTCGTCTCCGGCGACCTCCTGGTCGGCAAGGTGACGCCGAAGGGTGAGACCGAGCTGACCGCCGAGGAGAAGCTGATCCGCGCGATCTTCAAGGAGAAGGCGCGCGAGGTCCGCGACACCTCGCTGAAGGTCCCGCACGGCGAGGGTGGCGTCGTCATCGACGTGCTCACCTTCAGCCGCGACGACGGCGACGACCTGCCGCCCGGCGTCAACGACCTGGTCCGCGTCTATGTCGCGACCAAGCGCAAGATCGCCGAGGGCGACAAGCTCGCCGGCCGCCACGGGAACAAGGGTGTGATCTCGAAGATCGTGCCCGAAGAGGACATGCCTCACCTCGAAGACGGCACCCCGGTCGACGTGATCCTCAACCCGCTCGGCGTACCGAGCCGGATGAACATCGGCCAGATCCTCGAGACGCACCTGGGCTGGGTCGCCGGCAACGGCTGGTACGACGACGGCTCGGAGGCCTACAAGCAGGCGCACTCCGAGGAGGGCGACGGCCGCGTCTACGTCGCGACGCCGGTCTTCGACGGCGCCACCGTCGACGACGTCGACGAGGCGCTGGTCCAGTGGCAGGACGAGAACGCCGAGCGAGGCATCGACCTCGGCGTCGACAAGAGCGAGCGCCCCGGCGCCCGCGCCTCCGGTTCCGTGCAGCTCTACAACGGCCGCACCGGCGAGCCCTACGAGGGCACGGTCACCGTCGGCTACATGTACATCCTCAAGCTGCTCCACCTGGTCGACGACAAGATCCACGCGCGCTCGACCGGGCCCTACTCACTGGTCACCCAGCAGCCGCTGGGCGGCAAGGCGCAGTTCGGCGGCCAGCGCTTCGGCGAGATGGAGGTCTGGGCCCTGGAGGCCTACGGCGCTGCCTACACGCTGCAGGAGATGCTCACGGTCAAGTCCGACGACACGGTCGGCCGGGTCAAGGCCTACGAGGCGATCGTCAAGGGCGAGAACATCCCCGAGCCCTCGATCCCGGAGTCCTTCAAAGTGCTGCTGAAGGAGATCCAGAGCCTCTCGCTCGATGCCAACGTCGTCTCCGAAGGGGGCGATGTCGAGATCTCCGAGGAAGACGACGACCTGCTGAAGGCCGCCGAGGAGCTGGGCATGGACCTGACCGGGGTCCGCGCCGACGGCGCCTCCAACGGCGCTGCCGACGAGCAGGAGGAGCAGGTCGTCGCCGAGGGCGAGGCCGGTAGTGGCGATGGTGGTGACGGAGCCAAGGCCGAGCCGGCCGAGGCGGAGGCGAAGGAAGAGACGAAGGTGGAGGACTGATGATCGACATCAACAACTTCGACGCGATCGAGATCGGGCTCGCCTCCTCGAAGAAGATCCGCTCCTGGAGCTGGGGCG
>DATMEP010000023.1:0-5446 GCA_035556755.1 Solirubrobacterales bacterium
TACAGCTTCAGGATGTCGATGAAGTCGGAGCCGACGATCGGGTCGCCGCCGATGCCGACGATCGAGGAGTTGCCCTCGCCCGCCTGCTTCAGCTCGTTGCCGATCTGGTAGGTCAGCGTCCCCGACTTGGAGACGACGCCGATCTTGCCCGGGTCGAAGAACTGGGCGGGAATGATCCCCACGTTGGCCTTGCCGGGCGAGAGGACCCCCGGGCAGTTCGGCCCGATCAGCCGCACCCCCGCCTCCTTCGCCTTCCAGTAGGTGCTGAGCATGTCGAGGACCGGGATCCCCTCGGTGATCGCGATCACCGTGTGGACGCCGGACTCGATCGCCTCGTTTATCGCCGGCGCGGCGAAGCGGGCCGGGACGAAGATCATCGAGGTGTTGGCGCCCGCCTCCTGCACCGACTCCTCGATCGAGTCGAAGACCGGCACGCCCTCGACGTCCTGGCCGCCCTTGCCCGGCGTCACCCCCGCCGCCAGGTGCGTCCCGTAGGCCTGGTTGCGCAGCCCGTGGAAGGAACCCTCGCGGCCGGTCAGGCCGGAGACGACCAGCTTCGTGTCCTTGTCGACGATGATCGACATCAGCCGCCCGCCCCCGCCAGCTCGACGACCTTCTGCGCGGCGCCGAGCATCGTCGTCTCCTGGTGCAGGTTGGCCAGCCCGGCCTCGGCGAGGATCGCGAGCCCCTCCTCGGAATTGGTCCCGTCGAGGCGGACGACCAGCGGCACGCCGAGGTCGAGCTGCGCCGAGGCCTCGACGATGCCCTTGGCGATCTCGTCGCAGCGGGTGATGCCGCCGAAGATGTTGAAGAGGATCGCGGTGACCTTCTCGTCGGAGGTGATCACGGTCAGCGCGTCGACGATCGCCTCCGCCTTGGAGCCGCCGCCGGCGTCGAGGAAGTTGGCCGGGGCGCCGCCCGCCTGCGCAACCACGTCGAGGGTCGACATGCAGAGGCCGGCGCCGTTGGCGAGGATGCCGACGTTGCCGTCGAGCTTGACGTAGGTGAGGCCCTTCTCGCGCGCCATCGCCTCCTGCGGATCGTCGATCGACTCGGCGTCGAGCTCGGCCAGGCCCTCGTGGCGGTACAGCGCGTTGCCGTCGATCGTCACCTTGGCGTCGAGCGCCACGACCTGGCGCCCCGCGGTGACGATCAGCGGGTTGACCTCGATCAGCGTCGCGTCCTCGGCCGTCGCGACCTCGGCCAGCTTCGCCAGCACCTCGGCCGCGGCGTCGCGCACGTCCTCGTCGAGACCGGCGGCGTCGACGATCGGCCGCGCCTCGGACGCCGTGAACGGCCGCGTCGGGTCGATGTGCTCGCGGACCAGCGCCGCGGGGTCCTCCGCGGCGACGGCCTCGATGTCCATCCCGCCCTTGGCGGAGACCATCGCCAGCAGCTTCTTCTCGCCGCGATCGAGGATGACCGAGGCGTAGTACTCGGCGGCGATGTCGGAGCCGCCCTCGACCCAGACCTGGTCGACCCGGAACGGTCCCTCACCGTGTGGGCCGCGGATGTCCATGCCGATGATCGCCTCGGCGTACTCCCGGGCCTCGCCGGCGTCGGCGGCGATCTTGATCCCGCCGGCCTTGCCGCGCCCGCCGATCAGCACCTGAGCCTTGATCGCGCAGGGGTAGCCGATCCGCTCGGCCGCCGCGACGGCGTCCTCGACGGTGGAGGCGACCTCGCCGCTCGGCACGGCGATGCCGTGCGCGGCGAACAGCTGCTTGCCCTGGTACTCGAGGAGGTCCATCGTGCGTGCGCCCTGCGGCGCGGGCGGCAGCCTACTCGACCGGCCAAACTCCCGGGTTGCCGGGCGATTGGCATAATGCGCCGCCGTCGATGCCCCTTCCCAGTCTCAAAACCATCAAATGGGTGACCACCGACTGTTACGGCACCCTGATCGATTGGGAGAAGGGCATCATCGAGGCCTGCAAGAAAGAGGCTGAGAAGGACGGGTTCAGCTTCGAAGAGGGGCCCTTCCTGGACCGCTTCATGGAGGTCCAGGCCGAGATCATGGCCGGCTCCTACGAACTCTACGCCGAGGTTCTGCGCCGGACGATCGTCAAAGTCGCCCGCGAGATCGGCTGGGAGATCGAGCCCTCGCGCGCCCAGTTCCTGCCCAACAGCGTCGCCTACTGGCTGCCGTTCCGGGAGGCGAACGCGGCGATGGACCGGCTCGGCAAACGCTACGAGATCGGGATCATCTCCAACATCGACGACAAACTGCTCGGCATCTCCCGCCGCCACCTGCGCACCGAACTCGACCTCGTCGTCACCGCCCAGCAGGTGCGCAGCTACAAGCCCGACCCGGTCCACTTCAAAGAGTGCGCGCGGCGGATCGGCAGCAAGAAAGGCTGGCTCCACATCGCCTCCAGCTACAAAACCGACGTCGCACCGCTGCTGAAGATGAACGTCCCCGTTATCTGGGTCAACCGCCACGGCGAGAAGCTGGAGGGCCGCAAAGCCCCCGCCGCGACGGTCAAAAACTTCCGCGACGCAGCGAAAAAGCTCGGCGCGTCCTGAGGACCCGCGGCGGCTCCCCCCCGAGCGCGTCCTGGGCATTTTCTAGCGTTTCGCAACTTAGCCGGCAGCCACGGTTTCGTCTCTTAGGTCGTCCGGCGAACGCTTGATGCAGGAACCGAGCAACATCCGCGTGCCCGTGAGCACCCGCCTGCCGATCTCGGCCGGGCTGCTGGCCCTGCTCTGCGCACTGGTCGTGGCCGTCGGCTCGGTGGGCCGTGCCGACGCGGTGATCCCACCGCCCTACACCGGCGGAGCGCCGCCCAACTTCGTCGTCATCCAGACCGACGACCAGACGATCGACAGCCTCTACGCGACCTTCAGCGCCTTCCCCGGCGCGGGCGAGACGCGGGCGATGCCCAACACCCTCGACCTGATCGCCAAACGGGGGATGACCTTCAACCGCTACTACGTCCCCTACCCGCTCTGCTGCCCGTCGCGGGTCAGCCTGCTGACCGGGCGCTACGCCCACAACACCGGCGTCAAGGGGAACATCCAGCCGAACGGCGGCTTCACCGGTTTCTCCTTCCGCGGCGCCGCCTCCCACAACATGGCCACCTGGCTGCAGGGAGCCGGCTACCGCACGATCCACGTCGGAAAGATCCTCAACGGCTACGGCGACGAGCCATACGACAACGGGACCAGCGTCCCACCCGGCTGGAACGCCTGGTACTCGGTGTTGAAAGCCGACACCCACCACTACTTCTACGGCTACACGCTCAACATCAACGGGGGGCTACAGGGCCCGTTCGGCGACTCGGGCACCTGGGAACCGCGCGAGTACAGCATCCGCGACGACTTCGGCTGCCCGTTCGAACCGACCAGCGGGCTGCCCTGCTTCTACCTCACCGACACGCTGACCAACCTGGCGACGGCGGAGATGCTGGCCACGCCGGCCGAACAGCCGCTCTACCTGCAGCTCGACTACACCGCTCCCCACGGCGACTTCCGCCGGCCCGCCGGCCCCGAGCCGGCGCCGCGGCACTACGACTGGTTCCGGGGCGCGCGGCTGCCCCACGACCGCGCCGAAGGCCTCGACGAGGGCAACGTCACCGACAAGCCGAGCTTCATCCGCGAAGCGCCCCACCTGACGCCGTTCGAGAAGCGGACCTACCGCATCTACTACGAGAAGCAGCTCGAGTCGCTGCGCGCCGTCGACGACGGGGTCAAACAGGTGATCGGAACCCTGGGGGCGATGGGCCGGCTGCGCAACACCTACGTCATCTTCACCTCCGACAACGGCTTCTTCTTCGGCGAGCACCGGCTGCTCGGCGGCAAGTTCCTCGCCTACGAGCCGGCGACGCACGTGCCCTTCCTGATCCGCGGTCCGGGGATCAAACAGAACAGCTCGACCGGCGAGCTGGTGGCCAACGTCGACGTCGCCCCAACCCTGCTGCAGCTGGCCGGCGCATCGGCGGACAAGAGCATCGACGGTCGCTCGCTCGTCCCCTACCTGGAAGACGAAGAACTGCGCAGCCGCCGCCCGATCCTCTTCGAGTCATTCGTCGAGACCAGCGACGTCGAAGCACAGGGCCAGGTTTCCACCGCGCCGCGTGAGGGCAATGCCGCAACCGCCTCACGGCAACCCGGAAAGGCAACTGCCTCGCTGCTGGCGCCACCCAAAGACTACGCCGGGATCCGGCTCGGCCCCTACAAGTACATCGCCTGGCCGAGCGGCGAGAAGGAGCTCTACAACGTCAACAAGGACCCCTACGAGCTGAACTCGCTGCACAAGGTCCCGAACTTCTTCCCGATCCGCAACTTCCTGCACCGCCAGATGAAGCGGCTGATCGACTGCGTCGGCCGCGTCTGCCAGGAAGTGACGCCGAAACTGCCCCTGACCCGAATCGAGTTCCAGCGCCTGCAGGCTCAGAAACAGAAGGAACTGCGGGAACGAGAACGCGAGCGGGAAAAGGAACGGCGGGAACGCGAACGTAAACGGTAGGGGCGGTAGCCCCTACTCGATGACGGCGAGGATGTCGCCGCTCGAAACCGCAGCGCCGTCAGCCACGTTAAGAGCCGTGACCTTCCCCGCTCGGTGGGCGGCGATCTCGTTCTCCATCTTCATCGCCTCGATCACGCAGATCAGGTCGCCCTCGGCGACCTCGGCGCCCTGCTCGACCGCGACCTTGAGCACGGTGCCCTGCAGCGGCGATGGCAGCGACTCGCTGGAAGCGCTGGCGCCCCCACCGGACTTGCGCTCGCGTTTCGGCGGCTTCCTGCCGCCGGCCGCGGCGCCGGGGTTGGCCCCGCCGGCGGCGGCCTCGCCGATCACCTTGACGTCGAAGAGCTTGCCGGAGACCTCGACCTTGTAGTCGCGGGTGACGACCTCGGCGCCGTCCTCGACGGCGGGCGCCTCGACCTCCTCGGGCGCGGTCGTCTTCAGCCACTCCCTGTCCTCCATCAGGTCGCGGCAGGTCTCGCCCTTCGCCCACTGCTCGGTGGCGAGGATCGCGCTGTGGAAGGGAATCAGCGTGGTCAGGCCGCCGACCTCGTACTCGCCGAGCGCGCGCAGCATCCGCCGCGTCGCGTGCTCGCGGTCGACGTCCCAGACGATCAGCTTGGCCACCATCGGGTCGTACATCGGCGTCACCTCGGAGCCCGCCTCGACGCCGGAGTCGACCCGCACGCCCGGCCCGGCCGGCTCGCGGTAGGTGGTGATCGCCCCCGGAGCCGGCGCGAACTTCTTGTGTGCGGCCTCGGCGTTGATCCGGCACTCGATCGCGTGGCCGCGCAGCTCGACCTCGTCCTGCGAAACGGTGAGCGCCTCGCCCGCCGCGACCAGCACCTGCTCGCGGACGATGTCGACCCCGGTCACCATCTCGGTCACGCAGTGCTCGACCTGGACCCGGGTGTTCATCTCGAGGAAGAAGTACTCGTCGCCGACCTGCATGCCCTCGACCGTGCCGGCGCCGCGGTAGCCGAC
>DATMEP010000024.1:0-12398 GCA_035556755.1 Solirubrobacterales bacterium
ACCTCCGCGCTGGCTCGGCAACGCTTCTGCATCACCTCGGCGACCGGAATCGCCTTGGTGCCTGCAACACCAGAACCACAGACGATCATCACCGGCTCGGCGCTGGCTCCGCAGCACCTCGCCGTCAATCGACCGCTGCCCTGGGGGTCAGCGTGAACTGGCAGGCAGGCTCGCGCCTGCGGCTGCCGGAAGCGACGGTCGAGATCATCGCCTCGGTAGGCGAGCATCGTGTCCTCTCGACTGCCCAGGTGCGGGCGATCCACTACCCGGATCGCAGCCTGCGGCGCACCCAGCAGGCGCTCGCCTACCTTGAGCGGGCTGGCCTGGTCGCCTACGTCGAGCGCCGCCGCACTCCCCGCCGCCTGTGGTTTCTGACCGACGCCGGCGCTGAGGCGGTGATCGCCGCCGGCGAAATCAGGGAGCGGCCGAAAGTCCTCAGCCCGAAGCAGGCGGCGGGTCCGTTGACCGCTCACACGCTTGGGGTCAACGAGGTCGGGGTCAGCTTCCTGCGGGCGGCGCGCGAGCGCGGCGACGATTTCGCTCCCCTCTCCTGGAGGCATGAGGTAGCCCATCCTCTGAACCGTGGGCGCGGCCGCGCTCGCCGGACGCTGATCGCCGATGCGGTCTTCACCTACGTCCGCCCCGAGGATCGGCAGATCGCTGTCTACCAGCGCTTCGTTGAGGTGGACCGCGCCACGCTCTCGGTTGAACGGCTGGTCGCCGAGCTTGCCCGCTACGGCCAGCTATACCGGGCGCGGGAGAAGCAGGGCGGAGCGCCGCTGTGGAGCTACTACTACCGGAGCTTCCCGCCCGTGATCTGCGCGTTGGCGGGCGCATCGCGCAAGGCGCTCGGTCGGCGGCTCGACGTCGCGCGCGGGTTGCTCGCCAATCATCCGGCGCTCGACCGCACCTATGACGTGTCGGTCTATTTCTGCTTGCTGGAAGACCTCAAGGATCGCGGTCCCTTTGCCCCGATCTTCCACGCGGTCGGCGGCGAGCCAGATCGGGCGGTGAATTGGATCGGCGAGGGCAGCGAACTCGAGGACGGTCGGTGAGGGGGAGAGGCGTGGCGAAGAAGCTCCCGGCATCCATTCCCCGCATTGCCTTCACGCCCGCTGAGGCCGCAGCTGCAATCGGAGTTGGCCCTGACTTCTTCGACGCCAACGTAGCGCCGCAGCTCCGTTTGATCCGGCGTGGTCGCAAGCGGCTTGTCCCGGTGCGCGAGCTTGAACGATGGGTGGTTGAAAACGCCGACGCGCCGATGGTCGAGCAAGTCCGCTGATGGCCCTCTGCCCGAATCAAACGACAGGAGGTAGATCGCGATGGCTGTAGTCAAGAAGCGACATTCAAGGAATTGTCCGGCGAAGCGCGGGAAGCGGTGCGGTTGCCACGGCGGCTACCGCGCTGAGGTCTATTCGCCGAGAGACAAGAAGAAGATCCGCAAGACGTTCACTCAGAGGGCAGACGCGCAGTCCTGGGCTGCCGAAGTGAAACGAGGGGTCGATCTCGGAACCCTTCGCGCCCCGACGAAACGCACCCTTGACGAAGCCGCTGCCGCATGGCTTGCAGGAGCCGAGGCCGGGACGATCCGCAACCGCTCCGGCAACCGCTACAAGCCCGCGACCCTGCGCGGGTACCGGCAGGCGTTAGAGGATCACGTTCTCCCGTTACTCGGTGGCCGGAAGATGAACGTGGTCACGACCGCCGACCTGCAAGCCCTGGTTGATCGTTGGAGCACCGAGGTTCAATCGCCCTCCACGATCCGCAACTCGATCAAGCCCTTGCAGGCGATCTACCGCCGCGCTCGCGCTCGCGAAGGTCTCGCGGTCAACCCAACTCGCGATCTGGAACTGCCCGCTCCCAGCCCGAAGGAGGTTGAGATCGTCGCCCCGGAGGTCGCCGCGCAGCTGTTGGACGTGCTGCCTGTGGAGGATCGCGCCTTGTGGGCCACCGCCCTCTATGCGGGCCTGCGCTACGGCGAGCTTCGCGCCCTCCGCTGGTCGGCGGTTGACCTCGCTGCCGGTGCGATCCGGGTAACGGAGTCCTGGGACCCAAAGGAGGGCGCGATCGCGCCGAAGACCAAGAACTCGCAGCGAACGACGCCGCTGCCCGGTCTTCTTCGCGACTACCTGATGGAGCATCGGATCGCAGCTGGCGAGCCTCCCGTCGCCGCCCTGGTCTCCGGGGCGAAGAGTGGTAAGCCGTTCCAGGCCGCGACGATCTACCGGCGAGCGGATCGAGCTTGGGAGGCTCAGGCATTAGGTCGGCTGCGCCTGCACCAGGCCCGCCATGCCTATGCCTCATTCATGATCGCGGCGGGGGTCAACGCCAAGGCCTTGTCGTCCTTCATGGGTCATTCCTCGATCAAGGTCACTTTCGATCTGTACGGACACCTGATGCCCGGCACGGAGGCAGAGGCGGCGGCCCTGCTGGATCGCTTTCTTGGCACGGAGATGCAATTTGATGCGAGGAGGGCACGCGCCGCCGTTTAGTCACCGGCGAGGTCTACGCTAGCGCCGTGAGCTTAGACCTCAGTGAATTCGAATTTCCCCCCGAGTTTGATGCGGCGGCTTTACAACGTGGCCACGCTGCGATGAAGGAAATCGTTCCGGAGATGAGCAAGGTGCGGCTTGTCGTGACCTCTGAATTTGAGGAAACCGTGCGGGAATATGCGAAGGCGGGGGACGACGCTCCAGCGTATGAGCAGGATCGCGGAGAGTTTGGCGTTGCAATGGGAAAGGTTATGCGGCTCAGCGGTGACGAGATCGCCGTCATCATCGATTCAAGCGTTTTGCTCGCAGGGCAAGAGCATGGGGTTCCGGAGCAGACCTTCAAGCACGAGGCCTACCATGTGGCGCTTCATCAACGGGGAGAGTCTCTTTATGACGAGCGGGATGACGATGATGAGGCGGGTTTGGCCGAGCGCCAGTACTTCGGAATGGCTGCCATTGCTTGTGAGGAGTCTCGGGTTGAGATGCCATTGTGCAGAGAGCGCCCTAGTCCCGTTTATGGGTGGTTTCCGTCACTTCTAGAGTCGGTTGAGAGCGATGTCTGTCGTCTCTCCAGGGAGTATCAGGATTCCGATGATGGGCCAGATGACGTAATCGCAATCTCGCGCGGATTCAGCAAGCGGTTTCACTCGATGGTGACTGCTTGTGGGTATGTAGCCGCAGTCATGGAGGCAAGAGAATGCGGCTTGCCCGATATCGATCCTCGCATCGACCGGAGGGTTTTTGGCGAGTACGGAGCCGAGGTCATCGATCGGCTGCGCCAGTTGCCCCCGGCTGACCAGGTGGCGGACCGTGCTGATCTAGAAACCGCAGCGGAGGATATTTCTGAACTTCTGATGCCGTGGGGCAGCGATATCGGATTTCGGTGGGAAGATCTCCTAGGTGACCAGTCTGCTTTCCGCGTGTTGAAGCCAGCTAAGTGGGTCTTGTAGTTCTCTCTCAAGATGCAGAGCCAGGATCTCTCGCGGCACCTCAAAGAGCAACTCGAATTCCTCCAGGCTTCTTCTGCTGCTTTCGATGCAGGCATGGAGGCGGAGGCCAAACGCCTGGCTGTGCAAATCCGACTCTTAGCCTACGACGCTCGTGGAGGCCGCAAGAACAGGAGTGTTTCGCTCTTGACTCAGCTGGGGGTTCGGGAAAACCTTCCCTGGCTGGACACGGCTATCGCGCCCGATCCCGACCTGGAGTTTGATTTCAGCTGCGGACTCTGCCGCCTTCGCGGCGAGGGCAAGGGGCCCAGCATGAGGATGAGCTATGCGGCCCCACTGAGCGACCTGGGACCTGATCGCCAGCACCCGCCAGCGGCATTCGTAGATTGGTGGACCGAGCCAGTCCTTGCTGACCGCCTAGGCCATGTGTTCAGCAGGGAAGACTTTGTTCGCTACGTGGCTGACCAGGATGGCGGCGCTCATGTTGATGCCGAACTGGGGGAGTCGTATGAGGCTCTTACCCGACGCAACTCCATGCAGATTGCATCTAACACCGGGATGCTGGGCTTCTTCTTCGGTCCTACCAGCGACAAGGTCGCTGGACCAGAGCGCTCGCCGGGATCAAGTGTGGCGCTAGTGAGCGTTAGACAAATCACTCACGAGGTTCTCACCACGCTTGAGCGAGCACTAGAGATGGACGACCAAGGCGTGCAGGGTGTCAGGTGTCCAATATGCCCGCTTTCCATCTCGGCCGAGGTGGATGCTGGTCGTAATGATCCTTGCCCCTGCGGGAGCGGCCGAAAGTTCAAGAGATGCTTTGGTCTCCGTGCCCCTCGGAATCCTCGACACACCCATAGCGCAGCAATCGCAATGAGCTGATCCGAGGACCAAGTGACGCTTGTTTTAAATCTGATCTCAGAGTCCTGGGCGATCCAGGTATCTGATCGCAGGCTGGTGTGGCTAGGCCGCGACAACAAGATCGTTCGGAAAGACGACGAGCGCAACAAGGCAGTCATGTGGTGCAACCGGCTCGCCTTCGCCTATACCGGCTTGGCGGAACTTGGACCAATGCGTGAGGCGACGGATGAGTGGCTGGCGAGGGAGCTTGCCGAGTGGTGGACCGAGAGCCCTGGGGAAGAGGGGCAAGATGCAGTGATCGCGGCCGTCATGAATCGAGCTGCTGCTGCCATGAAGCGTCCGCGTATCGCGCGCGGGATACCAGCCCATTTGCGTCGCCATGCGTTCGTGGGTATCGGATGGGCCAGGTTCGATGGTCAGGGGGGAATGGTTCCGTACATCGTTCAGGTGCATAACTTCCCGGCGGAGGCCGGGGAAGACGCTGCTGCCAAAGAGGAGTTCGGATATGCCATCCAACACCTGCCAGAGGGGGAAAAGTCAATCTTTGTCAGCTGGGTGGGCCAAGAACTTCATGCTGCCGAGAAGGCAATGCTTGAGGACTTGAACCGGGGCGATCCGAGATCGAAGGAGTATGGCCCCTATGCGGCCGAAGTCTTGGTGGGCATTGTCCGGGCGGTCGCTGCCCGGAACGAATTTGTGGGCCGCGGTCTCTTGATAAACGCATTGCCGAAATGGGCTATTCATCCTGGGTCTACCGAGACTTTGCTGCTCGCGGGGGGACCGATGTGGGAGAACTTGTCTTTCTTGCACTTGCCGAGCGATGACGACGATCCCGTTGTACGAGGACCTCGTTACGTCTGCGAAGGCCGCCAGATGAGCAACTTCCAAGCGTGGGTTCCTTCGGAGGACGAAATCCAGAAGATGCAAGAAGGTGCGCCGCCGACCTGGCCTAGCGAATGACCCCCCAAGCCATTGCCTGTCTGGGTCAGAGCGCATATCGCGGCCGTTCGATCCGCATGCGTTTTACCTCTCCAACGAAATGGCGGGCGTCGGGCATCCATTCCATGATTCGTTTTTGCCGGTCTCGCGGGTGATCGACGCAGGTGGCCATGACATCGATCGCGAGCTTCGCCGCCCTGTTCGCATTCTCCAAGTTGTAAAGCGAGTGCTCGCGAGGGACTTTGGTCCTTTTCTGCGCGTCCCAGACAAGCTCTCCTGGCTCGGCTCGGTGATGGACGGCAGAGTCGCGTAAGTCAAAAAGCCAACCGAGATCGTTCGCCCATCGGGGCGCATGTCGCCCTACGGCAAAGGCGAGCTTGAGCGTCTCCAATATCTGGGTTGGCCGCTTCGTGCGGTTCTGTCGCCATCTGCTCTTAAGCCCTGCGGGAAAGTCGGTGCAACTGGCGACGCTTCCGTAGAACCCGTCAATTGCATGGGCGGAGGCCGAGACGGAGACCATCGAAGCGCTTAGCTCTCCATCTAAGTCGAGGATGTACTTAGGCCCAATTGCCTCTGCCACTTCAAGCCCGAGTCTGGCCCGGCCGGCCATGTACAGCTGTGAAAGAGCGATCTCCATCCACAGGACCCAGAGGTAGGTCCCGCCCTGTTCGTTGGCCATCGGCGCACGTTAAACCGAGTTGCGGTTGAGCGTCGCGGAGATGCCGCAAAACTGGCCCATTTACTGGCCCATGGTCGGGCAGAACCGCTCTAGAAAGCGCGAAAGTCGCATATGTACCGGCCTGCAAAGCCGTTTACACCGGTTCGATTCCGGTAGGCGCCTCTCCGGCTCGGGGTGTGTCAGTCTGATGGGCATGAGCGTCGAGCTGGCAGAGGCGCCGGCCGTCGCCCCGGCTCCCACGGTGCCCGACGATCACGTGATCGTCCTCTTCGGGGCCACGGGCGACCTGGCGAGGCGGAAGCTCCTGCCCGGCATGTTCCGCCTCGCCGAGGCGGGCCTGATGCCGGAGCGCTTCGTCGTCATCGGCACCGCGCGGAGCGAGATGGACGACGACGATTTTGTCGCCCTCGCACGGGAAGCTGTGGACGAGTGGGGCCACGGCCCGGTGTCGCCCGACTCGTGGGGGCGGTTTGCCGCCACGCTCAGGTTCACGGCTGTCAGCGAGGGCCTCGAGGCATTGGCGGAGGAGGTGGTGCGGGCCAGGAGGGACCTCGGTGGGGACCCGCGGCTGCTGTACTACCTGTCCCTGCCGCCGAGCGCCCATGCCGAAGTCATCGAGGAGCTGGGAGCCCTGGGGTTGGGCGAGCGGTCGCGGATCATCCTCGAGAAGCCGTTCGGCACCGACCTCGCCTCGGCCCGGGCGCTGGACGCGCGCCTGCACTCGGTCTTCGAGGAGGAGCAGATCTTTCGCATCGACCACTACCTCGGCAGGGAGGCGGTCCAGAACCTGCTCGCCGTGCGATTCGCCAACGGCATGTTCGAGCCGGTCTGGAACCGCAATCACATCGACCACGTCCAGATCGACGTTCCCGAGACGCTTTCGATCGGCATGCGGGCGAGCTTCTACGAGCAGACCGGGGCCTTCCGGGACATGGTCGTCACCCACCTCTTCCAGCTGCTCGGCTTCGTCGCGATGGAGCCGCCGACCTCGCTGAGCGCGAAGGCGCTGACGACGGAGCGGCAGAAGGTCTTCGACGCGATGCTGCCCTTGAACCCGGGGGAGGCCGTCCGTGGCCAGTACGCCGGCTACCGCGACGAGCCGGGTGTCGCGCCGGACTCCGACACCGAGACGTTCGTGGCGCTGAAGGTCTTCGTCGACAACTGGCGCTGGGCCGGCGTTCCCTTCTACCTGCGGTCGGGAAAGCGCCTCGCTCAGACCCGCCACCTGCTCACCGTCGCCTTCAGCGAGCCGCCGCGGCGGATGTTCCCGGTCGACACGGACCACTTCGCCGACTCGTTCGGGTGCGACCACCTGACCTTCGAGCTGGGCGACCCGGGCAGCATCTCGGCGAGCTTCCTCGCCAAGGTGCCGGGACCGACCCTGCGGCTGGGGCAGGCGCACATGCGCTTCAGCTACAGCGACAGCTTCGGCGGGCCGGAGCAGGCACTCGACGCCTACGAGCGGCTGATCCACGACGTCATGGTCGGCCACCGCACCTTCTTCACGACCTCGGAAGCGATCGAGCGGCTCTGGGAAGTCTCCGAGCCCGTCCTTCGGGATCCACCCCCGCTGGAGACCTACGAGCCAGGTTCATGGGGGGCGCCGGCGGCCGAGGCGTTGATCGAGCCACGCCACTGGCATCTGCCCAGCGGCCATGTGTAGCGACTCTTCGACGGACCGGTGCGACGCGACTCGGATTCGCCCGCTGGCCCACGGAAAAGGGCCCCAATTTGGGGCCCTTTGTTTCCGAAGGACGTACCACCAGTCAGATCAAATCGCTGGCTCGTCGGTCCTCAAGTCTTGTCGTGCTCTGCGTCGCGGGCTGCGACTCTAGATCTATAAACACGGCGTGTGATGGAAAGTTGCACCGCATGCATCGGCTCTTGCAAGGAGATGCTTGAGGGGTTGGGGAGCCGGCGCCCTGCGGGCGCCGGCTCCCGGTGGCTCGCTGCTAGATTCAGGTTCCCCGGGCGCTTAGCTCAGTTGGGAGAGCGCCAGCTCGACAAGCTGGAGGTCACTGGTTCGAGCCCAGTAGCGCCCATCCTCGGGGTCATACCCGTCGTCTAGGCTCGCCGACCTGTGATCGCGACCTACGCAGCCGTGCTCGCCGTGTGCGGGGCCTCGCTGGCGATCGGGCAGGCGGCGATCGGGCTCTGCGGGGTGCGGCGCTGGTCCTGGCTCTCGCCCGCGGTCGGCCTGGCATTGGTCTGCGCGATCTGCTGGGGGACCGTGTGGCTGCCAGGCGACGGCATCGCCTCGGCGGTCGTCGTAACGGTGGCGACGGTCGCATCGGTGGCTTTCCTGTGGGGGCGCGTGGAGGCAGTGGGGGAGGCACTTCGGATCGGCGCCCTCGTCGCGCTCGGAGCACTCGTAGCCGCCTCGCTCCCGTTCGCTGTCGAGGGCCACTTCGGCATCCTCGGCACCGGCTTCAACCCGGACATGTCGCAGCACCTGCTGGCTACCGACCGCCTCGCCGACGGTGCCGGCTCGCAGCTTCTCCAGCAGGGCTACCCGCTCGGCCCCCACGCGATCGTCGTCGCCCTGAACAAGGGGTTGGGCATCGGCCTGGTCCAGGGTTTCAGCGGCCTCACGGTCGCCGCCGCGGTACTGGCGCCGCTGACCGCGTTGACCGCCTTCGGCGACCAGCCGCCGCTCCGCCGCACCGCCGGCGCTCTGCTCGTCGGCCTCCCGTACCTGGTCGCGTCCTACTTCGCACAGGGCGCCTTCAAGGAGACGATTCAGGCCCTGCTGGTCCTCTCCTTCGTGCTCGCGCTGCGGGAGAGCACCCGGCCTGAGTGGGTGGATCGTCCGTTGCGCTTCATCCCGGCCGCCCTGATCGCGGTCGGCTCGGTCTACGTCTACAGCTTCCCGGGCCTGCTCTGGCTGGCCGGAGCACTGCTGATCTGGCTGGCGCTCGAACGCCGGCTGGACATACGCGCTCTGTCGCTCGGCCTTGTGGTCTTCCTCGTCGCGACCCTCCCCGAGCTGGGCCGGGCGATCGACTTCCAGCGCTTCGAGACCTTCGACCCCAGCGGCCCCGGCCTCGGCAACCTCTTCGGCCAGGTCTCGCCCTTTACGGCGCTGGGGATCTGGCCGTCCGGCGACTTCCGCCTGGCCCCCGGCGACGGCGCCGTGCCGGCGTTTGCCTACTACTTCGATGCAGCGTTCGCCACGGCGCTGCTGCTCTACGGCCTCGCCCGCTGCTGGCGCCGCCGCGAGTCGGCAATCGTCGCCGGCCTGCTCACCGCCGCCGGCCTCTACCTCGCCACCCGCGTCGCCGGCACTCCCTACACCGCCACCAAGGCGCTCGAGGTGGCGGCCCCGCTTGTCACCCTCACCATCTTGCTGCCGCTGAACTGGAGGGATGACCCATCCGCTTCTCCCGCGGGTGGCGCGGTGGCGGGGGTCCCCCATGGCGGAGGGCGCCGAAGGCGTCCGAGCACATGGGGGAGGGCCGCCGCGACAGGACCCGCGGTCGCGGCGCTGGTCCTCTACCTGTTTGCAGCCGGCGCCTGCTCGCTGCTCGCCTTCGCCAACGCCCCGGTCGGACCGATTTCCTACTCGCCGGCGCTGACCGGCCTGCGGCCGCTGCTCGCCTCGAGCTCGACGTTGGTGCTCGCTTCGGACCGGCTGCTCGAGGAGGAACACGGCGCCCGCTACGTCGTCTGGGAGCTGCGCGGCGGTCGCGTCTGCATCGAGTCGGAGAGCGTGCGGGGGGGACGGGCGCCGTCGGGCGTGCGCTTCGTCATCACGGAAGGGCCCAGCACCGGGCCGCCGTTCCGTGACGTGACCCTGCGTCGTCGCGCGGGCCCCTACCTGCTCTGGGAATGGCGGGGCGCCCTCGCCGGCCCCGGTCCCTGCCCGCTGATCGCCGTGCGCCAGGCCCGCCAGGGGCCTTAGCGAGTCTGCCCCAAATCCCCCGCACACGCCTGGCGGCGGCGGACACTGCGCGGTGCGGCGTCCTCGGGAGGCCAAATAGCTTTGCTATTCGGCCTCCCTGTGTCCTTGCCCCGCTTGGTCCGACGCTCGCCAGTCGCGCACGCGGATTTTCGGACAGACTCGTAGCATGGGCGACATCGAGGCGACGACGAAAATCACCGCGAAGCTGCCTGACGGGGCGTCGCTGGAGCTGCCCGACGGCGCCACCGGCGCCGACGCCGCTGCGGCGATCGGTCCGGGCCTGGCCAAGGCCGCGCTGGGCATCCGCGTCGACGGAGAGCTGCGCGACCTCGGTGCGCCGCTGCCCGACGGCGCCGAGATCGCGATCCTCACCGACCGCGACCCCGAGGCGCTCGACCTGATCCGCCACGACGCCGCGCACGTGATGGCCGAGGCGGTGCTGGAGCTGTACCCGGAGACCAAGGTGACGATCGGCCCCCCGGTCGAGCAGGGCTTCTACTACGACTTCGAGTTCCCGCCGGGGGTCAAGGTCAACGAGGACGACCTGGAGCGGATCGAAGCGGCGATGCGTGAGCACATCGAGGCCGACGAGCGCTTTGAGCGCCGCGACCTGCCGCCGGAGGAGGCGATCGAGATCTTCCGGGCGCAGGGCCAGGACTACAAGGTCGAGCTGATCGAGGACCTGGTCCGCGACGAAGGTGTGGAGACCGTCTCCCTCTACCGCAACGGCCCCTTCGAGGACCTCTGCCGCGGCCCGCACGGCCCCTCCACCGGCCGGATCAAGGCGATCAAGCTCAACTCCGTCGCCGGCGCCTACTGGCGCGGCGACGAGACCCGCCAGATGCTGACCCGGATCTACGGCACCGCCTTCTTCTCCAACAAGGACCTCGAGCAGCACCTGGAGCGGCTCGAACAGGCGAAGGCCCGCGACCACCGCCGCCTCGGCCCCCAGCTCGGCCTCTTCATGCTGCGCGAGGAGGCGCCGGGGATGCCGTTCTGGCTCGCCCACGGGACGACGCTGCTGCGCCTGATCGACGCCGAGGTCCACGCGCAGCTGCGCAAGCGCGAGTACCAGGAGATCAAGACCCCGCACGTGATGGACGTCGACCTCTGGCACCGCTCCGGGCACTGGGACAACTACCGCGAGAACATGTACTTCACCGAGTCGCGCGAGCGCGAGTACGCGATCCGGCCGATGAACTGCCCCGGCGCCTGCCTCGTCTACGCCGCCGACCGCCACTCCTACCGCGAGCTGCCGCTGCGGCTTGCCGAGTTCGGCCAGGTCTCCCGCGCCGAGCGCGAGGGGGTCCTGCACGGCCTGCTGCGCGTCCGCGCCTTCACCCAGGACGACGCCCACATCTACTGCACGCCGGATCAGGTCGTCGACGAGGTGACGGGCGTCTGCGAGGCGATCGACGAGCTCTACTCGCGCTTCGGCTTCGAGGACGTGCGGATCGAGCTCTCGACCCGGCCCCAGAAGTCGATCGGCACCGACGAGCAGTGGGAGCGGGCCGAAGACGCGCTGCGGCGGGCGCTGGAGAGCCAGGACCGCGAGTACACGCTGAACCCCGGCGACGGCGCCTTCTACGGGCCGAAGATCGACTTCCACATCACCGACGCGCTCGGCCGCTCCTGGCAGTGCGGCACCTGCCAGGTGGACTTCTTCATGCCGGAGCGCTTCAACCTCACCTACACGGACGCCGAGGACGCGCAGCAGCGCCCGGTGATGATCCACCGCGCCCTGCTCGGCTCGATGGAGCGCTTCGCCGGGATCCTGATCGAGCACTACGGGGGCCGTTTCCCGGTCTGGCTGGCGCCGGTCCAGGCGGTCGTGCTGCCGATCTCCGACCGTCACCTCGCACACGCCGAGACGGTCGTCGCGGGCCTGCGCGAGCGGGGCGTCCGGGTCGAGGTCGACCGCCGCTCGGAGTCGATCGGCAAGAAGATCCGCGAGGCCGAGCTGGGTGGCTACCCCTACATGCTGGTGGTCGGGGACCGCGAGCAGGAGAGCGGCGAGGTGGCCGTGCGTTCCCACAAGGCCGGCGAGCTGGGGACAATGGGCCTCGACGAGTTCGCCCGGCGCGTCCATTCCGAAGAGGGCGGGGGAGAGGGCGGCTCCTGACCGACGGTCAGGGTGGCGGTTCTGCCTCTATACTCCGGGAACTTGTTCGCAGGCATGCCAAATCCAGAGCGCCGCTGAGCGTCCCGTGGCCGCCTCCGCATCCCTCGTCCTCTTGAAGCTCCACCTCTCCTTTAGATAGTGCCGGTTCCCCGTAGGTTCGACCGGCGCCCGCCGGAGCGCGACACGACTCGGATCAACGACCGGATCCGCGTTCCCAAAGTGCGCCTGATCGGCGCCGACGGCGAGCAGCTCGGCATCGTCGAGACGGCGGAGGCGCTGAAACGGGCCCAGGAGGCCGACCTCGACCTGGTCGAGGTGGCACCCGGCTCGAAGCCGCCCGTCACCCGCCTGCTCGACTACTCGAAGTACAAGTACGAGCAGGAGCAGAAGCAGAAGCAGGCTCGCAAGCACCAGCAGCAGGTCAACGTGCGCGAGATCAAGCTGCGGCCGAAGATCGCCA
>DATMEP010000025.1:0-9486 GCA_035556755.1 Solirubrobacterales bacterium
TCGATCATAGAATCTAAGAGCGACGAAGCGGCGTTGGCCGCTCGTTAAGCACGTCGCGCGGGCGTGGCGGAATTGGCATACGCGCCAGGTTTAGGTCCTGGTGGGCTTCGGCCCGTGGGGGTTCAAGTCCCTCCGCCCGCACTCGATCTGGCAGCCGGCGGCACCGGCGGCGCTGCCGTTCGCCGCCCGGCTAGCATTGGCCGCCCATCCTGGGGGAGTGAGTTAACGGCTATGCGCACGGTCTCCAAAACCGTGAATCCGGGTTCGAATCCCGGCTCCCCCGCTTGCCCGACGATGAGTCGACCAGCGGCGGCGCGGAGCGCGATGACCTGCGCGAGGTGCTGGAGCGGCGGGCGCTGACCGAGGACGAGGCGCGCGCGGATTCGGTTCGGCGTCGTCACCAGGCGGGCGGGCGGACGGCTCGGGAGAACGTCGCCGACCTGGTCGACCCCGGCAGCTTCGTCGAGTACGGGCGTTTCGCGATCGCCGCGCAGCGGGGGCGGCGCGAGGTCGAGGAGCTGATCGAGCGCACTCCCGCCGATGGGCTCGTCGCCGGCACGGCGCGCGTCAACGGGGAGCTGTTCGGCGAGCGCGCGGCCTGCGCGGTGCTCTCCTACGACTACACCGTGCTGGCGGGGACGCAGGGCGCGCTCGGCCACCGCAAGAAGGACCGGCTCTTCGAGCTGATCGAGCGGATGCGTCTGCCGGCGGTCTTCTTCGCCGAGGGCGGGGGAGGGCGGCCGGGCGACACCGACTACCCGGTGGTCTCGGCGCTCGACACGCGTGCCTTTGCGCTCTGGGCCGGCCTCTCCGGCCTGGTGCCACGGATCGCCGTCGTCGCCGGGCGCTGCTTTGCCGGCAACGCGGTGATCGCCGGCTGCTCGGACCTGATCGTGGCGACCGCGAACGCCTCGCTCGGCATGGGCGGTCCGGCGATGATCGAGGGGGGCGGCCTCGGCAGGGTCGACCCCGACGAGGTCGGGCCGCTTGAGATGCAGGCGGGTAACGGGGTGGTGGACGTGGCCGTTGCCGACGAGGAGGAGGCGGTGGCGGTCGCGAAGCGGCTGCTCGGCTACTTTCAGGGTGCGACGTCGCCTGGTGCTGCCCCGGACCAGACGCCGCTGCGCGAGCTGGTGCCCGAGCGGGAGCGCCGCGCTTACCCGGTCCAGCCGATCGTCGAGACGCTCGCCGACGAGGGCTCGGTGACCTTCCTGCGCGAGCGCTTCGCGCCGGAGATGGTCACGGCGCTGGCCCGCATCGAAGGGCGTCCGCTCGGCGTCATCGCGAACCACACCATGCACATGGCCGGAGCAGTCACCAGCGAGGCATCCGACAAGGCGGCCCGGTTCCTGCAGCTGTGCGACGCCTTCGGGCTGCCGGTCGTCTCGCTGATCGACACGCCGGGCTTCATGGTCGGCCCCGACGCCGAGGCGACCGGGCTGGTCCGGCACGCGTCGCGGCTGCTGGTCGCCGGCGCGGCGCTCAGCGTCCCGCTCGTCGCGGTGGTCCTGCGGCGCGGCTACGGACTCGGTGCACAGGCGATGGCGGGTGGAAGTCTGCACGAGCCGCTGCTGACGGTCGCGTGGCCGAGCGCGCACCTCGGCCCGATGGGACTGGAGGGAGCGGTGCGGCTTGCGCTGCGCAAGGAGCTGGATGAGATCGAGGACGAGGCGGAGCGCGAGCAGCGGGTCCGCGACCTGACCGCGGCAGCCGAGCAGAATGCGAGGGCGCTCAACGCCGCGGCGCTGTTCGAGCTCGACGACGTTGTCGACCCGGCCGAGACGCGGTCGCTGATCGCCTCGACCCTGGCGGCGGCGCAGCCGGCCGGGCCGGCTCGCGGGCACCGCTTCGTCGACACCTGGTAGCTCAGCGCTGCGGCGCCGTGGCCCCCTGGGGGAGCAGATGCCGGCGCAGGAAGTCGAGCTGGTCGGCGACGACCGCCTCGTGCTGCGGGCCGTCGTAGATGTCGAAGTGGTCGACGCCGGGGTAGATCCGCAACTCGCCGAGCGGTGCCCGCCGCGCCGCGGCGATCGCCGGCTCCGGCCTGGCGACGCGATCGGCATCGCCGACGCAGACGAGCCAGGGGCAGTGCAGCCTCGCGGCGTGACGGCTGGGCCGGAAAGGGCGGCCGAGGAGCCAGCGAGCGGACACTCGGTTGCGCCAGCGCGAGTCCTCGCCTCCGGCGACCACCCGCCGCCAGCCGGCCTCGCCGCCGGGGGCGTTGATGAACGCGGCCTCGTCCGGCTGCCCGACCGCCGGCAGGGGACGCCCGAGCGCTGCCGCGAGCACCATGCGCGCGGTGACTCGCGGCGAGGCGCGATATGCCTGGCGCCAGATGTCCAGAAACGGCACCTGGCTAACGGCGGCGGCCACCTGGGAGTCGTCCGCGGCCGCGGCGAGCGCGTTGCCGCCGCCCATCGACGAGCCGAAGGTGGCGACCCGAGCGGGGTCGATTCCCGGCAGCGAACGGGCGCAGGCGATCGCCGTTCGCCAGTCGTCGAGCTGGCGGGCCGGGTCGAAGAGGTCGGGCTCGCCGCCGCTGTCGCCGAAGCCGCGGTGGTCGAAGACGAGTGCGGCGACCCCCGCGGCGGCAAAGCGCTCGGCGAACGGCCCGAGCCGATCGCGGCGCGTGCCGGAGAGGCCGTGCGCCATCACGATGGCGGGGGCGCTTTCCGCGTCCCCCGCGGCCGGGTAGAGCCAGGCGGCGCACTCGTCGCCACCCGCCCTGAAGACGAGATCCTGTCGTTCCACATCTACTCAACGCGCGGTCCGCGCGGAACGTGAGACGCCGGTCGGCTAGCGCCCTTTCGGCAACAGCCCGATCAGCTCGAAGTAGCCGATCAGGTAGAGGCGCCGACCGTCGGAGACCGTGGGCGTGTAGCCGGCCTGGCGCAGCTCGAAGGTCTTGCGGTGGGTGTGGACGTCGATCCCGATCGCCTCGCGGGTCTTGAAGCTCGACGTGTAGACGGTGTGCCCGATCACGGTCGCCGTCCCCGGCACCGGGCCGCCGACGTCGAACTTCCAGCGCGGCTTGCCGGTCAGCGCGTTCAGCGCGTAGAAGTGCTCGTCGTAGGAGCCGATGTAGACGGTGGGGGGCGTGCCGGGTACCTCGGCCAGGGCGGGGGAGCCGTAGACGTAGTTGTTCGTCTCAAAGAACCACTCGACCTTGCCGGTCTCCTCGTCGAAGGCGTAGACGGTGCCGTCGTCGCGCGCCGCGTAGACGCGGCCGAAGCCGACTGCGGGGGAGGAGTAGAAGCCGCCCCGGCCGAACGGCGGCGCCTTGCTGGTGTTGGTCCGCCAGAGCAGCTTGCCGGTGCCGGCGTCGAGGCAGAACATCGCGCTCTCGTAGTCGGCGACGTAGACACGGCCGTCGTGGAAGGTGGGGCTGGCTTTGATCGCGCCGGGCGCGTTGTACTGCCAGGCGATGCTCCCGTCCTTGGCGCGCAGCGCGATCACGTTGGTCTTGTCGGAGCCGATGTAGAGCATCCCGTTCACGGCCATCGGCGAGGATTCGAGGTGCGAGCCCAGGTCGCGCTTCCACTCCGGCTTGCCCGTCGCCGCGTCGAGGGCGACCAGCTCGCCGTCGAGGAAGGCGATGTAGACACGGCCTTCGGAGTAGACCGGCGCCGTCACGTCGGTCGGCTTGCCGGTGTCGCGGGGATCGCGGACCCGTTCCCAGAGGGTCCTGTGGTCGTCGAGCCGGACCGCCCGCAGGTTGCCGAACTTGTTGACGACGTAGGCGACCCCGCCGGCAAGCGCGGGCGGGAACTCGATCAGCCCGTGGGTGTTGATCGACCAGGCTTCGCGCAGCGGCGGGTCAAGGCCCCGCCGCTCAGCGGGCAGGTAGTGGGTCCGCTCGGGCACACGCCCGAACAGCGGCCAGTCGACCAATGGGGCGTCGTCTCCGGAGCCGGTGGCGGCATCGCGATCCGCGCTGCCCGGACCGCCCAGGGCAACGAGCCCTGCGACCGCGACGAGGGCCAAGCCCGTAAGTCCCAGAGCCACATACGCCGTATTGCCGCTTCTGCTGACCCGCCTCATAGATGACCGGCATCGACAGG
The DNA here is from genome assembly GCA_035556755.1 of Solirubrobacterales bacterium. Taxonomy (GTDB): domain Bacteria; phylum Actinomycetota; class Thermoleophilia; order Solirubrobacterales; family 70-9; genus VRUE01. Next base: position 4,062 of record DATMEP010000025.1, read on the forward strand.
GTTACGACCAAGCTGAAGAGCAGAGCGCCGACTCCTGAGGACGCGAGATGAAGAGAAGCGGCGGACGGGAATTGAACCCGCATCATCGCCTTGGAAGGGCGAGGCTCTACCGTTGAGCTACCACCGCGCGGCTGAAGCCGCCCCGGCGAGCGGTGCGGCGTCGGTGACAGTTTGCACAAACCACCTCGCACTTTGCAATCTCGTCGAGGACTTTTTGCCATTCATGGCCCCTCCAGCCCTTGGCGATGCTGAATTTCTTGTCCCGGAGATGGTCGAACTCCAGCACGATCGGATCGGTCTCGCCGCAGTCGACGCAGGGGTGTTCGTGACCGTTATCGAGGCGAACAGACGTTCCCATCAGCTTCTCATCTGAAGCGAAGATGAGGCTGGCCAAAGCCGATGGCGAGACGATGCGTCAAAATGGCAAGCAGCCACGGGGAGTGGCGCAGTCTGGTAGCGCACTCGGCTGGGGGCCGAGCGGTCGCAGGTTCAAATCCTGTCTCCCCGATTAGAAGACCCTCATTTGAACCGCCGCCAGCAGAAGCGCCGGTTCCGGTGACGGCCTCACCATCCAGCCGCGCCGGAAGCTCCGGATCGGCGAGCGTCGCGAAGGGCTCGGCTGCCTCGGCGTCGGCGATGTGCTCGTCGTAGACGACGAGCCGCTCAAAGAGCGCCTGATTCCATTGGCGGCGTAGGTGACCTGGCGCGGCAAGGTAGGCCCGGTGGCAGTCGGCGAGCGAAGATGGCGCTAATGAGTCTCGAAGAACGGCCAGACTTGAACACCCCGTACGCGATCTCGAGAGGGCCCTTCGGCTTGCAACAGATCAGCACCGAGGAAATCGACGCTGCTTTGCACGAGTTGGACGCGGCGGGCTTGGTTGTTCAGAGTGTTTCCGGCTGACGCCTGGTCAATCAGCCCGCTAGATGACCGGCGAGGCTCGCCTAAGGGTTAAGACAGTTCCGCTGGATCGAAGCCCAAATCTGATGCCCTGTGACGGGCCAGCGCCAGGTATCGATATGCGGTCGCCTGGGATACCTGGCACTCGTGCGCAACCTCAATGATGTTGCCGCCGCTGGCAATCCAAGCCTCAGCGGCCTTTTTCATCCGTTCCAAACCCGGGGCGTCCCGGCGTCGAGCCGGAACCCGGCGCACTTGCTGCTCCCACACTTCGTCTGCCTCCGCGTTGCTGGCAGCATCCATCCTCCAACCACCACCCTTCAGCGGACCAGCGCAGGTGCCCGTGCCTGCTGCAGATGCAGTAGCAAGCCTCAGCAGACGGGCGACCTCAATCGACCTTGGAACGCGATCCACGCTGTCTACCTCAATTCGGGTGCAGCGAGAGCGGCCATCTGAATCCAGTTCAACGTCGAGCACGTACCTATCACCCTCAGGATCTCGTTCAAAGGTTGCAGTGAACTGCCGAGGCGCCATTGCGTTGCTCTCGGGAAGCTTCACCCAGCCCCCAGGTTTGAAGAAGTTGAACGAAATGTTGATTCTCATATTGCGTTGAACAAAGTGATTCGACTCGGCTGCAGCGGCAAGAGACGCTTGCGTCATGACCAGCAACTTGGCAAACGAGTCGGTCGGCGAGCGGATACGGCACCCGCGATGCCTATCTGCCCTGGCCCAAAACCTTGGCGCAATCAGCGAAATCTCAAGAGAGAATGAGGTATGAGTATGCGCCGAGTTGTCTGCAATGCTCATTCGATGGCAGGGACGCAGGCGATCTACTATCGCGACAAGCGCGGGGGCGAACCTGTTGACGCGTTCATCGAGGCGCTTCCCGCGAAGCGTGCGGCGAAGATTGACGATTGCGTCGAGGAGTACCTCAACGGGCGAGCACCCGATGCGCCACCGCCCGAGTTTCCGATCAGTTCGCAGATTGAAGGCGAGCTGCGCGAGCTGAGAATCCGGTTCGCCAATACGCGGTACCGAATCCTCTATCAGCGATCGGGGACCCTGATGGTCCTGCTGCACGCCTTCGAGAAGAACACCGGAATGGTGCCCGCCTCAGAGAAGGCCCTGGCGAAGAGGCGGGTGGCTGACTTCAAGCGGCGCATGGACGCGAGGCCGAGGAAACCACCGCGCGCAGCGGGCAAAGACGCGCCGCCCACCAGGCGGTAAGCTACTTGACTCATTTTATCTATATAGATAAACTAGCCGCCATGAGCGCGAAAGAGAACGGTCGCATCAGCCCAAAAGGCAGGACTGCCGCCGAGGCGGCGCGGAGCCGCGCTCAGGGCAGTGACGAGTACCGGGAGGCCCGCGACGAGTACGCGGCGATCCGCGAGTTGCGCGAGCGGAACTGGATTGCCGCTCACATCCGCGAACGGCGCTACGAGCTTGACCTCACGCAGAAGGAGGTCGCCAAAAGGGCGGGCACCTCACACTCCTTCATTTCAAAAGTCGAGGGCGGCAATCACATGCCGACGATCCCCGTCCTGAAGCGCATCCTCACGGTGCTTGACGAGGAGCTGCTGATTGGGATCGAGCGTCAGGTTCCCGACGAGGAGCCCGAGCGCGAGCTGGCACCCGCGCCGGAACTTGCCGCCGCCTGATTGCAGCACCCGGGCGCATTCGAGCGCCTCATAAGCTCGAGTCGCTCAATCGTCGTCGTGCCACGGTAAGCCACTTCGGGCGTAGGACCACTCATGCCAGGCAACGAGCGAGGCGGCAAGTCGGGCGTTGTCCAAGCGGCCCTGGTCGGAATCAATCTCCATTGAGTGATGCTCCACGCCGCCGAGGTATTCGGCGACCTGAGCGGCCGCCTGCTGAGGATCCTTCGTCTCACGCAGGATGCGAGCCACCTTGGGTGCGTACGTTTCGTACTCACCCCAGGCTTCAGGAGCGTCGCCGACACCAATTGGGTCCCAGGCGGTCATCGGGATGCACTGAAGCTCTCGCTCTCCGCGCTCGTGCCACCATTCCTGCCATCCGCGACTGCCGCTGTCTTTGTGCTTGGCGGGCCGCACGACCGCAGTCTCGCACGGCGCCCAAGAAAGCCGTTGGCCTCAGGGGCCGCGGCGATAGCGAGCGGATCTTCGTCGTCCGCGAGCGCCAGGTAATGCTCGACGAAGACCCTGGCTGACCTCTACGGCGTGGAGACGAAGCGGTTGGTAGAGCAGGTAAAGCGGAACCTCGAACGCTTCCCGGAAGACTTCATGTTCCAGCTCCGGAAGGACGAGCGGTGGGCGCCGTTATGCCCCGCGAGATGACCTCGCGGCTCGATCAGCACGACGAACAACTGGAACAGGCTTTAGAGCGCTGCATCAGCTGATCACGCCGCTGGAGAAACCAAAGAGCAAGGTCGGCTTCAGGACCCGTGAGGACGACGACTGACCGAAGCTTTCGTCAGTACTTCAACCTGGTTCAAATGCCGCCCAGTAAGGGGCGATTAACGAGAGTCCGCTTCCGAAGCTGGCTTTCGGCTTCCACTTATTATTCGCCAGATGCGCCGTGCTCTCGTCCTTGCCGGGGTGCTCTTCGCCGGCCTTCTTCTCGCGGTTCCGGCCCTCGCAGCGGGTGCCGGACGCGAAGTCGAGCGCGAGGTCGCCTTCGACATGGACGTCGAAGGCTTCAGCGTCCATGTCTTTGTCTCCAACAACGATGGCGACGTGGACGCGACGATAATCCTCAGCCGTGGCCCGCAGGTCGCCTACTACGCGGCGCCGGCGAAGGTCACCGCAGAACGGGTGACGGCGCGGTTCGGCAGTCTCGGCGAACTCGACTACCGCTTCGCTCCGAAGCGGAAGGGGAGCGCCGATTGCAACGGCGCCGAAGAGGGTGAAGCCGTGTTCGAAGGGACCTTCGACTTCACCGGCGAGAACGGCTACGTCCACATCGAAGCCGGCCACGCCGAAGGGTCCTTCCGAATCTACCCCGAGCCGAAGAACTGCCCACAGAAACGGCTCGCCCGGCGCGCCGTGCCGTATCACCCGTCCTACTCGGACGAAGGGGCGACCCTGGAGGCGAGAGCCGGTTCGCCCGCCAAAGGAAGGATGCGCGAAGTCAACGTCTTCGACGAAGGCCAGCGCGGGCCGCACAAGGTCGTTGTCTTCGCCACCCTGGCCGAAAAACGCGAAGGGTTGACGGTCGCCCGCGGGGTGCAGCTGGCGGCAGGATCCGGTGCCTTCCGCTGGAACCTCGAGAAGGGCACCGCGACGCTGCGGCCGCCGGCGCCTTTCACCGGCTCGGCGACTTTCACCCGGCACGGCCACGATGGCCACGGGACCTGGAAGGGTTCACTGGGCATGCCGATCTTCGGCGGCGAACCAGTGGAACTTGCCGGCGGCAAGTTCCGTGCCTTCATCCACAAAGGCGTGCCGCAGAACGAGTGAGACCCGCCGTCCTCAGGGCTGGGGCTGGCGCTCCGAGAGGTAGGACGTTCTCTTGGGTCAAGGTCGGTAATTGTCATCCTTGACGAATGCTCGGCAGCGATCTGAAAGTCGTCGACGGCGCCAGCGATGGAGCATGGATCGAACCCGCGCTTGGCGGCGATTGCGGCGCCGTCACGGAGCAGGTGCCGAAGCTCTTCGAAGCGTATGCGCGCGTCTTTCATCCCGCCTCGGACGATCAAGGAAACCCCGTCACCTGGGCCGAGGTGACCCGCCAGCTCGGCCGCACGGCCCACCCCGACATGCAATGGCACCAGATCGTCGGTACCGCGGACACGTTTGGAATCGAGCATGACCCGCTGGTGGATGCAATCGAGGCCGAACAGGGCAAGCAGCCGCGACTAGAGCTGCCGGCGGGGAGAGACCACCTGGTCCTCGCCGGGCCCCTGGCAGCCGTCGTTCAGATCGGCGACGCCGATCCTCCGGGCCTGATCTCGTCTGTCCCGGTGGGCGCTGAGGAGTCGTGGGAGCGACCCGAGCCCGATTCCACCGACCCGTTCTGGCGCGAGGGGCCGAGCCTGATCTGGCCCGCAGACCACTCCTGGTTCGTCGCGAGTGAGGTTGACTTCGATTCGACCCTGGTCGGGGGCAGCCGGGCGCTGGTCGATGCGCTTGTTGCAGCGTCGGGCCTCGAGGTCCACGAGGTCCAATCGGACACGAAGCTGACTGCTTTCTCCGACAAGCTCAATCCGGTTCCGGAGTCCGAGGAGGGGTAGATCGCCAGAGTGACCGCGAATCGCTCAGGCCTACGAAAATGGTCGTTCTGGCGCTAGCCACGAGACTCGGATCCCAAGGGGAGGTCTAGTCTGGCGGAATGACTCGATTGCGAGATTCGGGCCCAGTTGCGCCGGGCAACGAGGAGGCGGTACGGGCGTGGGACACCGTGCTCTATCAGCGGTGGAAGCAGAATCGCGAGGTCTTCGTCGGGGCGCTGGAGGAGGTCACCGCGGAGTTGTTCGAACGGCATCCGCCGCCGGAGGGCGGACGCTGCATCGACATCGGCTGCGGGTTCGGCGAGACGACGCGGCAA
>DATMEP010000026.1:0-3643 GCA_035556755.1 Solirubrobacterales bacterium
CTACACGTACATCGACACCGGCGACGGCCGGCTGATGATCATCCCCAACGAGCACGTGGTGACCTCGACCCTGTTCAACCGCTCGACCGGTGATCACAGCGCCCCGGCGGCAGCTGCCGTCTGGCTGCCGCCCGGCGCCGACCTCCAGGCCGCCCGCCAGGCCCTCAGGCCGCTCGACGCATCGGGAATCGAGGTCAGGGAGCTCACGCCGGAGGGCGTCAAGCTGGTCGTACACGGCCCGCGAAGCGTGGGCGGAACCGGCGTCGGCGGCGAGGAGGCAGCGCTGCGCGAGCGCGCCCACCAGCTCCTGGCCGAGGCGGGCATCCTCGCCCGCGACGAGGATTCCGAGACCTGAGGAAGGTTTCAGCTGATCTGACGGCGAATCTCTGTCGTTACCCTTTCCGGGTACTCACGTATGTCAGCGCGGGCACGACATCGCCGTACCAACGGGGGGGCCTCGGTCGGGAAGAAGATCGGCCTGGGTCTCTGCGTGCTCTTGGTCATCCTCGTCGCCGCGGCAGCCGTCGGCGCCGGCTGGGTCTACAACGTGATGGCCGGCGCGCCGTCGATCGACGACCTGAAGCCGCTCGACGCTGGGGAGAACACCGCGGTCTACGACGCGACCGGCGAGCGCCTGGGGTTCATCGACGCGGACATCGTCCGCGAGCGCGTCGAACTGAAAGAGATCCCCAGGTCACTCAAGGAAGCGACGATCGCGATCGAGGACGAGAACTTCTACGAGCACGACGGAATCGACGTCTCGGCGATCGTCCGCGCGGCGGTCGAGAACGTCGAGGCCGGCGACATCGAGCAGGGGGCGTCGACGATCACCCAACAGCTCGTCCGCAACCTCTACATCGCGAAGCCCGAGGACACGCTCGAGCGCAAGCTCGAAGAGGCGCAGATGGCGATGGACTACGAGGACCGCTACTCGAAGAAGCAGATCCTCGAGCAGTACCTGAACACCGCCACGTACGGGACCAACGCCGGCGACACCGCCGTGGGGGTCGAGGCCGCTTCGCAGGTCTACTTCAACAAGCACGTCTCGGACCTGAACGTTCGCGAGTCGGCGCTCCTGGCCGGCCTGCCGCAGGCACCGTCCCAGTACAACCCGTTCATCAACCCGGACCGCTCCGCGCAGCGGCGGAACCTGGTGCTGAACGCGATGCGGGAGCAGGGGTACCTAGACGAGCGCGAGTACCAGAAGAGCGTCGTCGGCGGCCTCAGCCTCGAGCGGGGCACCCGCTATGACGATCGCAAGGAGCCATATCTCTTCGACTACGTCCAGCAGGAGCTGATCGACGAGTACGGCACCGATACCGTGCGGCTCGGCGGGCTCGAGGTCTACACGACGATCGACCCGAAGCTTCAGAACCTGGCCCGGCAGGCGATCGCCAACCATCCGGTGACGAGTGCGGCGGCGGCGCTGGTCTCCACCGATACGCAGACCGGCGAGATCCTGGCGATGGCGTCGTCGACCAATTACGACGAGGATCAGTTCAACCTCGCCGCCCAGGGCGAGCGCCAGCCCGGCTCCGCCTTCAAGCCGTTCGCGCTGACGGCGGCGGTCGAGCAAGGGATCGACCCAGACTCGACCTACTATCCGGCCCCGGCCTCGATCACCCTCACGCCCTGCGACGGCTGCCCGCCATGGCCGGTGAGCGGGGTCGGTGGAGGGGGAGCGACAAGCCTGCGCGACGCGACCGCGAACTCGATGAACACGGTCTACGCCCAGCTCGTGCTTGACATCGGCGCCGACTCCATGGTCGAGACGGCGAAGAAGATGGGAATCACGACCGAGCTCGGCGGCTATCCCGCGGAGGTCCTCGGCGGGCTCACCACGGGCGTCTCGGTGCTCCAGATGTCGAACGCCTACGCAACCCTGGCGAACGGCGGGGTCCACCACAAGCCGACCGCGATCAGCCGAGTCGAGTTCCCCGACGGCGAGGTCGATGAGCCCAGCAAGGCCGAGGGCAAGCGGGTGTTCTCCGACGGGGTCGCATACGAGGTCGCAGACGTGATGACCGGAACGTTCGACTACGGAACCCTCACCTGCTGCGACATCCCCTGTCCGGCCGCCGGCAAGACCGGCACCACTGAGCTCCAGTCCGATGCGTGGACGGTGGGCTATACGCCGCGGGTCTCAACCGCGGTGTGGGTGGGTAACCCGGACGCTCGCGTGCCGCTCCCGGGCTACAGCTTCGACCTGGCGGGCCCGATCTGGGACGACTACATGTCGGTCGCCGCGGCCAAGCCCTGCGACGACTTCCCCGAGCCCAAGGACCCGGTCAGCCTGTCGGGCGGGGCCGGCAGCTACAGCGTCTCGCCCGACGAGACCACGACCGATCCGACCGATCCCACCGACGACACCGACTCCCCGGAAGCCGGCGTCGACGCCGACGGCGACGGCTATCCGGACGATCAGTTCGCGCCCGGCGCCGGCCAGGAGCCACTTTCACCGCCCGGACAGGGCAACGGGGACGGCGGCGCTTCCCCCCAGTAGCCCCACTGGCAGCGTAAGGTCAGCTGCATGCGCGGCGAGTTCGAGCTGATCGACCTCCTACGCGAGCGGATCGCGGCGGCGGGCGCCGGATCGAGTGAGCGCCTGGTCGTCGGCAGCGGCGACGACGCTGCCGTGACCGCGCCGGGCGGCGTGACTGCCACCTCCGTCGACGCGATCGTCGACGGCGTCCACTTCCGCCGGCGGGCGTTCCCGCCGGAGGCGATTGGCGCGAAGGCGATGGCGTCGGCGCTCTCGGACCTGGCGGGCATGGGCGCAGCCCCGGGCGAGGCGTACGTGCAGGTGGGTCTGCCCGACGACCTGGCCGAGGACGATCTCGCCGGAATCGCCGACGGGCTCGCCGGGTCGGCGGTTGAAGCCGGGGTGGTGGTCGCCGGGGGCGACATCGTCGCCTCGCCGGTGCTGTTCCTCGCCGTCACGGCCGTCGGGCATGCCGATTCGGCCGGCGACTTGGTGACGCGCTCCGGCGCTCAGCCGGGCGACGCCATGCTGGTGACGGGGCCGATCGGAGGAGCCGCGGCCGGCCTGCACCTGCTCGAGCGGCCTGAGCTGGCCGACGCGCTCGACGACGAGACCGCGGACGCGCTTCGCGCCCGCCAACTACATCCGCGCGCTCGCTTAAGCGCGGGCCGGGCGCTGGCGGCTGCCGGAGCGTCGGCGATGATCGATCTCTCGGACGGCCTCGCGGGTGACGCACGCCAGCTGTCCAAAGCCGGCGGGGTGCGGCTCGCGATCGAGATGGGCGCAGTGCCGATCCAAGCGGGAGTCTCCGACGTGGCCGCGGCCGCCGGCGAGGATTCGGAGCTGCTGGCCGCCTCCGGTGGAGAGGACTACGAGCTGCTGGCGGCGTTGCCGCGGGACCGGATGGACGACGCGGTTGCGGCACTTCGCGACATCGACCTCGGCCCCGCCGTGGTGGGCGGGGTCGAGGCCGGGGAGGGTCTGGTCCTGCGCGGCTCTACAGGCCGCGAGCTGGACGTCCGGGGGTACGACCAGGTGAGCTCACGAGTTCCTGCCGAGCCCACTTGAGCATGCGGGCCTTGCGGAGGATCTCCCGCGCAACCTGCTCTGAGTCCACCTCGTAGCCCTCGGCGATACGCCTCTTGATGTCGGCCATCCTTG
>DATMEP010000027.1:0-6405 GCA_035556755.1 Solirubrobacterales bacterium
GTCGTCGTGCGGGCGCGGGAGAACGACCGGGCCGAGCGGTTCGACCGGGAGCTCGCGTCGATGATCGGCGAGATGGGCTATCTTGGGGCGCCGGTCGCCGAGGCGTACGGCGGGCGCGGCCTGGACTACGTCTCCTACGGCCTGATCGTCGAGCAGATCGGCCGGGGCGATTCGGCCGCCCGCACCGTCGTCTCGGTGCAGACATCGCTGGTCTGCGGGTCGATCGAGCGCTGGGGGACCGAGGAGCAGAAGCAGCGATGGCTGCCGCGCCTGTGCTCCGGCGAGGCGCTGGGCTGCTTCGGCTTGACCGAGCCCGACACCGGCTCCGACGCCGCCAGCCTGCGCATGCGGGCGGAGAAGGTCGACGGCGGCTGGCTGTTGTCGGGCCAGAAGATGTGGATCTCCCTCGGGAACTTCGCCGAGGTCGCCCTGATCTTCGCCCAGACCGAGGCCGGTTCCGGGCCGAAGGGCCTCGCCTGCTTCCTGGTCCCGACCGCGAGCGACGGCTTCTCCACCCAGGAGGTCCACGGCAAGCTCGGACTGCGCGCCTCGGACACCGCCTCGCTGGCGCTCGACGGCGTGGAGGTGCCGGACGACGCGATGCTCGGCGAGGTCGGCGAGGGCTTCAAGGTCGCGATGTCCGCGCTCGACTCGGGCCGGTATTCAGTCGCCGCCGGTTGCGTGGGCATCTGCGACGGCTGCGTAGACGCCTCCGTCGCGTATTCCACGGAGCGCAAGCAGTTCGGCGTGCCCATCGCGCGCTTCCAGCTCGTGCAGGAGCTGATCGCCGACATGATCGTCAAGCGCGATGCCGCCCGGCTCCTGGTGTGGCGCGCGGGCATCCTCAAGGACCAGGGCAAGCCTTCGACGATCGAGACCTCGATCGCCAAGCTCCACGCGACCGAATCGGCGGTGGAGTGCGCGAACGCGGCGATCCAGGTGCACGGCGGCGCCGGCTACGTGGACGACCACCCGGTCGAGCGCTACCTGCGGGACGCCCGGGTCACCACCCTGTACGAGGGAACGTCCCAGATCCAGAAGCTGATCATCGGGCGCGACGCGACCGGTATCTCAGCGTTTCTGCCGTATGACTGACCTTGTGAGCGAGGAGCGTCACGGCGCTGTCGCCCTCCTGCAGCTCAACCGCCCGGATGCCCGGAACGCGCTGTCGCCGGAAATGATGGACGAGCTGAGGGGCGCGCTCGAGCGGGTCGACCACGAGCCCGAGGTGCGCGCGATCGTCGTGGCCGGGAGCGACGACGTGTTCGCCGCGGGTGCCGACATCCGCGCGCTCCGCGACCGGACGTTCGGCGAGGCGCTCTTCCACCCCACGTCCGTCTTCTGGAAGGGCGTGGCCGGCTGCCGGACGCCACTGATCGCCGGGGTTTCGGGGTTCGCGCTGGGCGGCGGGTGCGAGCTGGCGCTCGCCTGCGACATGATCGTCGCCTCGGAAACTGCCGAATTCGGCCAGCCGGAGATCACGCTGGGGATCATCCCGGGGGGCGGCGGCACGCAGAGGCTGGTGCGGGTCCTGGGGAAGCAGCGCGCGATGGAGCTGGTGCTGACGGGCCGGCGGTTCTCGGCGCAGGAGGCGCTCGAATGGGGGATCGTCAACCGGATCTCGAAGGGCGGCGCCTGGCTGAACGAGGCGATCGACCTCGGACGCGTGGTCGCGTCGGGACCCCCGGTCGCAGCGAAGCTCGCCAAGCAGGCGGTGCTGGCGGCCGACGAGTCCGGGTTGAGCGCCGGGCTCGAGCAGGAACGGCGCCTTTACGAGTTGGCGATGGCGACCGAGGACCGGGTCGAGGGCATGAGCGCGTTCCTGGACAAGCGCAAGCCGGACTTCCGGGGCAGGTAGGGGTTGAACAGCGGCCGCCTGGGGGTCGTGGGCGCCGGCACGATGGGCGCCGGGATCGCCCAGCTGGGCTGCCTGGGCGGCTTCGACGTCACGCTCCACGATTCAGATCCGCAGGCGCTGGCCACGGGGGCGGACCGGCTCCAGGCAGCGCTCGCCAAGGGAGCCGGGCGCGGTCTCTGGAGCGCCGGCGACGCCGCCGCGGCCGCCGGCAGGCTCAGCACGACCCTGAGCGTCGAAGCGCTCACCGGCTCGGAACTGGTGATCGAAGCCGCGCCCGAGGACCTGGAGCTCAAGCGGGCGCTGTTCGACCGCCTGGCCGCGGCCTGCGGGACCGACGCGATCCTCGCCACCAACACGTCCTCGCTGCCGGTCACCGAGGTCGCCGCCGCGGTCGAGGCTCCCGAGCGGGTCTGCGGCATGCACTTCTTCAACCCGCCGCCCCTGATGCGGCTGGTCGAGATCGTGGCCGGGGAGTACACCTCCGAGTACACGCTGCGGCGCGCGACCGCGGTGGCGCGCGACATGAGGCGCGAGCCCGTCCGCGCCAGCGACTCGCCCGGCTTCATCGTGAACCGGTGCAACCGCCCGTTCTCGCTCGAGGCGCTGAGGATGCTGGGCGAGCACTTCGCCACCCATGCCGAGATCGACGCCGCGATGCGCGAGCGAGGCGGCTACCGCATGGGCCCGTTCGAGCTGATGGACCTGATCGGCATCGACGTGAACCTCGAGGTGGCGCGCTCGTTCTACCGGCAGCGCGCCGAGCCGCGGTGGGAGCCGCATCCGATCCAGGAGGAGATGATCGAGGCCGGTCGACTGGGCCGGAAGACGGGCGCCGGTTTCTACGAGTACCGGGCGGGGCGGCCGATCGATCCCGAGCCCAGGCTGGGGCACCGGCCGGCCGATCCCGACGCGATCGTCGAGCGGATCGTTGCCCAGCTCGTGAACGAGGCGAACTTCGCGGCCGAGGAGGGAGTCGCGAAGCCCGACGACATCGACACCGCGATGCGGCTGGGGCTGAACCACCCGCGTGGACCGTTCGAGTGGCAGCGGGAGCTGGGCGTGGACCTGCTGGTCGAGGTGCTGGAGGACCTTTCCGAGTCGCTCGGCGAGCCGCAGCGCTACCGGGTCGCCGCGCCGCTGCTGGCCGCGACCGCGGGCTCCGACGGCGGTTGAGGCGGGCCGTCGGCCGCCTTCCGGCGCGAGCCGGGCAGCCGGCCCTCGGCCGCGAGATACGAGCCGCCGACGATCAACGCCAGGCCGGCGATGGTCGAGACGCTGATCGTCTCGTCCAGCAGGGTCGCTCCGTAGACCACGGCGAAGGCCGGCGCGAGATAGGTCACGACGAATGTGCGCGCCGGGCCGACCCGCGCCATCAGGTCGTAGAAGATCGCGAACGCCACACCGGTACCCAGTACGCCGAGCGCGACGACCGCCGCCACCGGGCCCGCCCCGGGAGCTTCGGACGGCGCGGTCAGGATCGCCGCCGGCGCGAGCAGCACCGTGGAGACAACCATCACCCACGCCGCGATCCCGGTGGGCGGTGCCCCGGCCAGGCCGTGCTTGGCGATGAACCCGCCAACCGCGTATCCGAGGCTCGCAAGCAGGATGGCGGCGCCGCCGAGGAGCTCAGCGGACGTCCCGCCCAAATCGACTCCCAGGAGCAGGCCGACGCCGACCAGCCCCGCCACGATCCCCCACATCCGCGCGCCGTGCGAGCGCTCCTCGTGGTCGAGCCGGATCGCCAGCAGGGCGGCGAAGAGCGGCGTCGAGGCGACCAGGATCCCGGCCAGCCCCGAGGAGATCTCCTCCTCGCCCTCGGCGATCAGGAGGAAGGGCCCCGCGACCTGGACGGCCGCCAGCACGACGACCACCCAGACGCGGGCGTTCGGTAGCCGCAGCTGGCCGCGCAGCACGGCAATGGGCACCAGCACCGCTGCGGCGAGGGCGATCCGGCCCCAGGAGACCATCGCAGGCGAGAGGTCGCGGACGCCGATCTTGATGAACATGTAGCTGGCGCCCCAGATCGCGGCGAGGCAGAGCAGCAGCGTCCACGATCTTCGATCCATCATCCGAGGGTAGTGGCGGCGACCCGGGACCCCCATCGGAATTGCTGATCACCGCGATTCGAGCAGCTGATGAGCCTTCGGTAGCCTCACCGGGAGCATGGAGGCGGGTAGTGCAGGTCGGCTCAAGATCGCGGGCGCGGTCCTAATCCTGGGATTGTTCGCGGCGACCGCCCTGTCCCTGGGCGCGCGCTCGGCCGGCGCGGGGAACCCGCCGGACCCTCTGCTGCCCGATCTCGTGGTGCCCGCGCCCGAGGAATTGCAGCTGGACAAGTCGGGCAAGCGGCGAATCCTTCGGTTCTCGCACACGACGGCGAATGTCGGCATGGGCCCACTCGAGATCTCGCCGGACCCGGAGGCGGACAGTTGCGCCAGCCACAACGAGCTGTGGTTCGACGCCGATCAGTACGTCTACTCAGACGGGAACGATTCGGGAGAGTTCGAACGGGGTGGAGACGGCCCCCCGGAGACGAGAAACGTCGGCTGCATGTACTTCCACGAGAAGCACGACCACTACCACTTCAGGGACTTCGCGCTCTACAGGCTCTATCGCGAGCGAACGGGACGCGTGGCCGCGAGGTCCGACAAGGTCTCGTTCTGCGTCTTCGACCTCGAACCGTTCCCGCCGGGCGTGCCGGGCTCGGAGCAGTTTTACTCGAGCAAGAGTTGCGAGAGGAGCGACGGGACTCACGGAATATCCGTGGGGTGGGCGGACGTCTACCGCGTGTTCACGCCGGGCCAGGAGCTGAATGTCACCGGGAAGCGCCGCGGGCGCTACTGCCTGGTCGCGATCGCTGATCCGGACGACCGCCTGGCCGAGGTGAACAACGCCAACAACGTCCAGCGTGTGCGCATCGCGCTCCGTCCCTACAAGGGCGTCGTCAAGCGACTCGACGGGCGCTGCAAGGGCGTCTAGCCCGCCGACCGTGTTGTAGGCTCCGCCCGGCATGGAGGCGGGGGCAACATCGGGGAGGCTGGGGCTCGCAGCGCTGGTGGCTGCGTGCGCGGCGATGCTCGCGACGGGCCTGGTGGTGTCCGCGGACTCGGCGTCCTCGCGGGCGCCCGGAGACGACCTCCTGCCGGACCTCGTCGTACAGCGGCCCTCGGAGCTGTACCTGGCCGAGGGCGGCAAGCAGATCCGGCTGCGCGTCTCGAACACCGTCGCGAACCAGGGCACCGGGCCGCTCGAGATCGAGGGCGGCGGATCCGACGAGAGCTGCAACGTGCCGGGCAAGCCGCTCGGCCGTCACACCCTCCAGAACGTCTACGAGGACACCGCCGACCCGGACTCCGAGGACTTCTTCGACCGCGACGAAGAAGGGGCCGAGCCGGACGACCAGCTCGAGGCCGGCTGCTCCCGCTACCACCCGTCGCACGACCACTGGCACTTCGACAACTTCGCCCGCTACACCCTGTTCGACGACGGAACAGGCGCGCGTGTCGGCGGGTCGCGCAAGGTCTCGTTCTGCGTGATCGACACGGGGCAGCCATTCCCGGAACTGCCCGGCTCACCCGGCCAGAGCTACTACCCGCAGGATCCGGAGCACCCGAAGCTCCCGACCTGCTCGGAGACCAGCGTCGACGGCCTCTCGATCGGGTGGGAGGACACCTACGGGGCGAGCCTGCCCGGACAGGGCATCAAGGTGACCGGCCTGCGCCGTGGGGCCTACTGCCTGAGGATCGAAACCGACCCCGTGACCGGCCCGTCCGACGAGAACGGCGTGCTGCTGGAGCAGGACGAGGGCAACAACACGCGCTCGGTTCGCATGCGCATGCGCCCGTACAAGGGCGTCGTGAATCGCCTCGGCCCGAACTGCAAGAGCTTCTAGCGACCGACTAGCTCGAGGCGGTCGCTTCGGCGACCTCGGCGACCCCGCCGGCCTCGGCCGCGCCCGCCTTGCCGTACCAGTGCGCCTCGGGAGATGGGGGCGTGTCGCGCAGGTACCACTCGGCGTCGAGCGCGCCCATGCAGCCGGTGCCGGCGGCGGTGACCGCCTGGCGGTAGGTGTGGTCGACCAGATCGCCGATCGCGAACACTCCCGCGAGATTCGTCCGGGTCGACCCGCCATCGGTGAGCACGTAGCCGTTCGCATCGACCTCGACCTGCTCGGCGACCAGCTCGGAGCGCGGGATATGGCCGATCGCCACGAAGGCGCCGCCCACCTCCATCTCCTCGGTCGCGCCCGAGTCCGCGTGGCGGAGCCGGACCGCGCGCAGCTTGCCGTCCTCGCCGGCGATGAACTCCTCGGGCACGTACGGAGTCTTGAACTCGATGTTCTCCGTGGCCTGCGCGCGCTCGAGCATGATCTTCGAGGCGCGGAACTCGTCCCGGCGGTGGACGATCGTCAGCTTCGACGCGTACTTGGCGATGAACATGGCGTCCTCCATCGCGGAGTCGCCGCCGCCGACCACCAGGACCTCCTGGCCCTTGAAGAAGGCGCCGTCGCAGACGCCGCAGGTGGAGACGCCGCGGCCGCCGAGCTC
>DATMEP010000028.1:0-52568 GCA_035556755.1 Solirubrobacterales bacterium
CTGAAGGGCGTCAGCTCGATCGCGCTCAGCCCCGACGGCCGCTATCTCTACTCGACCTCGTTCGAAAGCAACGCGGTCGACGTCTTCAGGAGGAACAGATGAGTCGATCCGAGCGCGACCGGGACGGGCTGACCCGCAAACAGCTGCTGGGGGCCGGCGCCGGCGCCGCGGCCGCGGCGCTGCTCGCCCAGAGCGCCGGCGTCGAGCGTGCCCTCGGCGCGGCGAAAGGCAAAGGCCGCAACGTCGCCGGGATGAACATCGTCCTCATCCTCACCGACCAGGAACGGGCGGTCCAGCACTTCCCGCCGAACTGGCTGCGCAAGAACATGCCGGGGATGCGGCGGCTGCGGCAGCACGGGATCAGCTTCGAACGCGCCTTCACCAACGCCTGCATGTGCTCGCCGGCGCGCTCGACCCTGATGAGCGGCTACTTCCCTGCCCAGCACGGGGTCAAGTACACGCTCGAGGAAGACATGCCCTACCCCGAATACCCCTACCAGGCGGAACTGCCGCGGCCGCCGGAGCTGCCGAACCTCGCCACGGTGATGAGAGCCGCCGGCTACAACGTCGTCTACAAGGGCAAGTGGCACTGCTCGAAGCCGGCGCAGAAAGAAAACGCGCTCCCCTCCGATCTCGAGAAGTACGGCTTCACCCGCTGGAACCCGCCGGACGCGGGCGCGAACCAGTCGGTGCCCGAGGCCGGTGGCGGCAACGTCGACAACGACGGCCGCTTCGTCGAATCGGTCGGCGACCCGGCGGCCGGCGACGAGGGGGTCATGCAGTACCTGAGCGGCGCGGCGGCCAAACAGCAGCCCTTCTTCATGGTGATCTCACTGGTCAACCCGCACGACGTCCTCTTCTACCCGAGCAAAACGTTCAACGAAGCCGGCTACGACGAAACCTGGCTGAGCGGCGACATCGGGGTGCCGGAGACCAACGAAGAAGACCTCTCGACCAAGCCCAGCGTGCAGGAACAGTTCCTGCGCATCTTCAACCTCACCGGCAAGCCGGAAAGCAAGAAGGAAAAGCGCGCCTACCTGAACTTCTACGGCAACCTGATGCGCTCCTCCGACAACTACCTGGTCAACGTCCTCAACAAACTGGAAGAGACCGGCCTGCTCGACGACACCCTGATCGTCCGCACCGCCGACCACGGCGAGATGGGCCTCACCCACGGCGGCCTGCGGCAGAAGAACTTCAACTTCTACGAGGAGGCGATCCGGGTTCCCCTGGTCTACTCCAACCCGAAGCTCTTCCCGCGGCCGCTGAGCACCGACGCGCTCGTCTCCCACGTCGATTTCCTGCCGACCCTGGCCAGCCTCGCCGAGGCGCCGAAAGCGGCGCGGGCCAACTGGCAGGGGGTGGACTACTCCAAGCTGGTGCTGCAGCCGAAGACGGCGAAGCCGCCGCAGGACTACATCGTCTTCACCTACGACGACTTCCAGTCGGGCCAGAGCAAACCGCCCTACCCGAAAGCGCCGAACCACATCGTCAGCATCCGCGAAGGCCGCTGGAAGCTGGCGAAGTACTACGACGTCAAAAAACGCAAGCCGCCGCAGTGGGAGATGTACGACCTCAAGACCGACCCGCGCGAGGAACACAACCTCGCCCACGAGGGCTACGAACGCACCCCGCTGCAGGAGCAGCAGCTCCAGCGCCTCAAACGGAAGCTGGCCAAGGTCGAGAAAACCCGGCTGCGCCCGCGCTAGATCGTTCATTCGCACGTATATACGAATGTTTGTAGGATGGCTGGCGTGACCCAGAATCCCGGTACCTGCAATCTCCTCTGTCTCGACCTTCCCAAGGCCGAGCGGGTCCGCAAGGCCCTTCCGGCTGTCGAGGAGCTGGAGTTGCGGGCGGCTGGTGCGAAGGCTCTCGGCGACCCGACCCGGCTCGCCATCGCGCTGGCCCTGGAGGCCGGCGAGGTCGCCTGCGTCTGCGACCTGGCATGGATCGTCGGGCGCGACGAGCGGCTGGTCTCTCACCACGTCCGACTGCTCAAGGGGGCCGGCCTCGCCCGCTCGGCGCGCGACGGGAAGAGGGTCATGTACGAGCTGACCGAGCGCGGCCGGGCCCTGCTGGCCGCAGTGGCTGCGCAGGGGATCGCGGCGTGAGCCCACCCGAGGACGCGTGGACTTGATGGCGACGCTTGCGCTCATTCTCTATGTCGCCTATTTGGGGCTCGCTTTCGGCCTCCGCACGCTGATCCAGCTCCGCCGCACCGGCTCGAGCGGCTTTCACGGCCTCGGCGGTCGGCCCGGCTCGGCCGAGTGGATCGCCGGCGTCGGCTTCACGGTCGCGCTGCTGGTGGGAGCCGCCGCCCCGGTGCTTGCCCTGCTCGACGCGGTCGAGCCGGTTGCCGCGCTCGACACCACGGTCGTCCACGTCGTGGGAGGGATCCTCGCCGTCGCCGGAATCGGTGCGACCTTCTACGCGCAGGTAGCGATGGGGGCGAGTTGGCGCATCGGCGTCGATCCCGGCGAGCGCACCTCGCTCGTCACCACCGGGCCCTTCGCGTTCGTTCGCAACCCGATCTTTGCCGCGATGCTGCCGACCGCGGTCGGACTCACCCTGCTCGTGCCGAGTTGGGTCGCGTTTGTCGGACTGTTTGGACTGGTGGCGGCGCTGGAGCTGCAGGTGCGGGTGGTCGAGGAGCCCTACTTACTGCGCGTTCACGGTGCCTCGTACGCTGCCTACGCCGCTCGGGTCGGGCGTTTCGTCCCCAGCGTCGGGCGGCTGAGCGGGGACGGCTGAGGCGACTCGCCGCACTGCGACCGGGGTCCCGTGCCGGGGGACCAGCGTGATGCCGCGCATGACGACGGGTTCGCGTTCGGGCCGCGTCAGTTCGAGGTCGACGCGGGAGACGACCGTGCGGATCACCTCGGCCATCTCAGCCTGGGCCAGGGCGGCGCCGATGCAGCGGCGGATGCCGCCGCCGAACGGAAGCCAGGAGTAGGACTTCGCCTCTTCCTCGATGAAGCGCTCGGGGCGGAACTCCTGCGCTCGGGGGTAGAGGTCCTCGCGCAGCTGGACGACGGCGATCGCCGGGTAGACACGGATGCCGGTGGGCAGGTCCCAGCCGCCGATCGTGCGCGGCTCGGTCAGCGTGCGCTCGCTGGCGTCGATCACCGGCCGCAGCCGCAGCGACTCGGTGACGACGGCGTCGAGGTAGGTGTCGTCCTCGCCGTCCAGCTCGTCGCGCAGCCGCGCGAGCACGCGCGGCTCGCGCAGCAGCAGGTCGAAGGCGAAGGCGAGGCCGGTCGCGGTCGTCTCGTGACCGGCCAGCAGCATCGTCATCAGCTCGTCGCGCAGCTCGACGTCGGTCATCGCGCCGCCGTCCTCGTCGCGGGCGCGGAGCAGGAGCGAGAGGACATCGGTGCGGTCCTCGAGGTCGGCCTCGGCGCGGCGGCGGGCGATCTCCTCGTAGAGCAGCGCGTCGGCCGCGCGCAGTCGTCGCTGGAACTGACCCCAGGGGCTCCAGCGCCCGAGATCGCGGCGCAGCGCGTCCGGCATCAGGAACACGATCTGCATCTCGAGCAGGGAGACCAGCGCGCCGCGCAGCCGCTCGATCCGCTCGCGCTCGGTGACGCCGAAGACGGCGCGGACGATCACCTCGAAGGTCAGCGCCCGCATCCGCTCGCGCATGACGAGGCGCTCACCCTCTCGCCAGCTGTCCACCTCGGCCGCGGCGACCTCGCGAATCGTCTCGCGGAAGCTCTGCACGGCCGAGCCCTGGAAGGGCGGCAGCAGCAGCTTGCGCTGGCGCAGGTGCTCGCGCCCGTCGAGGATCAGCACCGACTTCTCGCCGAGGACGGGGGAGAGGGGCGCGTTGGCCTCGCCGGCGCGCAGGTCGGACTGGTCGCCGGTCAGCATCTCGCGGATCGCGTCGGGATCGGAGACGTAGACGCCGACGCCGAAGACGGGCAGTGGCACCGTGTAGACGTCGCCGTAGCGCTCACGCCACCCGACCAGGGACTCCAGCGGGCGCTGGACGAGGCGGGCCATGTTGACCGCGGCAGGCGCCCGTGGGCCCGGTGGCAACGGTCCGTATGAACGGCGCCCTTTCATCGCACACTCACCATCTCAGATATCGGGAAGCCGGCCTGCAGGGGCAACGGGCTGACGCCTCTCGGAAGAGTTACTTCCCGCTCTCGCCTGCCTCACGGAACTGCTGGGCTTCCGTTCGGGCTTCCTTGGCCTCGGCGGGTTTACCCAGCGCCTCCAGCGCATCACCGGCGAGTTCTTTCAGCGCCGCACGTTTCATCGGCGCATCGATGGTCGGGTCTTCGAGGAGTGCTTCGGCCTCTTCCAAGGCACTCAGAGCCGCTGCCGGCTCGTCGTCCCGCAGGTGGCACTCTGCTCGAACGCATAGCGACGCGGCTAGCGGATCGTGCGCTTCCTCGCCTTCCGCGCGGTAGATCTCGATTGCCTCCTCGGCGTGCTCGACCGGTCGCGCCTGTGGATCGGCGTCGAGCTCGGCTCTCGCGACGGCGATCAGGGAAACCGCCAGCTGTGCCCGAGGTAGCTCATCTCCCTGGTTACGTTTGCGTTCGATCGCACGCCGGTAGTAATCGACTGCCTCCTGCGGGCGTTTCTGCCCCAGGCGAACGTCGCCGAGATCGTGCAGGGTGACTCCTTCGTCCCGAGCATTGGGTGCGGCGAACGAGCTCAACGTCTCCAGTCGCTCCTCATAGGAGGCAGAGGCTGCGTCGTAGTCGCCGCTGGCCTCCTGCTCTCGGCCCACGGTGAACAGAATCTCCGCCAGACTCTCCGCCAGAGCCTCCTCTTCGGGGTGGGATTTCCGTAGCGCTCGCATTTCAGCGGCCGCCCGAAGCGCCAGGTCGGGGGCCCCGACACGGACGCAGTTCGCGGCCATGGCCGGTATCGCCATCGATTGCTTGGCGGAGAGGCCGGCCTCCAGGCTGGCGACAAAGGCTTCCTTGGCGATCTCGCGGGCGCTCTGAGCCTCGTCCTCGCGGCCCGCCGAGGCATAGGCGTCCCCGGCCAGGAACTGCAGCGAGGCAAGCTCCAGCCGGTTCGGCTCGGGGATCTTGGTGAACAGATTGGCCGCCTCTTCATAGGATGCCGCCGCCGCTTGGAAGTCCTCGTCGACCGTGGCCACGTCGCCGGCCAGGACCAGGGCGGAGGCCAGCTGGTAGCTGTCTGGACTCTCCTGGGCGCGCAGTGCCCCCAGCGCCTTCGCCACTGCCTCCCTGGTCTCGTTCCGGCTACGACCGATCGAGTGCTCGGCGCTGGCCAAGGCAAGCAGCGTCGTCTCCATGCTCCCGGGAGGCGCGGTCTCTCCTGCCTCGCGCTTTCGCTCGATGGCCTTTCGGTAGAGCTCGGCCGCCTCCTCGAATTGCCACTGCGCCCTCAACACATCGGCGAGGTCGTGCATCGTCACCCCTTCGGCCTGGGGTTGGCGCTCGGCTAGGCTCGGCAGGATCTCCAGCCGCTCTTCATAGGCTTGCTGAGCTTCCTCCAGAGCATGCAGGCGCTCCAGCGTGCGTCCCAGGGAGAAGAGCGAGTAAGCGAGCTTGGCGCCCCTTGGATCGAGTTCTCGCCTGATTTCGGCGGCGTGGCGGTAGCGCGCGGCCGCCTCGTCGAGCTGGTCCATCGCCCGGTGGACGTCGCCGAGGTCCTGCAGCGTGATGCCCTCGGCTTCCGGGTCGCGTTCCGGCAACGATTTGAGAATCTCGAGCCGTTCCTCGTAGGCGCCGCGGGCATCCTCGTATTTCTCCAATTGCTCGAGGGCGTTGCCGAGAGAGCTCAGGGTTATGCCCAGGTCGCGTGGGTTCTCTCCTGCTTTCCTCTTGCACTCGGCGGCGCGACGATAGAGCTCCACGGCCTCCTCGCGTCGCTCTTGAGCCCAAAGCACGTCCGCCATGTCATGCAGGGTCACCCCTTCTGCCTGTGGATCGGGTCTAGGCAGCGAGCGCAATAGCTCCAGCCGCTCTTTGTAAGCGCTGGTCGCCTGCTCATATTGCTTGTCTTCCTCATAGGATCTTCCCAGCAGGGCAAAGCTGCTGGCCAGGCCTTGCGGATCGCTGTTGTCGCCCAGCGTCTTTCTCAGCTCGACCGCTTCGCTGAAGCCCTCAGCCGCCTGGGCATAGCTCCCCTCCCTATAGAACAGGGTGCCGAGTTCGTGGAAGACCATCGCCCGAAAGTGGTCATAGCCCTCTAGTAACGCCAGGGCCCGCTCGAAGGCGCTCCGTGCGGCCACCGCATCGCTCTGATTGCCGCGTTCCTGGCCGAGGCGGTGCCACGCGGAGGCGACCCGGAGCCGCTCGCCGGGTACTCCGCCATCGTGAAGATCCTCGGCCCGCCCCAGCGCTTTCAGGGCGAGCTCGGGTGAACGTCCGCGGGCGGTATCGGCCACGGCGATCGCCGCACCAAGGCGATTCTCGTCCAGCACCCCCCCCAAGACCGCCTCGAAGACCCCCAAAGTCTTCTCACGGAGAACTTCCGCGTCCTCCCCTCTGCCAAGGGCGTCGGAGGTCACTGCGGCCTCCTCGGCGACCCTGGCGAAAATGTCGACGAGGTCGATTCGTGCGCTTGCGACATCTTCCGCCGCGTCACTCAGCGTCTCAAGCTCGTGCAGTGCCTCCCCGATCCGGTCGCGGGCACCGGGCAGATCTCCGAGGTCGCGCAAGGTCCGACCGAGCGCCTGGGTGTGCCGGGCTACTTCGCGGTCGCTGGCCTTTGGGCTTCCGTGCATCAGCGAGATCGCGCGTTCATACCCATCGCGAGCTGCCGACCACTCGCCTCGCGAGGCATGGACAGCTGCCAGCATCGCTAGATCCTGCGCAAAGTTGTGATCGTTGGTTCCGTAGAGCTCTTCGCAGATGGCGAGCGCCTGCTCGGCGTGAGAGAGGGCCTCCTGCGTTGCCGCCAGGTTCCGCGCGACCGCGGCGAGCTTGCGATGGCGAATCCAGAGCACGCGATGGATCGGCGGGAGAACCGCCTCGGCTATCGAGATCGATCTCTGCAGGTGCAGCTGTGCCGCCGCTGGTTGACCCAGGCCGATCAGGGCATCGGAGAGGTTGCTGCGAATCACCGCCACCTGCAGGTGCTCGGGGCCGAGCGCCGCTTCTGAGATTTCGAGAGCTCGCTGCAGTCCCTCCTCCGCCTCCTCCAAGTCACCGCGCTCGGTCTGCAGCACCCCGAGGCTGGAGAGCACCCCCGCGGTGTCGGGGTGATCGGGGCCCGTCTGCTGCGCGGCCATTGCCAGCGCCCGCTCGTACTCTGCTGCCGCAGCCTCCCTGTCTCCCCTCTCTGCGAGGACCCAGCCGAGCAGTTTGTGCGCCGCGCCGGCAGGGCGGTCGTCAGGCTCGTCCCCCTGTTCGGCGAGTGCCTTTCGCAACTCCGCCTCGGCCTCCTCGGGGTTATCGCGGTCGATCATCAGGCTGGCGAGCGCGATGCGGGCGCGGCGCAGGTCGGGATGACCCGTCTCCACGGACGTTTGCAGGGCTCCGATCGCAGTCTTGAGCTCTTCGTGGGCCGGTTCCCACTCCCCGATGTCAGCGAAGATCATCCCCCGGACCAGGTGGGCCTGTCCGATCAAGGGATCTCCGTTCTCGAGCCGCTTGCAGCTCGCGAGTGCCTGCTCCATCAGCTCACGTGCGAGCGGGTAGTCGCACCGCTCTGCTCTGTAGGCGGCAGCCCGGTTGAGTAGTGCGAGGGCCGACCGCTCCCTCAAGCCGAAATCCAACGCGTGATCGACGCTTGCGACAGCGTGGGGAAACAACTCACTGCAGAGGCCCCAGTCGCGCACATCGCCAGGGTCTTGGGGGAAGGCGCTCTCGAGCCAATGCAAGGCGGCGCGAATCCACCGTTCGACCTCACCCTCGGTGGCCTCCATGCGGATCTCCTGCGCGACTTCCTCGGGGACCGACGCGCGGGCATCCCCGTCGGTCACGATCAGCCCCTCCTTTTCCAGCACGCCTACCAGTTTCGCTCGCGCGGTCTCGTCGGCGAGACCCTCGACGAGCTCCGGGGGCAGGCCCGCGTCGTTCTCGGTGAGTAGCTCCAACCTCAGCGGCAACGAGGCCATGCCGGACAGCAGGCCGACCAGCTCACCGGCTAGCGGGTTCTGCTCTGCGAGCCGCTGCAGAGAGCCGTGCGGGGACTCGCTCACTGTCCGGTCGCTTACTCGCCGGAGCTATGCGGGCTGGCCTTGTGGAGAGTCGGGGTTTCTTTCTCGTATGCCCCGATCCACTTCTTGTCAGCCAGTTTCAAGGTATCCAGCGTCTTTAACATGAACTCGTGTTCGTGCCAGTCGCGGCCGAGGTCTGCCTCCTGTTGTCGCGAGTGGTCGAATCCCGCATGCAGCGGCGTGAAAGAGAACTCCTCTTCGATCGAGAAGCTCTGCAAAGGCACCATCTGCCCCTGAGGGTGCGACCACGAGGGTGCCGGGACCTCTTCGGGAAGCATCCTTCGCACTCGCTCGCTGCGCCCGACGATCCCGAGGTGAACGGTGACGACTCGGCCCTCGCGGATGCGGACGATCAGTCGTGCCGCTTCCAGGTCTGCAAGGAGATGGGAGAGGTAGGACTCGTCGACTTCGCCGAGTAACGCCCGAATCTCAGCCCGCGGAAGCGCCTCATCGGGTGCCTCGATCAGGGCTTCGACGACTTCAAGGGCCTTGCCATTCCACGATCGCAGTACGGTCAGGTCGGCACCAGGGGAGGAGGGCGCGCTTGCCGCTCGCAGTACCCGGGAGGCGCCGACCAGGCTGAGGAACGCGTCGGCGTGTCTGTCCTCGAGCTCTGGCACTCGCGGTCCGATCAGTGCGTTGGCAAGTTCAGCCCCGGCACCGGTGGTCTCGCTTCTGGTCCCAAGGCGAATCAACCTCACCGCCTCGGCCAGGACGAGGCTGGCTATTTGGTCTGCCTGCGAGGCGGCTTCCGACTCATCGCCGGCGATCGTCGACTCCGCTTCGAGCGCGTCGACCAGCTCGCACATGGAGGCGTTAATCAGGGAGAAGAGATCTACGTCTGCATGATGCTCCTGCTGGGCAGGGGTCATTGTGGGGGCCTCCTTCTCATCGCTTGCCGAGCATACTTGACTGATGCTTGAATGGCTCTGTAGCTGGGGTCTGCAGCATTTCTTGGGCGTACGCGCGTTTTCATCTCTCCTCGGGCTCCTCATACCCGTCGAGCGTGGCCTTGGATCTCTTTTTTTCGAGCCGGAACACGAACGAGGGGTGGGCCGAGTCCTTATGGGAATCCGGGATCTGGATCGCGATTCGCTGGCCTGCCCAGAACGACCTGGTCTTGAACTCGTTCCAGGCAGCGTCTCCCGCCTCTGGCTTCGGAGAGCGGTTGCAAACGAATGCAACCCCCCAGATCACCTCGACCAGATGGCGAACCGAGTCCCGGTGACGCCGTACCGAGGGGCTCAGTGAGGGCACGAAGAGCACATTGGCCGGACTTTCGACGAGGCGGTCGCGGCCCGGTTTGGCAATCGTATCGAGGCAGATCGCCACAGCCACGTTGCCAAGCGGCGTGGGCACGAAGTCGAGCTTCCTGCCCGGACGGATGTTCTCAGCCACTTTGGGCTCATCCTCGACCACCTTTCCTTCCGCGCAGGACAGCTTGCGGTGGCGCCAGAGCTCTGAGCCGTCTGGTCCAAGCACCACCGCTTCGTTGAGGTAGTTCCCCAGGTCCTCCTCGGCGACCAGGTCGTAGGTCTCGGTGTCGCTGTCGGCGGGTAGGTGGTAGAGCCCAACCACGGTTAGGGCCGGTGCCTGCGGCTCGTCCCGCAGCGCTTCCCGTAGCGCCTCCAGGACATCCGGCGTGGCAGCCAGCTCCGGCAATATCAACACCGAGGAGGGCCCGGCGGCTTTTTTGACGGCCGCTTGCACTGCGCCAATACAGTTCTTCTGATCATCCTCCTCGATCCGGTCGGGGTCGAAGAAGCCATCGGGAAATTCATCGCTCCCGTGCCACCCGGTCATCCCATGCACGCCGAGGGTGTCGAGGTGTATGGCGAGCGAGGACTCCACCTTGTCGTTGAGTGCATCGTCGAGGGCCAGCTGCGCGGCGGTCCAGCCCCGACCGCGTGGCTGCCTGTGGATCAGCTCGACCCAGTTCACGAAGCGCGGACAGACGATCAACGAGCGAGCGAGGGTGGTCAGCGAGGGGTGCTCGTCAACCGACGGTGGAAAGTCGTCCCCACCCATCCGCCGCGTCAATTCGGATACCCGCCAGGCAACCAGCACCTCTTCGCCGTTGATGCCGCGCGTGAGCTGGATCAGCGGTGCGGTCGCATCGCCAATCGTGTTGGCAATGCGCGCCAACAGCTCTGCGGCGTTGCGCAGCGGGTCGTCGACCAGCCATGCCAGCACATGATCGGTGATCCCCTCGTAGCTCCCTTTGAGTGCAGCTTCGTAGATCGCGTGTGGCTTCTCGCGGCGCGCCGTCAGTTCGCCCATGCGGCCTTCGAGCCAGGTCCAGAGCACGGCGATAACCCGGGCGGGATCCTGGCGGGAGGCCTGCAGCTCCCTGAGCAGGTCTCCTCCATCGGGCTGTTCCGAGCCGCTCTGCACGGCGGCAATCCTTTCATCTGGAGCGGCGAAAGCCGTTCCGAGTAATAGGGTGCGCAAGAGAACGGTCTACGCGTGTCACGCGGTCCGCTGTTACTTGGGCGATGCCGAGGGCTCGGCAGCGTGACGTGCGCTGTCGAGTGGGTCCGACTCTCTGAGGTGCTGGCACGAAGGCGATCGCCATGCTGCCCTCGCCGACTGCCGCGGCGACGCGCTTGACCGGGCCGAAGCGGACGTCGCCGCAGGCGAAGATGCCGGGGACGCTCGTCTCCAGGAGGTAGGGGTCACGGTCATGGGTCCAGCGTTCCGCCGAGCGCATCTCGGGGCCGGTGAGCACGTAGCCGCGGCGGTCGAGGGCTCGGGCGGAAGTCAGGACGTCTCGGCATCCGCCCCGATGAAGATGAAGAGGCCGCCCGACTCGAGCTGAGCCGTCTCGCCCGTCGCGGAGCTGCGGACGTCGATCGTCCGACCACGATCGCGCGCGGCGGCGGCGGGTCGGCCGCGAGGGCCTCCAAGCCGTGCGAGCCGCTGATCCTGTGACCCGCGAGCTTGCCGATCTCCTTGCCGACGTCCGGCACCACTGCGGCGATGGAGTGGTAGTCGTGAGGCTCGATGCGCATGACGCGCGATTTCTCAGCTGCGCGAAAGCCGACCGGGAACACCGTCCCGAGCACGATCGGCACCTCGCCGAAGACGTCACCGGGCAGGCGCTCGCCGATGACGCGCTCGACGCCGTCGACGGTCTTGACCGCCTCGATGCGACCCCCGAGCACGGCGAAGATCGCGCGCTCGTCGCCCTCGTGCGCCGCGTACTCGCCCGGCACGAGGGCGATGTCCGCCGCCGCGCGGGAAAGCCGCTCGCGCTCGTCGTCGGCGAGGGCTGAGAAGACGGCGACCTCGCCGATTTCCTCGGCGCTCACCATCTCAGACGATTCCCATCCGCCATGCGAGGGCCAGCGTACTCAGTTGCTCTCGACTCGCCGCCACCGGGCTCCGCGACCCGTGCCTTCGGGGGCAACCCTGCCCTCGTCTCGCAGTTTGGCCAGGACAAGTCGGACCGTCGCATCGCTGATGCCCGGCAGGGCCCGCTCGATATCGCGGCGCCGGAACGTCTCGGGGGCGTTACTCAGGATGTGACTTCGGACCTGCTCCTGCTTGCTTCCAGTCTGTGAGTTCGCCGCCGCGGCCCGTTGTTCGAAATCGTCATATGCGGAGGCGAGGATCTCGGCCAGATAGGTGATCCAGGGCCACACATCGTGTTCGCCCTTGTGCCAGTCTCGCTGGGACTCATATAGGGCTGCGTAGTAGGCGTGTTTCGATTCGTAGATGTGCTGCTCGATGCTGATGTAGCGCGCCACTCTGTAGCCCTGGGCGAGCAGCTCGTGGGCGGTGAGCAGTCTCGCCAAGCGGCCGTTGCCATCGGCGAAGGGGTGGATCGCGAGGAAGTCGATGATGAGCCCGCCGATCAGCACCAGGGGGTGGGCGCCCCGAGCGTGCTTGTTCGCTTCGTAGTGGACCAGCAGCTCGCTGAGTTGGAACTCGGTTTGCTCTGGGGCGGTCGGCTCGAAGACAACCTGCCGTTTGCCGTCCTCGTAGGAGACGATCAGGTTCTGGTCCGACTTCAGGTGGCCGCCGCGCCCGCCAGAGTGTGCGAAGAGAAGCCGATGCAGGTGAAGGACGAAGGGCACGGTGAGCGGCTCATAGGTCTCGAGCCGCATCAGCTCGTCGGCAGCATCGCGGTAGCCAGCGAACTCGCGCTCGTTGCGGTTGCGATAGCGGCGGGAGCCGTCGGCGAGCTGCTCAGCCCGATCGCCCTCGACGATTACCCCCTCGATTGCGTTCGAGGCCGTGATCGATGCGATTCGCGCGTCTCCTGCCAGCCGGTTGAGGAGTGCGGGCATCTGATCTTCGAAAAGGCCCTCTCGCCCCTTGCCCGTATCGATCCGTGCCAACAACGGCCCCAGCTCACGGGGCTGGCCCGCGAAAGTTTTGTCAACTTCGATGAAGCTCTGCATTGGGCTAATAATGGCAGAAACGAGCTAAAAGGACTTGTAAATAGCTAGTTTATGCCAATTTGCCAAGCTGCGAATTGCGTGCGTACCATCGTTCTCAGGTTGCAGGAGTGTTGGAACAACGAGAAGGAGCCGTTATGAACGACCGCACCGTGCAGGACCGGATCCAGGAGCTCGTCGACGAGGAGCGTCATCTGGCTGGTGCCGCCGCTGACAAGGGTCCTGATCCGGAGCGCCATGCCCGCCTGCAAGAGCTACAAGCGGAACTGGATACCTGCTGGGACTTGTTGCGCCAACGAAAGGCGCACGAGGAGTTCGGCCTCGACCCGGACGAGGCCTCGGCGCGCGGGGCCGACGTCGTCGAGAACTACGAGCAGTGACGTCGGCCTAGCCGACGGATGCGCCGGCGGCCAGGCGCTCGTGGACGAAGCGCACGACGGTCGCGCCCTCGCCGACCGCGGTCGCGCAGCGCTTGATCGACCCGGCGCGCACGTCGCCGGCCGCGTAGACGCCCGGGACGCTGGTTTCGAGCAGGCCGTCCGCGCTGGCGTCTGGCCCGGTGAGGACGAACCCGTTGGAATCGCGGGCGACCACGTCGCCGAGCCAATCGGTGCACGGCGAGGCGCCCAGGAAGAGGAAGAGGAAGGAGAGCGGAAGCCTCGTGCCGTCGGTGAGGGTGACGGCTTCGAGCCGTTCCTCCTCGCCGTGCAGCTCGCTCACTTCGCTGCGGTCGCGAACCGCAACCCCGTAGCGCTCGAGCTCCTCGATCAGGTAGTGGGACATCGTCTCGCCGAGGTCCGCGCGGCGGTGCAGGAGGGTGACGAGGGCACCGCCCCGTGCCAGCCAGACTGCGGCCTGGGCCGCCGAGTTACCGCCGCCGATCACCCCGGCCCGCTGCCCGCCGCAGAGCTGGGCCTCGGGCGGGCCGGCGGCGTAGAAGACGCTGATCCCCTCGTAGCGGTCGAGGTCTGCCACGGGCAGGCGCCGGTATTCGGCGCCGGTGGAGAGCAACACAGCCCGCGCCTCGATCTCGTTGCCCTCCTCGAGCTTGACGACGTGGCGGTCGGCACCAGGCTCGAGCGCGCGGGCACGGTAGGGGGACGCCGTGCGGGCACCGAACTTCCGTGCCTGGGTGACGGCGCGGCTGGTCAGCTCGGTGCCGCTGATGCCCGCGGGGAAGCCGAGGTAGTTCTCGATCCGCCGCGAGGATCCGGCCTGGCCGCCGAGGACGGTGCCCTCGATGACCAGCGTGTCGAGTCCCTCCGAGGCTCCGTAGACAGCCGCGCCGAGGCCGGCCGGACCGCCGCCGAGGACGAGCAGGTCGACCTGCTCGCGGTCGGCGAGCTCGAGTCCGATTCCCAGCGCTCGTGAGAGCTCGCCGTTGCTCGGCCGGCGCAGCTCGAGCCCGCCGGGGAGTCGTACGAGCGGGATCTCGGCGGGATCGAGCTCCTCGACCAGGGCCGCCGCGCTCTCGTTTGCCTCGGGGTCGAGCCAGGAGTGGGGGAGGCGCAGGCTCCTGGCGAAGTCGAGCAGGCTCCGCGTCTCGCTCGACTCGCGCGGGCCGACGATCTCGATGCCGATCCCGCCCCGCTGCTGGAGCAGCTCGCGGCGCTGGACGAAGGCGGACAGGAGCAGATCGGAGAGTGCGCCGTCCTCGAAGAGCAACCGCCTCAGCACGTCGCGATCGACCGCGATGTAGCGCATCGGCTCGGTGGCGACGGCGGTGAGGAAGACGGTCTGGCCGGAGAGGAGGTTGATCTCCCCGAGGAAGCCGGAGGCGCCGTGGCGGACGATCTCGCTTCCCACCGCGTCGAGGATCACGGCCTCGCCCTCGACGATCGCGATGAAGGGGTAGCTCTCGTCGCCGATCTCGAACAACGTCTCGCCGGCCTCGGCGGTCCGCTCCTCGCCGTGCTCGGCAAGCGTCGCGAGCTGGGTGCTGGAGAGCACTCGACTGACCGGGCTGGTCACTCGCTCAAGGCTACCGTCGGGCCAAAGGGGGGCAGACGCGCGTGAAAAGCTAGTCGCCGATGGGCGACTCCCCGGTGCGATCGGCTCTCGACGGGCGAACCGCCTGGGCGCGCAGCCTGCAGGCGCCGCTGCGCGACTTCCTCGCCACCGAGACCGGCAGTGCCAGCGTGCTCCTGGTCGCGGCAGTCGCGGCAATGGCCTGGGCCAACATCGACCTCTCCTCCTACGAGAGCGTCTGGCAGACGCATCTCTCGATCCAGGTCGGCGACGCCGGAATCTCCCAGGACCTGCGGGAGTGGGTCAACAGCGGGTTGATGACGTTCTTCTTCTTTGTGGTCGGGCTCGAGGTCCGCCGCGAGTTCGACCTTGGTGAGCTGCGCGAGCGCCGCCGCCTGACCCTGCCGGTGCTTGCCGCCATCGGTGGGATGGCCGTGCCGGTCGCCATCTACCTGGCCTTCAACGCAGGAGAGGACTCGGCGTCCGGATGGGGTGTGGCGATGTCGACCGACACGGCGTTCGCCCTGGGGATGCTGGCCCTGGTCGGGCCGCGGTTCCCCGATCGCCTGCGCGGCTTCCTGCTGACGATCATCGTCGTCGACGACGTGATCGCGCTGCTGGTGATCGCCTTCGTCTACAGCGGCGACGTCGCCCTCGGGTCGCTGCTGATCGCCGCCGGTGTCCTCGGCCTGATCCTCCTTGCCCGCGCCGTCCGGATCCGCCAGGGCCTCGTCTACTTCATCCTCGCCGCGACCGCCTGGGTGGCGCTGTTCGAGTCGGGGGTCGATCCGGTCGTGCTGGGCCTGGCGGTCGGCCTGATCGCCTGGGCCTACCCGGCGGGCCGCGGCGAGCTGGAGCGGGCGACGGACCTGTTTCGCCGCTTCCGCGAGCAACCGACGCCAGAGCTGGCCCGTTCGGCCCGCGCCGGGCTGCGGGGGGCGGTTTCGCCGAACGCCCGCATGCTGCAGCTCTACCACCCGTGGACCAGCTACGTCGTCGTGCCGCTCTTCGCCCTGGCCAACGTCGGCATCGCGATCGACGGCGACTTCCTCGCGCAGGCCTACTCGTCGCCGATCGTGCTCGGGATCCTCTTCGGCTTCGTGCTCGGCAAGCCGGTCGGGGTGATCGGAGCCTCATTGTTGGTGACCAAGTTGAGCGGGGGACGGCTCCGCCCGCCGGTTGGCTGGGCCGCCACCATCGGCGGTGGCGCAATCGCCGGGATCGGCTTCACGGTCTCGCTGCTGATCGCGGCGCTGGCCTTCGACGGAGCCGAGCTGCGAGAGGCGAAGCTCGGGGTGCTGAACGCCGCGATCTGCGCTTCCATTCTGGCCTGGCTGGTTTTCCGGGCCACTTCCCTGCTGCCCAAGCGAGCGCGCATACGTGCCCTACTGGGCAGCTCGGAGACGCTCGCCGACCTGGCCGTGCCGGTGGACCCCGAGCGCGATCACGTGCGCGGGCCGGCCGAGGCGCCGGTGACCGTGGTCGAGTACGGCGACTTCGAGTGCCCCTACTGCGGCAAGGCCGAGTCGGTTATGCGCGAGCTGCTCGCCGACTTCGGCGACGTCCGCTACGTCTGGCGCCACCTGCCGCTTTCCGACGTCCACCCACGGGCCGAGCTCGCCGCCGAGGCCGCCGAGGCGGCGGCCGCCCAGGGTGCGTTCTGGGAGATGCACGACCTGCTGCTCGACCACCAGGGCGATCTGAAGCCCCGCGACCTGCTGGGCTACGCCGAGCGGCTCGGACTAGATCTGGACCGCTTCCGCGACGATCTGCAGCGGCAAGCCCACGCATCGCGGATCGAGGAAGACGTCGACTCGGCGGACGTCAGCGGAGTCACCGGCACGCCGACCTTTTTCGTCAACGAGCGCCGGCACGAAGGCGCCTACGACATATACACGCTCTCAGCCGCGGTCCGCGCCGCCCGCGCACGCTCAGCTGTCTAGCCGGAGTTTTCGCCGAGCGCCGTGGAGATCTCGTCGATTGCCGTCCGCTCCGCGTCGCTGACCGGCTGGTCGTCCTGCTCCTTCTTGGCGTTCGCGACCCGCTCGGCGAGACCGAGGGTGAAGCGCCTGTAGTCCTCCAGCTCCTCGGGGGACGCTTTTGCCTCGAGCAGCGAGACCGCCTCCCGGACGATGCCCAGATGGTGCTCTTTCAGCTCCTCGGCTGAGCTGTGGCGGGCCCGGTCGACCTTCGGCTTGGATTGGGCGATCTCGTCGATCAGACCGGAGGCCCCGGGGGCGGTTCGCGCCTCGGTGTAGGCCTTCGCCAGCGAAAAGGACTCGCGAAACGAGCCACCCCGTTGCGCCGTAGAGACGATCAAACCGGCGCTGGCCGGTCCCTCGAGCACCGTCTCCCATTCCTGCTCGGTGAAATCCGCCCTTCCGGTCATGAAGATCACCCTACCCGGCGCGATGCCCGCGTAAGCCGCTGCGATCGCGGGTAGGAGGCCTTGGCAATCAAAATCAGGAAAGGACCACATGACGGATGACGTTCGCAACAAGGACGATGCCAAGGGGCGTCTCAAGGAGGCCGCCGGCAGCGTGACCGGCGACGACGATCTCAAGCGCGAGGGCAAGGTCGACAAGGCGACCGGCAGGGCCAAGGACGGCGTCGAGAAACTGGCCGACAAGGTCAAGGAGACGCTGAGGCGCAACTAGCGGGGAGGGTCAGATGCCGGCCTGGATCGCTCGACACGCGGTGCCCGCCGCCTGGAGGCGGATCCCATGGAAGATGGTTTGGGCCGTCGCGTTGTGGCTCGGCGCGAAGGGTCGCGACCGGATCGAGAGCAACCTGACCCAGAAAGAGCAGCACGAGTTCTGGCGGCTGGTCAAGAAGTCGAAAGGGCGCCCGAGCTCATTGCCGCAGCGAGACCGAATGCGGCTGAAGAACATCGCCGGGAAGGCGATCCGTGGTTCCTAGGAACGGAAAGAACGACTTAGAGGAGTGCAATGGCGGATCTGAATGAGCGGGACACGAAGCTGGTCCAGTACCTGAGCGAGGCCTATGGCAAGGAGCGGGAACTGGAGACCACCCTGGAGGCCCACATCGCGATGACGACCAGGGCGCCGTACTTGAAACGGCTCAAACAGCATCTACGCGAGACCAAAGCGCATGCCAAGGGGCTCGAGCGCCGGCTCAAGAAACTGGGCGGTGGAGGGCAGACGACGCAGACTGCGGTGGGAAAGGCGATGGCGGCGGCGAAGGGGCCGCTGCACATGATCCGCGGCAGCGGCGAGCAGGAGAAGATGCTGAAGAACGCCAAGACCGAGTACTTCAACGAGCACGAGGAGATCGCCACCTACCTGGCGATCGAGACGCTTGCGGAAAAAGTGGGGGATCGCGAGACGGCGAAACTGGCCAAGGGGATCCGGCGCGAGGAGGAACGGATGGCGAAATTCCTCGAGGGGCAGATCAAGTCTCTGGCGGGGGCCGTCGTCACCGAGGAGGTGCCAAGCGCACAGCGCAAAGCCCGTGCGCGGAAACCAGCCCGCGCCTCATGAAGTTGAGCCTCGGAAGCTAGGCCGCACCGCATAACGGCATAGTTGAGACGTGGCTGAGCGAGCTGACACCGATGCGACGGCGGTGCGCGCGGCGGTGCGCGGGCAGGTCCAGGGCGTCGGGTATCGCGACGCCGTCGTGGGGCGGGCGCACCGGCTCGGGGCGATGGGCTGGGTGAGGAACGGGGACGACGGCACGGTGCAGGTCCACATTGAGGGACCGGAGGCGGCGGTCGGGGAGTTCGTGGCGTTCCTGAAAGAGGGGCCGCGGGCGGCGCGGGTCGCCGAGGTGGAGGTCGAACCGGTCAAGGTCGAAGGCCACGAGCAGTTCGCGATCCGCGGCGTCAGCGCCGGTGCCTTCGTCGTCCAGGAGCACGCCGCCACGGCCCACCACTTCGACCTCCGCCTGGAGGTCGACGGAGCGATGCGCTCGTGGGCGGTCCCGAAGGGCCCCTCGCTGGACCCCGCCGTCAAGCGCCTCGCGGTGCAGGTGCCGGATCACTCGCTCTCACACAACGATTTCGAGGGCGAGATCGACGGCAGTCGCGTGATCGTCTGGGATCGCGGGACCTACGAGCAGGGCGGCCGGGTTCCCTGGCCGGAGGCGCTCGAGCGCGGCCACGCCGTCTTCGTCCTCCACGGCGAGAAGCTGAGCGGTGGCTTCGCCCTGCAGCGGACCCGCCCCGGCGAGAAGCCCCAGTGGCTGCTGATCAAGCGCCGCGACGAGGAGGCGCAGCCGGGCTCGGACGCGGTCGCCGAACAGCCGCACTCGGTCCTCAGCGGCAAGACGCTCGACGAGTTACGCGACTAGGGGGCCTGGCTTGAGCGCGTCTGGGTCGTGCCCTGGCTGCACCGTGAGGCCGGCGTCGCGCAGCGTGCGGAGCCGCTCGACGGACCGGCCCTGCTCTCGAAGGTCGTCGCCGAAGGCTGGGAGCCGGAGGTCGTCGAGAACGCTGGCGTAGTGGGCGACGTCGCCGCCGACGACATCGTCGCCGACCCTGACCGACTGATGGCCGGGCGTGTGCCCGGGAGTGCTGAGGAGTTCGATCGAGCCGTCGCCGAGCAGGTCGTGGTCGCCGTCGACGAGGGTGAGGAGGTCGGTCGAGACATCGGCGTAATCGCGGGGCTGGAGGAAGTTGCGCTCGATCGCGGCGCGATCGTGACCGGCCTCCCATTCGGCGCGCTGGACCACGACCGGCACCATCGCCGGGAGCAGCGAGAGGCCGCCGGCGTGGTCGAAATGCAGGTGGGTGAGCACCACCATGGTCACGGTGGAGAGGTCGACCTGGTCGGCAATCGACTCCTCCTGCTCCAGCTCGAAGAAGCCCAGGGAGCCGGACCCGTAGTGAGCGTCCGCGTCGGCGACGGCGCCGGGGTGCAGCCCGGTGTCGATCAAGATGCGCTCCGTGTCGGTCTCGACCAGGTAGGCCGGCACGGGAAAGCGGATCCGCCGCTCCGGCTCCTCCTCGTCCTGGCGCCAGAGACCGGCGACCGTGGTGAACCAGCCGACGTTCAGCATCTCGATCTTCATGGCTATAGCTTTTATCTCATTGGCGATGCGCAGCTACCAGCTCGCATGGACGATCTACGAGAGCCCCCTGGGGCCACTGACCGTGATCGCCGGCTCGACCGGGGTGAGGTACCTCAACTTTCCAGGCCGCTCGGCGCAGTTGAAGGAGAGTGCGCGTCGCCCGATGCCGGAGGTCGTCGGCCAGCTCGACGCCTACTTCGCCGGCGAGCGCAAGGTCTTCGAGGTCGACCTCGATCTGCGCGGCACCCCCCTGCAGAAGCTGGTTTGGGAGCGGTTGCTGGAGATCCCGTACGGCGCCACGACCACCTATGGCGACCTGGCCGGTCGTATCGACGAGTCCCTCTATCCGGACGGTCTCGAGCCCTACGAGCGTGTGCGACTTGTCGGCACGGCGATCGGCCGAACCCCGACTCCGATCCTGGTGCCCTGCCACAGGGTCATCGGGGCCGATGGTTCCCTGACCGGATACGGCGGCGGCCTGCAACGAAAGCAGGCGCTCCTCGATCTCGAGAGAATGGACGCGTGGCTCCAACTCTCGATGAGCTGACGGTTGCGGACTCGTCGGAGGCGTGGTCGGTGCTCGGCTTCGAGGTCGACGGCGACACCTGCGTGGTGGGCGAGGTGCGGATCCGGTTGGCCGGCTCGGATGCCGGCAAGGGTCTCACCGGCTGGTCGTTGCGCGACGTCGAGGCGACCGAGCTGGACGGGCTGGCGACGACGCGGTCGGATCGCGAGCTGCCGAGCGGGCAGACGGCGCATCCCAACGGAATAACCGCGCTCGACCACGTCGTCGCGATCACGCCCGCGCTCGACCGGACGGTTGCGGTGCTGGAGGGGGCCGGTCTCGACCTGCGCCGCCTCCGCGAGGAGCCGACGCCGGCCGGGGCCCCGCGGCAAGCGTTCTTCCACCTCGGCCCGACCATCCTCGAGGTCGTCCAGGAGCCGCCCGAGGCGATCGAGCGCGGGGGAGGAGAGGACCGGCCCGCCTTCTTCTGGGGCCTCGCATTCGTCGCTCCAGACATCGACGCGACCGTCGCCGGCCTGGGGGATCGGGTCACCGAGGTCCGTCCCGCCGTCCAGCCCGGTCGCCGCATCGCCACCCTGCGCCGCTCTGCCGGTCTGGCGCTGCCGGTCGCGTTGATGACGCCTCGCAGTCACTAGGGTTGCCCGAGTGGAGTCGGTGCATCCGAGGGCGCTGAACGTGGCAAGCCGAGTGGCGGCCGTGGTGGCCACGGCGCTGTTGCTCTTCGGCATTGCCGTCGAGGGTGCCGCCGCTTCGTCACCGACGCCGAGCTCGCTCCACCGGGCGCTCGCGAAGATCGTCGAGGACCGGCAGGGTCCGCCCGGCGTGCTGATGCTGGTCCACCGCCCCGGTGGCGACGAGCTCTACCGCGCCGGCGTCGCCGACGTGCGCACCGAGGCGCCCCTGCGGCGCAGCGACCACATCCGCATCGCCAGCGTCGCCAAGACCTTCAACGGAGCGGTGGCGCTGTCCCTGGTCGAGCGTGGCACGCTTGCCCTCGACGGGACGGTCGGCCAGGGAATCCCCGGCCTGCTGCCGCTGGCCGACTCGGTCAAGCTGAGCGAGCTGCTCCAGCACACGGGCGGCGTGCCCGAGTACATCCGCACCAAAGCGTTCGGCGAAGAGCTCAACAAAGACCCGGGCGCTTACCGCTCGCCGCCCGAACTGCTCGGGTTCGTCCGCGGCGAGCCCCTCGATTTCACCCCCGGCTCGCGCTACCGCTACTCGGACACCGACAACATCGCCGCCGCCCTGATGGCCGAGCGCGCCAGCGGCCTCTCCTACAACCAGCTCCTCGCCGAACTGGTCTACGAGCCGCTCGGTCTGCGGGGGACGAGCCTGCCCCGGACCGTGGCGATGCCGCGGCCGTTCGTGCACGGCTACGACGTCGTGCCGGGCAAGCCGCCGGAGGACGTCAGCGAACTGATCAACCCCGCTGGCGCCTGGGCCTCAGGCGGCATCGTCTCGACCCCGGCCGACCTCGGGCGCTTCATCCGCGCCTACGTCGGCGGGCGCCTCTTCGGCGGCGCCGCGCGCCGCGCCCAGTTCAGCTTCTGGCCCGGCTCCTCCTCGCCGCCCGGGCCGGGCCCCAACGCCAGCGGGCTCTCGCTGTTCCGCTACCGGACCGCCTGTGGGACGGTCTTCGGCCACACCGGTTCCTTCCCCGGATACCGCCTCTTCGCCGCCGCGGACCGGACCGGCCGCCGTTCGGTCGTCTTCGTCGCCAACTCTCAGATCGTCCCCGGCCAGGGCTCGAAGCGGGTCTCCGACGCGATGCGCATCGTCCAGCGCCAGGCCGTCTGCCGGGCGTTGCGCTAGCCCTGTCTCTACGCGCTCAGGCGATCGCCTCGGTCAGCTCGTCGGTCAGCTCGCGATCGATCTCCAGCAGGTAGGGCGCGACCAGGCCGTCGTAGGCAGCCTTGCGCTCGGCGGGGAGGTCCTTCCAGCCGGTGACCGAGCCGCGGCAGATGTCCGCGCCGCAAAGGCAACCGCCCGGGAAGTGCTCGATCGAGTAGTTGCGCATCGCGTAGTCGAAGGTGATCTCCTCGCCCTCGGCGATCGACTTGCGAGCGACGAAATCGCAGGCCCCGGTGTCGTTCAGTTCGACGCCGCAGTTCGGGCTGCACGAGTGGTTGACCTTGGGGCCGAGCCCGCCGTGCCGGGCCCACGTCGTGCGGCTTACCTGGGTTGCGTGCGAGTCGTTGCAGGCGACCTCGCCTTCGAGCACGCCGATCATCACCGTCTCACCGACCTGGAAGCCACGCGTCGCGCGAACGCCACCGCCCTTGTCGCCTTCGGGGGTGCACAGCTCATAACCGACAGGACTCAAGGGAACCGCCTCTCATTGGGTGTGCGCAGCGAAACTGCGCTCGACGACTGTAGGCCATCGCCGTCGAGCGCCCGACTGGGCAGGGTTGACCGCTCAGCGCGTCTTGCGAGAGGATGAAGCGCATGGCGACCGTTCTCTGCGTGCTCTACGACGACCCGGTGGACGGCTACCCGCCGTCCTACGCTCGCGACGAGATCCCGGCGGTCGAGCGCTACCACGACGGGCAGAGCACGCCGACGCCCGAGGCGATCGGGTTCAAGCCGGGTGAGCTGCTGGGGAGCGTGTCGGGAGAGCTGGGGCTGCGCGAGTTCCTCGAGGGGCGCGGGCACCGGCTGATCGTCACCTCCGACAAGGACGGCCCCGACTCGGTCTTCGAGCGCGAGCTGCCCGAGGCGGAGATCGTCATCTCCCAGCCGTTCTGGCCCGCCTACCTGACCGCCGAGCGGATCGCCAAGGCGCCGAACCTGAAGCTGGCGCTGACGGCGGGCATCGGCTCAGATCACGTCGACCTGCAGGCGGCGATCGAGCATGGCCTGACCGTCGCCGAGGTGACTTACTCGAACAGCATCAGCGTCGCCGAGCACGTCGTGATGATGATCCTGTCGCTGGTCCGCAACTACATCCCCTCCTACCAGTGGGTGGTCGACGGGGGCTGGAACATCGCCGACTGCGCTTCGCGCTCCTACGACCTCGAGGGCATGCAGGTCGGCACCGTCGCCGCCGGTCGCATCGGCTCGGCGGTCCTGCGGCGGCTGGTGCCGTTTGAGGTCGGCCTGCGCTACACCGACCGCCACCGCCTGCCGGCCGAGGTCGAGGAGGAGCTGGGCGTCACCTTCCATCCCGATACGGAGTCGCTGGTGGAAGCGTGCGACGTGGTCACGATCAACGCGCCGCTGCACCCCGAGACCGAGAACCTCTTCGACGCGGAGATGCTGGCCAGGATGAAACGGGGCTCGTACTTGATCAACACGGCGCGCGGCAAGATCTGCGACCGCGACGCGATCGCGCGGGCGTGCGAGAGCGGCCAGCTGGCGGGCTACGCCGGCGACGTCTGGTTCCCCCAGCCGCCGCCCAAAGACCATCCCTGGCGCTCGATGCCCCACCACGGCATGACCCCGCACGTCTCCGGCACGAGCCTCTCCGCTCAGGCCCGCTACGCCGCCGGTGCCCGCGAGATCCTCGAGTGCTGGTTCGACGGGCGGCCGATCCGCGAGGGGTACCTGATCGTCGACGGCGGCGCGCTCGCCGGCGCCGGGGCGCACTCCTACAGCGAGGGCGATGCCACGGGTGGCTCGGAGGAGGCCGCTCGGTTCAAGAGCGGCTGATGGGCCGGTGAAGATCCGTGCCGCGGTGCTCGAGGAGTTCGGGGAGCCGCTCGCGGTCCAGGAGGTCGAGCTCGCCGAGCCGCGGACCGGGGAGGTGCTGGTCCGCCTCGCCGCCTGCGGCGTCTGCCACACCGACCTCTACACCGCCTCCGGCGCCGACCCCTCTGGATACGCGCCGACGGTGCTCGGCCACGAGGGGGCGGGTGTGGTCGAGCGGGTCGGGCCTGACGTCACCTCGCTCGCGCCGGGCGACCACGTCGTCACCCTCTTCTCGCCCCAGTGCGGGGAGTGCGTCCACTGCCTCGACCCTCGGACCAACCTCTGCCTGGCGATTCGCGAGCAGCAGAACAAAGGCTTCCTCCCCGACGGAACCACCCGCATCTCCCGCGAGGGTGATGGCATCCGTCACTTCATGGGCTGCTCGACCTTCGCCGAGTACACGGTGATGCCGGAGATCGCCCTGGCGAAGGTGAACCCCGAGGCGCCCTTCGAGCACGCCTGCCTATTCGCCTGCGGCCTCTCGACCGGTCTCGGAGCGGCGATCAATATCGCCGCCGTGGAGTCGGGCAGCACCTGCGTCGTCTTCGGGGCGGGGATGGTCGGGCTGGGGGCGGTCGCCGGCTGCAGGCTGCAGGGCGCCGAGCGGATCGTCTGCGTCGACCTCTCGCCGGACCGGCTCGAGCTGGCGCGCGGCCAGGGCGCGACGGACGCGATCGAAGGCGGGGGAGACGC
The DNA here is from genome assembly GCA_035556755.1 of Solirubrobacterales bacterium. GTDB lineage: Bacteria > Actinomycetota > Thermoleophilia > Solirubrobacterales > 70-9 > VRUE01. Next base: position 24,464 of record DATMEP010000028.1, read on the forward strand.
GGTCGGGGAGATCCTCGAGATGACCGGCGGCTTCGGCGCCGACTACACCTTCGAGGCGACCGGCAACGTCGCCGTGATGCGGCAGGCGGTCGAAGCCGCACGCATGGGCTGGGGACTGTGCACGGTGGCCGGGGTGGCGGGCAAGGGGGAGACCCTCGACATCATTCCCCGGTTCCTGATCACCGGCCGCCGCGTCGCCGGCTCCTCGTTCGGCGGGGTCAAGGGGCGCGACCAGGTCCCCGGGCTGATCGACCGCTGCCTGGCGGGCGAGATCGACGTCGAGCCCTTCATCTCCCACCGCCTCTCCCTCGACGAGGTCAACCGGGGCTTCGAGCTGATGGAGGCCCAGGACGGGATCCGCAGCGTCATCGAGTTCTCTTGAGAGAGGCGGTCGCAGCGGGGATCGCTGTGCTTGCCCTGCTTGCGGGTTGTGGTGACGGGGCCGAGCCGGCCGATTCGGGCACCTCGGCCCAGATAGTCGAACAGGAGGCTCCGGACCGGGAGGCGCCGGCGGATGACGCTGTCGCTCCGTCTCACTGCCCGGACGGCCTGGCCAGCTGCCGCACCACCGAAGGGCGGATCGCCTACGTCGAGCGGGTCGACCCCGACGGCGACGGCGATGCCCACTTCGTCATCGTCGACCCGCAGGGGATCACCCTCCCCGGCCTGACCGCGATCGACGTCCGCAAGGGCCTCCGCCCTCACCCGTTGCCCGGGCCCGGCGACCTGATCAGCGCAGCCGGCCCGGTCCAGACCGGCTCCTTCGGCCAGAGCCAGATCCACGCGCTCGAGCTGCACGTCGCTCCGTGACTTCGCGCCACATCGCGGGAGGAAAAGGTCACTTCTAAAGCCAGATTGGTCGAATGTCGAGTAGTTCCGAGCAATGACCGCTTTGCCGTTTTCGTCCGCAGGTCGCAGCCGCCTGACGTTCATCGTGGCGGGAGGGTTGATGCTGTTCGCGGTGATGGCGTCCGTTGCGACGCTCGCCGGTGCGACGCAGAGCCTGCCCTTGGCGACGATCAACGTCTGCATCAAGAAGGCTGAGCCCGACAAAGGCGCCATTCGCTTCGTCCATACGAAAAAGCGCTGCAGCAAGGCCGAGCGTTACGCCCAGGTGGTAACCCACGCAGACGAGCAGATCGTGTTCGGCAGCAGTGGGCCTAAAGGCGACCAGGGAGTTCCCGGCCCGCAGGGCCCTAGCGGTCCCATCGGTCCGCGGGGGGCCAAGGGCGACCAGGGGGAGGAGGGGGACCAGGGCCCACCGGGTCCCCCCGGCCCGCCGGGAACGCAGGGCCCTGCCGGAATACAGGGACCGCCCGGCGAACCCGGCCCGCCTGGCGAGCAGGGACTGCCTGGAGAGCCTGGCCCGCCAGGTGAACCGGGCCCTCCAGGTGAACCGGGTCCGCCCGGGCAGGACGGCGCCCCCGGGGAAACTGGACCACCCGGCGAGGAAGGCCCACCCGGCGAGGAAGGCCCACCCGGAGAGCAGGGCCCGCCCGGCCCTCCCGGGAGCGGCTTGTGGGCAGTCGTGAGTGCCGCCGGCTTGCTCGTGCGCGAGGGTGGAGTTGCCGCCGTCAGCGGACCGAGTTCGAACGTCTTCACCGTGGAATTCGACGAGAGCGTCACCGGCTGCGCCTATCTCGCGGTACCCGGCGAAACCGGGACCGCGATCCCCGGCAGCGAGGCGCTTGGGTTCGCCGTGCCGACCGGGCACCCGAGCAATGCCAACGCGGTCAGGGTGAAGACCTACGACAAGGGCGGTTCGGTCGCAAACAGGCCGTTCCACCTCACCGTCGTCTGCTGAGCGGTTCGTCGCCCTTTCCGCTGGTCTAACCGAAGCGCCAGCGGGTCTGGCTGTAGGTGCCCTTGGCGAAGCCGAAGGCCTTCGCGGGAGCGACCTCGAAGACGAGTGCCTCGCCCTCGCTGTGTCGAAAGGCGCCGTCGTGGACGTCGAAGTGCCACTCGCTGCCGTACTTCGCCTCGTAGGCCTCGGCGATGCGGGTGAGCCTGGCGTCGTCGTCGATCCGCTCCGCCTCGCCCTCGATCGCCACGTCGAGGCCCTCGCCGAGCTGGTTGCACCCCGTCATCAGGACGCAGTTCGGGTTCTGGGCGAGGTTCTTCGCCTTCTGCTCGTCGGGGCCGGTGCAGAAGTAAGCAGCGCCGTCGAGCCAGACCGAGATCAGGGGAGTGACGTGCGGGCGACCGCCGGAGCGCACGGTGGAGAGCCAGAACAGTTCCGCCTCTTCAAAGCGCCTGCGTCCCTCCGCCCACTCGGTCGGGGTCGCGTCCGGGTCGCTGAAGCGCCCGTCGAGCTTGGTCTCCGGCGCGGTGGTGGCCATCTCGTGTCCGCTACCCGGATCCGGGTGGTGAAATCGTAGCTAGCGGACGCCGGCGTAGCGAGCCGGGGGCTCGGCCTCGAAGGCCGGCAGTGGCTCGGTCGTGGCACGAGAGGTAGCCATCGCGATGTCCCGGGCCAGCGGCGGGGGCCAGGAGGCGGTCTCGCGGGCTGCCGAGGCCGCCGAAGAGGCGGAACTGCGCCGGACGGCGATGTCGTCTCCGGCCACGCAGCGGGGGCAGCTCTCGGCGAGGACCCCGCGGATCCCACCGTACTCGGTCTGACAGTGGCTGCATCGGAACATGACGTTCGCCTACCCGATCGGCCGGCGAGCCAACGACCTTGAGGTCATAGGGGGGTTGATTCCTACCTTTTTCCTACTCATAGGCGACCCCCGAGCTATCTCGGGGTGCGGCCGTAACGGTCCTGCAGGCGCACCACGTCGTCGAGGTGGGGGGTGGAGACCTCCACCACGACCGAGTCCTCGAGCGCCTCGATCGAGTGGACGACGCCGGGCCGGTTGCGCCAGGACTCGCCCGGCTTGAGGATTCGCTCCGTCAGCTCGTCCTCGCTCGGCCCCTGCACCATCAGCAGGCGACCGGACAAAAGGTAAGAAGTCTCGTCCTTTTCACGGTGCAGCTGGAGCGAGAGCCGGTGTCCCGCGTCGACCACGAGGAGCTTGCCCGCGTAGTCGCTGGTGTGGGCCCACCAGATCTCGTGTCCCCACGGCTTCTCGACGCGCTGTTGAGCCACCGCGCGCCACCCTACTGGCGACGCTGGACGCGCAGGCTCAGTCGCCGAGCAGCTCGTCGAGGCGCAGCGCCGCGCGGCTGGGGACGACGAACTCGCCGTTGCGATGCGCGAGGCCGGCGGTGACGAGGTCGCGGACCGCGCGGTCGATCGCGTCGCGCTGCACGAAGTCCTCGGGGTCCTCGGAGATCTCCCGCAGCAGCTCCTCGAAGGTGACCTGGACCGGGTGCAGGTGGAGCAGCCAGCGCAGGACCGCCGCCTCGGTCCGCGCGTCCTCCTGGGCCGGAGTGCGGATGTCGTCCATGTCTTCCACGACCGTTCCCTACATAAGGGTGCTGCCACCCGATCTCTCCCCCCTGCGAGATCAGGCGAAATGTGCTGTCTGTAGGTCTATTGTATGCGCGCGCGGGTCAGGCGTCCTCGCGGACCCCGCCCATTTCGCTGAAGACGGCGGTGACGCCGCCGTCTTCGCGCTGCTCGTCGGCGATCACGTGCGAGACCGCGTTGATCAGGGCGAGGTGGGTGAAGGCCTGCGGGAAGTTGCCGAGGTGGCGGCCGCTGCGCGAGTCCAGCTCCTCGGCGAAGAGGTCGAGCCAGCCCGCGGACTCGAGCAGCCGTTCGCAGAGCGCCCGCGCCCGCTTCGCCTCGCCGATCTCCGAGAGTGCCGAGACGAGCCAGAAGGAACAGATCAGGAAGGTGCCCTCCTCGCCGTGGAGGCCGTCGTCGGTCTCCTGCACCAGGTAGCGGAGGACGAGCCCATCGCTGGTCAGATCCTCGCCGATCGCCTCGACCGTGGCCCGCACGCGGGGGTCGTCGGGGGGGAGGAAGCGAACGAGGGGGATCAGCAGGGTGGAGGCGTCGAGGGCGTCGGTCTCGAAGTGCTGGCGGAAGACCCCGTCGCGGACGCCGCGCTCGAGGATCTCGGCGCGCATGCGCTCGGCGGTCGCCTCCCACTCCTCGGCGACGTCGTCGACCCCGATCAGGCGGGCGAGGCGAGCGCCACGGTCGACCGCGACCCAGATCATCAACTTCGACGAGACGTAGTGCTTCGGCTCGCCGCGTGCCTCCCAGATCCCCTGGTCGGGCTGGGGCCAGGCGGCGATCGCCGCCTCGACCTGTTCGCGGATCAGTTTGCGGTCGGCCGGCGTGCCCGACCCGCGCAGCGCTTTCTCGTGCAGGTAGATCGAGTCCAACAGCGCCCCCCAGACGTCGTTCTGGCGCTGGTCGAAGGCACCGTTGCCGACGCGTACCGGCCGGGCGCCGCAGTAACCGTCGAGGTGGTCGAGGGTGCGCTCGGTCAGCTGCTTCTCGCCATCGACCCCGTACATGATCTGCAGGTTGGGATCTTTGCGGCAGACTTCGAGGACGAAGCGCATGAAGTCGCGCGCCTCCTGGTCGAAGCCGAGCGTGTGCAGCGCCCAGAGGCTGAAGGTCGAGTCGCGGATCCAGCTGTAGCGGTAGTCCCAGTTGCGTTCGCCACCGGGCGTCTCCGGCAGCGAGGTCGTCGGGGCGGCGATGATCGCCCCCGTCGGGGCGTAGGTGAGGCCCTTGAGGACGAGGGCGGAGCGCTGCAGGTGGATGCGCCAGGGGTGGTCGGGGAATTTGCCGTCGCGCAGCCAGCGGCGCCAGAACTCTTCGGTCGAGTCGAGCCGCTCCAGCGCCTCCGGAGCGCTGCGCGGCCCGCCGAGGTCGCCCTCGCCCCAGGCGATCGCGCAGAAGCCGGTTTCGTCTTCGCGCAGCTTCAGGGTGCCGCGGGCGGCGCCGTCGGCGATCGTGAGCTCCATGTCGGTGGTGAGGCGCAGCTCTTCGCCGTCGCCGCCGCGGGCGACCGCCTCGCCCAGCTCACCGCCGCTCCAGCTCGCCCGCTCGGCGCCGTAGGCAAAGCGCGGCAGGCACTCCATCTCCATCTCGACCTCGCCGTCGACGCAGGTCATCAGCCGCAGCAGAGAGTGGTCGGACTCGTGTTCGGTCCCCGGCCGGCCGCCCTCGCCCTGCTCGACCCACTCGCCGATCGTCAGCAGGTCGTGGACGACGACCCAGCCGGTCTCGGTGACCCAGGTCGTCTCGATCACGAGCGTGCCGGGCGCGTAGCGGCGGCTGATCGGGACGACGACGCCGCGCGGAGCCAGCTTGAAGTGGCCGGCGCCGCGGTCGAGCAGCGCGGCGAAGGCGCTGGGCGAGTCGAAGCGGGGCAGGCAGAGCCACTCGACCGAGCCTTCGAAGGAGACCAGGGCGGCGGTGTGGCAGTCGGAGAGGAAGCCGTAGCTGCCGATCGTGGGAAAGCGGTGGTCGGCGTCGCTCACGACGCAGTCACGCTAGCAGCGCTGACGGGCGCCCAGAGCCACAAACCGCACGAGTACGCTGGATTTACGTGATCCTCCCCCTTGCCCACGTCGCCGGCTCCTTCGTGCCGCTCGAGGTGATCCCGCTGACCGTCGCCGGGATCCTCTACTGGCACCGGGCGATGGTCCTCTCCTGGGACGGGCGCCCGGTCCCGCCTTGGCGCCAGGTCTGCTTCGGGGCGGGGCTGGCGACGATCGCGATCGCCCTCTTCAGCCCGATCGGCCACCTCTCCGAGGAGCTGGTGATCGCCCACATGGGGGAGCACCTGCTGATCGGCGACATCGCCTCGCTGCTCCTCGTGCTGGGGTTGACCAGATCGCTGCTGCAGCCGATCCTCGCGATCCGCATCTTCAACCGGCTCCAGGTCCTCGCCCACCCGGCCGTCGCCCTGCCGCTCTGGGCGCTCAACCTCTACGTCTGGCACATCCCGGCGCTCTACCAGGACGCCTACGGCGCCGCGCCGCTGCACGCCTTCGAGCACGCCACCTTCCTCTTCCTCGGCTGCCTGATGTGGATGCCGGTCTTCGGGCCGCTGCCGAAGCCGCAGTGGTTCACCGCCGGCTGGAAGGTCGGCTACGTGATCGCCGTCCGTTTCACCAGCGCCATCCTCGGCAACGTCCTGATGTGGTCGGGCACGGTGCTGTACCCGATCTACGAGCCCGGCGAGCGCTACTGGGGGATCTCGCCGCTGGCCGACCAGGGCACCGCCGGCGTGATCATGATGGTCGAGGGGACCTTCCTCGTCCTCGGCGTGCTCGCCTGGGTCTTCTTCGAGGTCGCCCGCGAAGGGATCGAAAAGCAGCGCCTGCTCGACCTGGCGCGGGAGCGCGGCGTCCAGCTCGACGAGGAGCGCGCCCAGCGCGCGGTCGCGGCCGGCCACGGGGCGCTGCTGGAGGAGCGGCTGAGTGCAGCCGGCGACGAGCGTGAGCCGGACCGGGTCTGAACACCGGCTGCTGCTGCCGGCGCTGGTCTTCGTCGTCGGGGCCGCCAGCCTCGGCGCCGAGATCGCCGCGGCGAGACTGCTGGCGCCCTACTTCGGCGCCTCGACGATCGTCTGGGCGAACACGATCGGCGTCGTCCTCGTCGCCCTCTCGGTCGGTTACTGGCTCGGCGGCCGTTACGCCGATCGCCACCCGCACCTGCGCGGCCTCTGCCTCGTGGTCCTCGTCGCGGCGCTGCTGATCGCCGTCATTCCCTTCGCCTCGCGTCCCTTCCTCGGCTTCTCGGTCGACGCCTTCGACACGGTCTCGGTCGGCGGCTTCGCCGGCTCGCTCTTCGGGGTGCTGATCCTGGTCGCGGTGCCGGTGACGCTGCTCGGCGCTGCCTCCCCCTGGGCGGTGCGCCTCGCGGTTGGCGACGTGGACCGCTCCGGCGAGGTGGTGGGGAGGCTCTACGCGATCTCGACCGCGGGCTCGCTGGTCGGGACGATGCTCGCCGCCCTCCTGTTGATCCCGCTGCTGGGGACGCAGCGCACCTTCCTCGTCTTCGCCCTCGCCCTGGCGCTGGTCGCGTCGCTGGGACTGGGCTGGCGCTTCGGCGCCGTGCCTGCCGTGCTCGCCCTGGCGATCTCGATGCCGGCGGCGACGATCAAAGCGGCCGATACGGGCCGGGTCCTCTACGAGGCCGAGACGACCCACCAGTACGCGCGGGTGGTCGAACAGGACGACGGCGACCGAGTGCTGGAGCTGAACGAGGGACAGGCGGTGCACTCGCTCTACCGGCCCGGCACCTACCTGACCGGCGACTACTGGGACGGGCACCTGGTCCTGCCCTTCGCGGCGGCGGCCCGGCCGCCGGCCCGGATCGCGCTGCTCGGCAACGCAGCCGGCACCGTCGCCCGCGCCTACGGCCACTTCTTCCCGGGAACCGCCGTCGACGCGGTCGAGATCGACGCCGAGCTGACCGAGCTGGGGCGCCGCTTCTTCGACCTGCGCAACCCGAGGATGGAGGTCTTCGCCGAGGACGCCCGGCCCTGGCTGGAGCGTTCCGAGGGCGGCTATGACGCGATCATGGTCGACGCCTACCGGCAGCCCTACATCCCCTTCTACCTGGCGACCCGCGAGTTCTTCGAGCTGGCCCGCGACCGGCTCGCGCCGGGCGGCATCGTCGTCGTCAACGTCGGCCACCCGGAGGGGGGCGAGGAGCTGGAGCGGGTGCTGGGACGGACCATGGCAGCCGCCTTCCGCCGCGTCCTGCGCTGGCCGATCGAGCCGACCAACACCCTGCTCGTCGCCGGCCAGGGGACGCTCTCGCCCGGACGGCTGCGTCGCCGGGCCGGATCGCTGCCGGTGCCGTTGCGCCCGCTGGCGCTGGAGGCGGCCTCGTCCTTGGCGCCGCGGCTGGCCGGCGGCGAGGTCTACACCGACGATCGCGCCCCGGTCGAGTGGCTGGTCGACGAGTCCCTGCTGGAATACGCCCGTGGCGACTAGGGCGAAGGCATGGCTGGTGACCGGCCCGCTGGGGCGCGGCCTCGCCTTCGCGATCGACTTCGCGGTCGCCGTACGGCGGGGCCTTTGGCGCCGTAGTAGCGGAGGTTGAAGCCTTTTGCGGGCTACAGGCTGTAAAAGGCTTCAACGAACGCCCGATGGAGAACCGATCGTCTAGGGTGCGCCGCCGGATGCAAACGAACGTTTCAGAGCTGCCCGGCTCGCGGGTGCGAGTCGAGGTGGAGGTGCCGGCCGCAGACGTCGACCGGAGCGTCGAGCATGCCGCCGAAGCCCTGGCGCGCGAGATGAAAGTGCCGGGCTTCCGCAAGGGCAAGGCACCGGCCTCGCTGGCGATCCAGCGGCTGGGCTACGGCACGGTGCTGCAGGAGGCGATCCAGCACGCGCTGCCCGAGTGGTACGAACGGGCGCTGCTCGACTCCGGGATCGCTCCGATCGGCGATCCCAGCGTCGAGATCGTCTCGGGCCCCGAGTCGGAGGGCGAGCCGCTCGTGTTCAAGTTCGAGATCGGGGTCCGGCCGGAGGCGAAGCTCGGCGAGTACAGGGGCCTCGAGGTCGGGCGGCCCGAGGCGGAGGCGCCAGGCGAGATCGTCGACCGCGAGGTCGAGCGGATGCGCGAGGCCTTCGCCAGGCTGGAGCCGGTCGAGCGGTCCGCCGCAGAGGGCGACGCGCTGCTGATCGACTTCGAGGGCCTGGTCGACGGCAGTGCCTTCGAGGGGGGCACCGCGACCGACTACCTGCTCGAGCTGGGCAGCAACCAGCTGATCGAGGGCTTCGAGGAGCAGCTGTCGGGAGCCAGCGCCGGCGAGACGCGCCAGGTCGAGGTCAGCTTCCCGGCCGATTACCGAGCCGAGCAGCTCGCCGGCGCCGACGCGGTCTTCAAGGTTGCGGTCAAGGAGGTCCGGGAGAAGGTTCTACCCGAGCTCGACGACGACTTCGCCTCCGACGCGTCGGAGTTCGAGACCCTGGAGGAGCTCCGCGCCGACATCGGCGAGCGGCTCTCGAAAGCGCTGGACGAGCGGGCCGAGCAGGACTTCCGCATCGCCGCGATCGACGCGGCCGCCGAGGCGGCGACGGTGCCGCTGCCGGAGGACCTTGCCACGGCCCGCGCCATGGAGCGCTGGGGCCGGGTCGAGCGCCAGCTCGCGGCACAGGGTATGAACCCCGATGCCTACTTGCAGATGCAGGGCAAAACCCGCGAGGAGATCGTCGATGAGTCGAGGCCGGACGCCGAACGGGAGCTGAAGCGCGAGGCGGTCCTGGCGGCGATTGCCGAGGCCGAGGAGATCGAGGTCTCCGAGGAGGAGCTGCTCGAGGCGCTCGCCCACACCGCCGAACACGAGGACACCACCCCGGAGAAGCTGCTGGAGCGCCTGCGCGAGAGCGGCCGCGAGGCGATGATCAGCGAGGACATCCGCTTCCGCAAGGCGATCGACCTGGTGGTCGAGGCGGCGAAGCCGATCCCGCTCGAGCAGGCCGAGGCCCGGGAGAAAATCTGGACGCCGGAGAAGGAGCGGGAGGAAAAAGGCTCGCTCTGGACGCCCGGGGACCAGTCCTAGCCACCGGGCGTGGTCAAGCCCAGCGAGCCCGTCGCCGGGCTTCTATAGAGTCCCGCCCATGAGCCCTCTGGTTCCGATGGTGGTCGAGCAGACCTCGCGCGGCGAGCGCGCCTTCGACATCTACTCGCGCCTGCTCGGCGAGCGGATCGTCTTCCTCGGCACGCCGGTGACCGAGGACATCGCCAACCTGATCGTCGCCCAGCTGCTGCACCTGGAGTCCGAGGATCCGGACAAGGACATCAGCCTCTACGTCAACTCGCCCGGCGGCTCCGTCTACGCCGGCCTGGCGATCTACGACACGATGCAGTTCATCAAGCCCGACGTGCAGACGATCTGCGTCGGCATCGCGATGAGCATGGGGGCGCTGCTGCTGGCCGGGGGCGCCGCGGGCAAGCGGATGTCGCTGCCCAACTCGAAGATCCTCATCCACCAGGTGTCCTCGAGCTTCCAGGGCCAGGCGACCGACATCGAGATCCACGCCAAAGAGATCATCGACGTCCGCCGCCGCCTCGACGAGATCCTCGCCAAGCACACGGAACAGCCCTTCGACAAGGTCGCCAAAGACACCGAGCGCGACTACTTCATGAGCGCGGAGGAGGCGAAGGAGTACAACCTCGTCGACCGCGTCATCGAACACCACTGAGGCACCCCGAGCTGCGCATCTCGGGGTCCTCGGTCCGGTGGCTCGGGTCACGCACGTCAGTGCGCTCCCCTCGCCATCCCTCCCTGCGTCCCCCGACCTGCTTGCTCAGGGCGCCTCAGCCGGGAGCGTTAAGCCGCAGCTCGTACTCGACCCACTCGCTGCGCTCGGCGTCGGTGCGGTCGTAGAGGCGCTGGGCGGTGACGTTGTCCGGCGCGGTCGCCCACTCGAGCCGGTGGGCGCCGCGTTCGCGGGCGATCGCGGCGCTGGCCTCGATCAGCGCACGGCCGACCCCTTGGCCACGAGCCCCCTCGTCGACGTAGAGGTCGTTCATCAGCACCGTCTCGGCCGGGACGAGGGAGGTGAAGTGCCAGTAGAGGCAGGCGTAGCCGATTAGGTTCTCGCCGCGCCAGGCGCCGAGCAGCATCCCGTCCTCGCTGGGAGCGAGGAAGCGGGCGAAGAAGGCCCGGTTGCGCTCCTCGTCTATGTCGTCGACCCGGTAGAAGCGCTGGTAGGCGGCGATCATCGGCAGCAGGATCTGCAGCTGGCCGGCGGAGATCGGCTCGACCCGGACGGTCTCGGACATCGGGGCCACCGTACCTCTGCACGCAAGTCCCCGCCCGCAGGAAGGGACCGCGGGCGTCCCGAAGTAAACGACCGAACCGAAAAGGCCGGGTTGCAGTCCCCTCTAAGCTGTTGGGGCGCGACGCCGGTAGGCGACTACCGACCCGCAAGGAGTGATTCCCGCTGGCACGCCCCACCGATTCCAACGAGCAACTCCTCTGCAGCTTCTGCGGCAAGTCGCAGCGCCAGGTCAAAAAGCTGATCGCCGGCCCCGGCGTCTACATCTGCGACGAGTGCATCGACCTCTGCAACGAGATCATCGACGAGGAGCTGGCCCCGCCCGGCGGCGGGATCGAGCTGGAGAACCTGCCGAAACCGCGGGAGATCCACGAGTTCCTGCAGGAGTACGTGGTCGGCCAGGAGGCCGCCAAGCGCGCCCTCTCGGTTGCCGTCTACAACCACTACAAGCGGGTCCAGATGGCCCAGGGCGAGGAGTCCGAGGTCGAGTTGCAGAAGTCGAACATCCTCCTGCTCGGGCCGACCGGGTGCGGCAAGACGCTGCTCGCCCAGACGCTGGCACGGATCCTCAACGTCCCCTTCGCGATCGCCGACGCGACTGCGCTGACCGAGGCCGGCTACGTCGGCGAGGACGTCGAGAACATCCTGCTGAAGCTGATCCAGGCAGCCGACTACGACGTCAAAAAAGCCGAGACGGGGATCATCTACATCGACGAGATCGACAAGATCGCGCGCAAAGCCGACAACCCGTCGATCACCCGTGACGTCTCCGGCGAAGGCGTCCAGCAGGCGCTGCTGAAGATCCTCGAGGGAACGACCGCCTCGGTGCCGCCGCAGGGCGGGCGCAAGCACCCCCATCAGGAGTTCCTGACGATCGACACCACCAACATCCTCTTCGTCTGCGGCGGCTCCTTCGCCGAGCTGCCGAAGGTGATCGAGCGGCGGGTGGGCGACCGCGGGGTCGGCTTCGGCGCCGCGATCTCCTCGCGCGAGACCAAGGACGCCGGCGAGTGGTTCGAGCAGGTGCTGCCCGAGGACCTGATCGAGTACGGCCTGATCCCGGAGTTCATCGGCCGCCTCCCGGTCGTGGCCGCGATCCACCAGCTGACCCGCGACGACCTGATCACGATCCTGACCGAGCCCAAGCACGCGCTGACCCGGCAGTTCCAGCGCTTCTTCGAGTTCGACGACATCGAGCTGGTCTTCTCGGAGGACAGCCTCGACGCGATCGCCGACAAGGCGCTGGAGCGCGAGACCGGCGCCCGCGGGCTGCGCTCGATCCTCGAGGAGACGCTGCTCGACGTACAGTTCGAGCTGCCCTCGCGCCGCGACGTCACCAAGTGCGTGGTCACCAAGGAGACGATCGTGCAGGGGCGCCGGCCGACCCTGGTGACCGAGGCCGCTCATCAGGACATCGGCAAGGCCGACGAGGGGCCAGCCGAGGAAACCGCCTGAGGGCGGGCGTATCTAGACTCGACGCTCGTGCCCGACGAGCGTCGAAAGCAGCTGGAAGAGAAGACCCGGTACGAGTCCGGCGAGGTCGAGGCGCGGGTCTTCGCGGAGTGGATCGAGGGGGGGTACTTCCACCCTGACGCGAGCGGGTCGCCGGCGGAGAACTTCTCGGTGGCGATTCCGCCCCCCAACGTCACCGGCGTCCTTCACATGGGGCACGCGCTGAACGGGGCGATGCAGGACGCGCTGGTGCGGATGAACCGGATGCGCGGCCGCAACGCGCTCTGGACGCTTGGAACCGATCACGCCGGGATCGCCACCCAGGCTGTGGTGGAGAAGGAGCTGCGCGCGGAAGGGAAGACCCGTCACGAGCTCGGCCGCGAAGCCTTCGTCGAGCGGGTCTGGGCCTGGAAAGAGGAGTACGGCTCCCGCATAACCGAGCAGTACGAGCGGCTCGGCGCCTCCTGCGACTACGAGCGCGAGCGCTTCACCCTCGACGAGGGCTACGTGCGCGCCGTCTACCGCGTCTTCAAGCAGCTCTACGACAAGGGCTACATCTACCGCGACAACTACATGGTCAACTGGGACCCGGGCTCGCACTCGGCGATCTCCGACCTCGAGGTCGAGAACCGCGAGGTCGAGGACACCCTCTACTCGATCGACTACCCGGTCGAGGGCTCCGAGCGGGTGCTGACCGTCGCCACCGTGCGCCCCGAGACGATGCTGGCCGACACCGCCGTCGCGGTCAATCCCGACGACGAGCGCTACGCCGACCTGGTCGGCAAGCACTGCGTCCTGCCGCTGGTCGGCCGGCGGCTGCCGATAATCGCCGATGAGCACGTCGATCCCGAGTTCGGCACCGGGGCGCTGAAGATCACGCCGGGGCACGACCCGAACGATTTCGAGATCGGCCGCAAGCACGGGCTGGAGGAGATCGGCGTGATCGGCCCCGACGGGCGGATGACCGAGGAGGCCGGGGAGCGCTTCGCCGGTCTCACCGCTGCCGAGGCACAGGAGGCCGTGGTCGCGGCCCTGCGCGAGGAGGATCTCCTGCGCGCCGAGGAGCCCTACGTCCACTCGGTCCCGTTCTCGCACCGCTCCGGCGAGCGGATCGAGCCGCTGATCTCGCTGCAGTGGTTCTGCCGCATGGACGAGCTGGCGAAGCCGGCGATCGAGGCGGTCGAGCGCGACGAGGTGCGGATAACGCCGCCGCAGTGGAAGCGCGTCTACCTCGAATGGATGCGGGAGATCCGGCCCTGGTGCATCTCGCGCCAGCTCTGGTGGGGGCACCGGATTCCGGTCTGGTATTGCGACGCCTGCGAGGAGACGCTCGTCGCCGAGCAGCCACCCGAGCGCTGCGGCGTCTGCGGCGGCCCGCTGCGCCAGGAGGAGGACGTCCTCGACACCTGGTTCAGCTCGGCGATCTGGCCCTTCGCGACGCTCGGCTGGCCCGACGACACCGCCGAGCTGCACGCCTTCTACCCGACCAGCTTCCTCACCACGGCGCGGGAGATCCTCTTCCTCTGGGTGGCGCGGATGATCATGACCGGGATCGAGTTCGCCGGCGATGTCCCCTTCCGCGACGTCTACGTCCACTCGGTGATCCAGGCCCGCGACGGGCGGCGGATGTCGAAGAGCCTTGGCACCGGGATCGACCCGCTGGAGGAGATCGACCGGAACGGCGCCGACGCGCTGCGTTTCGGGCTGCTGGCGATGTCCTCGACGCAGGACGTGCGCTACTCCGACGCCAAGGTCCAGCAGGGGGCGGACCTCGCCAACAAGCTCTGGAACGCGTCGCGATTGATCCTGCTGAATGCGCAATGGAAGCAGGATCAGTCGCACATCAATGCGCGGCAGGACCAAGTTCCTGCCGCGGTTGGGGGCGGGATGCCAAGTCCCGAACCGACATGTCCGGAGGACCGCTGGATCCTCTCGCGGCTGGAGGCGACGATCGGCTCGGTCACGGCGAAGCTGGAGGAATACGACTTCGCCCACGCCGCCGCGGAGGCCTACTCGTTCTTCTGGTCCGAGCTCTGCGACTGGTACCTGGAGATCGTCAAGCCGCGCCTCTACGAGGGCGAGGCCGAGGTGTCTGCCGTCCTGCTCTACGCGCTGGAACGCACGCTGGCGCTGCTGCACCCGATCATGCCGTTCGTCACCGAGGAGATCTGGTCCTACCACCCGGCCCGTCGCGGCCATCTCGCCGTTCACGCCTTTCCCGAGTCCGACGAGTCGCTGATCGACCCCGAGGCCGAGGCCGAGGTGCAGGTGGGGATCGACCTGACCCGGCGCCTGCGCGCCTGGCGCGACCTGGTCGAGGCGCCCGCGTCCACGGTCCTCGCAGCCCGCGCCGAGGGCGTCGAGCCGCACGAGTTCGTCGGCCGCCTCTCGCGCTTCGAGTTCGGGGAGGACGGCGGCGACCCGGTCGCCTCGGTCGGCCCGGTAAAAGTGCTGGCCTCGGCCGAGATCGACGCCGAGGCGGTAGCCGCCCGGCTGGAGGCGCGGCGCGAGGAGCTGCGCTCCGAGGTCACCCGGGCCGAGGGCAAACTCGGCAACGAGAAGTTCGTCGCCAGGGCGCCGGCCGAGGTGGTCGAGGAGGAGCGAGAGAAGCTCGAGCGCTACCGCGCCGAGCTGGAGGAGCTGTCCGAATAGACGCGGAGGCGTACCTCGACTCACTCGAGCCGATCGGCTGGCGGCTGGGGCTGGAGCGGATGCACAGGCTGAGCACCGCGCTCGGAATGCCCCAGCACCGGTTCGCCTCGATTCACGTGGTTGGGACCAACGGGAAGTCCTCGGTGGCGCGGATGGCCGCGGCGCTGCTGGAGGCGCACGGGGTGAGCGCCGGCGCCTCCGTCTCGCCGCACACGTCGCGCTGGTCCGAACGGGTTCTGGTCCACGGCGAGGAGGTCGGCCCCGCCGAGTTCGGGGCGGCGGTCGGGCGGACCGCCGAGGCGGCCGCGGTCGTCAACCGCACCCTGGAGGAGGGCGAGGCCGTGACCCAGTTCGAGCTGGCCACGGCGGCCGCCTTCGTCGCTTTGGCCGCTGCCCGGGTCAAGGCCGCCGCGATCGAGGCGGGGCTGGGGGGGAGGCTCGACGCGACCAACACGATCCCCTCGCGGGTCACCGTGCTCACCTCGGTCGGCCTCGACCACACGCAGTGGCTGGGCGAGAGCGAGGAGGAGATCGCCGCCGAGAAGCTGGCGGTGCTGCGCGATCACTCGTCCCTGGTCCTGGGTCGGGTCGGCCCCGAGGTGGCGGCGCTGGCCGAGCGCACCGCCCGCGAACATGGAGCGGCGCTGGTCGTCGCGCCCGAGGATCCCGGGCCCGAGATTCGCCTGCGCGCCGCCGGCAGCTTCCAGCGGCGCAACTTCGCCCTCGCCTGCGCCGCGGTCGAGGCCTTCCTGGGAGAGAAGCTCGACCCCGAGCGCGTCGCCGCGGTCGGGGCGGGCATCGAGGTTCCCGGCCGCCTCGAGCGGGTCGGGTCCAACCCTCCCGTCATCCTCGACGCGGCCCACAACCCGGACGGCGCCAGGGCGCTGGCGGAGGCCCTCGACGAGATCGCCGCTGGCCGCCCCGTCGTCGCCTGCCTGGCGATCCTGGGCGACAAGGACGCGGCAGCGATGGTCGACGCCCTGGCCCCGGCCCTGGCGCGGGCGGTCTGCACCGAGCTGCCGGCGGATGCTCTGGCGGCTCGCGGCGTATCCGGCGCCACCTCGCATCCCGCCGCCGAGCTGGCCCGCGCCTGCAAGGCGGCCGGGCTCGACGCGGAGGCGGAGGCCGACTTCGCCGTCGCTATACGACGCGGCCGCGAGCTGGCGGACGCGGCCGGGGGCATCCTCCTCGTCGCCGGCTCGCACTACGCGCTGGCGCCGGCCCGCGCGGCCCTCGCTGGATGAGCGTATGCGAGGATTGAAACGTGGATCGCAGCGCCGGATCTGAACTGCTCTCGATGATGGCCCTGGTCGCCGGGGTCGTCGCCGCGGTGATCCTGATCTTCTTCGGTATCGGCTATCTGTTCGGCCGGCTGTTCCTCTGAGAACGGCTCGGTTGCGCGGACAGGGTTAGTGGGGCAGGCGGCGAAGTAGACTCACCCTCCCTCCGGCGGGCTCACCATGGCAATAGCGATCTTCGGCATCAGCAACGACGGCCTCAACCTGGTCGTCAACCTTCTCGCCCTCATGCTCGTGGTGGTGTGGCTGGCGCTGATCGTCTATACCTACCTCGACGCCAGGCGGCGCATCTCCGACCCCTTCCTGGTCGGCTGCGCGACGCTCGCCTCCTTCATCCCCTACCTCGGCACCGCCGTCTACGCGATCGTCCGCCCGCCCGAGTTCCTCGAGGACGCGCACGAGCGCGAGCTGGAGATCAAAGCGGCGGAGCTGCGGGTGCGCCAGCTCGAGGAGGTCAGCTGCAAGGGTTGCGGCTACCCGATCGAGAAGGACTACCTGCGCTGCCCGCAGTGCCAGCGCCGCCTCAAGGATCCCTGCCGGAGCTGCGGCAAGCCGGTCGACCCGCGCTGGTCGCTCTGCCCCTACTGCGAGACGGCCATCGCCGGGGGCGAGCAGCGGCCGCGCCGTGCGCCTTCCGAAGGGCGCAAATCGCCCCCCGAGGGGCGCAGACCCGCTGCAGAAGAGCGCAAACCGGTCCGCCGCAAACCGGCAGCGCCGAGCGCGGCGGCCGAGCCGAGCGCCAAACGCGAGCCGCGCCGCAAAGAGCCGGAAGAGCCTTCGAAACCGAAACGACCGCAAAGGAGCCCCAGCCGTGAGCCGGACCCTGATCCTCGTCAAGCCTGATGCCTTCGAGCGCGCCCTCACCGGCGAGGTGTTCGTCCGTTTCGAGCGCAAGGGACTCCGCATCGCGGCGCTGAAGTCGATGCAGGCGAGCGAGGAGATCGCCAACGAGCACTACGCCGAGCACACCGACAAGCCCTTCTTCGGCGAGCTGGTCTCCTTCATCACCGGCGGCCCGCTGGTGGCTGCGGTTCTGGAGGGAGCCGAGGCAGTGCCGGCCGCCCGCCAGCTGATCGGCGCGACCAACCCGGTCGAGGCCGCCCCCGGCTCGATCCGCGGTGACTACGCGCTTGAGGTCACCTTCAACATGGTCCATGGATCCGACTCCGATGAGTCGGCGGCGCGTGAGATAGCAATCTGGTTCCCAGAGCTGAGTTGAGCGGGGGCGGCACCCGCGTCACGCTGGCATCCGGATCGCCGCAGAGGAGCGAGATCCTGCGGAAGCTGGGGGTTGAGTTCGAGGTCGTCGTGCCCGGGGTGGAGGAGCTGTACGGCGGGGATCCCGAGGTCGAGGTTCTCGAGAACGCTCGCCGAAAGGCGAACGCTGTCGAGCAAGACGGCATAGTCGTCGCGTGCGACACCGATGTCGTGCTCGACGGTCGGACTCTCGGCAAGCCCGCCGACGAGCGGGAGGCGCGGGAATATCTGGATCGGATGGCGGGACGGGCGCACACCGTCCTCAGCGGCCTGGTCGTGCTTGCCGACGGGGACGAACGGAGCGGGCTGGAACGGACGACCGTGGTCTTCAAGGAGCTGAGCGAGGCCGAGAAGGAGCGCTATGTCCGCTTCGGCGAGTGGCGGGGGCGGTCGGGGGGCTACGCGATCCAGACGTTGGGGTCGACGCTGGTCGCTCGGCTCGAGGGGAGCGTCTCCAACGTGGTCGGTCTGCCGGTTGGACTGCTGGCCGATCTGGCGCCTGAGTTATTCCGATTGGACTGAAGTCCGAAGCATTCTTGCTGCTTCTGGGATGATTCCCGGAGCTTCACCCAACTCACGCATGGGCATATTCAGTTATCTCACCGGACTCGGCGGCCGCGACATGGCAGTCGACCTCGGCACCGCCAACACCCTGGTCTACGTTCGCGGTCGCGGCATCGTGCTCTCGGAGCCGTCGGTCGTCGCGATCGACTCGCGCAACGGCCAGGTCCACGCCGTCGGGGTCGAAGCGAAGCGGATGCTGGGGCGTACGCCCGGCACCATCACCGCGATTCGTCCGCTCAAGGACGGCGTGATCGCCGACTTCGACGTCACCGAGCAGATGCTGCGTCACTTCATCAAACAGGTCCACTCCAACCGCTTCGCCCACCCGCGCGTCGTCGTCTGCGTTCCCTCCGGTGTCACCGGGGTCGAGAAGCGGGCGGTGGAGGAGGCGTGCCTCTCCGCCGGCGCCCGCAAGGCCTTCCTGATCGAGGAGCCGATGGCGGCCGCGATCGGCGCCGGTCTGCCGGTGGCCGAGCCGACGGGGTCGCTGATCGTCGACGTCGGCGGCGGCACCACCGAGGTGGCGGTGATCTCGCTCGGCGGGATCGTCGTCTCGCAGTCGATCAGGGTCGGCGGCGACGAGCTCGACGAGGCGATCGTCAACCACTGCAAGCACCACTACAAACTGGCGATCGGCACGCAGACCGCCGAGGAGGTCAAGCTGGAGGCGGGCTCCGCCTCGCAGCTGCCGGAGGAGGTGGAGGTCGAGATCCGCGGTCGCGACCTCGTCTCCGGCCTGCCGAAAACGATCACGCTCGGCTCGGCGGAGGTGCGCGAGGCCCTCGACGAGACGATCGGCCACATCATCGACGCGGTCAAGGACACCCTGGATCGCACTCCGCCCGAGCTGGCGGGGGACATCATGGACCGCGGCATTACCCTGGCAGGAGGAGGCGCGCTCTTGCAAGGACTCGAACAGCGCCTCCGCGACGAGTGCCAGATGCCCTGTCAGCTGGCAGAGTCGCCGTTGACGTGCGTGGCAGTCGGCTCCGGCCTCTCGCTGGAGGAGTTCGAGACGATCCACCGCGCCAGCAAGATGAACTCGGGGGCGGCGCGCTATGCGTAGCGCTCGCCCACGCAAAGCCCCGAACTTAGGTCGATGCCGTGTACCGCAAGCAAGTACGCCGCCGTAGAGCGGTCCTGACTCTCCTCATCATCGGGTCGTTCCTGCTGCTGACGATCACCTACGGGCAGAACTCCGGAGGGCTCCAGCAGGGGATCAGCACCGTCTTCGGCCCGCTGCAGGAGGGCGCCGACCGGGCGCTGAAGCCCGCCCGCGACCTCGTCGCCTGGTTCGACGAGACCTTCGAGGCGCGCGGGGAAAACGATCACCTCCGCTCGGAGCTGCAGCAGGCGCGCGAGCAGGCGATCGCCGGCCAGGTGGCGCTGGAGGAGAACGCCCAGTTCCGCGAGCTGTTCGATCTGGACCGCGGCGACGCCCTTGCCTCTTCCGCCTTCGAGCCGCTCACCGGCCGGGTGATAGCCCGCTCGCCGACGATCTGGCACTCGGCGGTGACGATCGACCTCGGTCGGGGCGACGGGGTGGAGGTCGACGACCCGGTGATCAGCGGCGACGGCCTGGTCGGCCTGATCGCCTCGGTGCAGCCGGGCAACTCCCAGGTGACGCTGATCACCGATCACACCAGCGCGGTCTCGGCCAAGGTGCTGCCCGGCGGCGCCCAGGGCGTGGTCAGGCCCGACGTCGGCGACCCCGAGGACCTCGTGCTCGACTTCATCGACTCGGCCAGGAACATCGGTCAGGGCCAGGCGGTGGTCACCGCCGGCTGGCGCGCCCGCGATCTCGCTTCGCTGTTCCCGCCCGGATTGCCGATCGGCGAGGTGACGCAGGCCTCGATCCGCGAACAGGAGGCGAGCCAGCAGGTTCACCTGCGGCCCTACGCCGATCTCGCCAACCTCGACTTCGTCCAGGTCCTGACCGGGGGCTCGCGCGGATGATCGTCACCCCAAAGATCTTCATCCGCATCGCGGCGATCGCCATCGTCGGGGTGCTCCTGCAGCTCTCCTTCTTCTCCCGAATCTCGATCTTCGAGACCAGCCCCGACATCCTGCCGGCGCTCGTCGTCGTGCTCGGCCTGCTGGGCGGGACGATGACCGGTGCGGTCGCCGGCTTCGCGATCGGGCTCCTGGTCGACGGCATGCTGGTCGAGGAGCTGGGCGGCTCCTCGCTGGTGCTGCTCGGAATCGGCTACCTGGCCGGCCTCTTCCGCGAGCGCTTCGAGATGCACAGCCCACTGGTCCCGCCGCTGCTCTGCCTGGGCCTGACCCTGGTCGCCGAGCTGGGCTTCGCCGCCGTCCAGCTGATGCTTGGGGTGGACGCACCGATCAGCCCGCTGATCATCCGCGACATCCTGCTGAAAAGCATCTTCGCCTTCTTCCTCGGCTGGCCGATCTACCTCTGCGTGCGGCGGGTGCTCCGCCCGGCTCTGGTCGAGGAGCCGAGGGCGCGAAGGCGCCAGCAGCCGACCGTGCTGGGAACGTAGGGAGAATCGAGGCATGTACCTGCGCTCCGACGAACGCGGACCGGCGATGAGCAACCGGCTGGCGCTGCGGATCGCCGTCTTCGGCGGTGTCGCCCTCGTCCTCTTCGCGATCCTCTTCTTCCGCCTCTGGACCCTGCAGCTGGTCAACGGCGAGGAGTTCCTGGCCGAGGCGAACAACAACCGCACCCGCGAGTACCGGGTCGTCGCCCCGCGCGGCAACATCCTCGACCGCGACGGCGAAGTCCTGGTCGACAACCGCACCAGCCTCGCCCTGCAGGTCAACCCGCGCAAACTTCCCGCCGATCCGAAGGAGCGTCGGGCCGAGCTCGCCCAGCTGGCCGCGCTCACCAACGCCACCCTGCCCAAGGTGCGCAAGGCGCTGCACGAAGAGCTGGAGCTGGCGCCGAGCGCGCCGGTGACGCTGCGCCGCGACGTCGGCCGCTATCTCGTCTACTTCCTGCAGGAGAACCAGGACCGCTTTCCCGGGGTCGAGGTCCGCCGGGTCTTCGTCCGCGACTACCCGCAGGGGACCCTTGCCGCCCACCTCTTCGGCAACGTCGGCGAGGTCAGCGAAAAACAGCTGAAGGACCCCAGGTACGGCAGCCTCGAGCCGGGCGACACGGTCGGCCAGGACGGGGTCGAGTTCCAGTACGACGAGGTGCTGCGGGGACGGGCCGGGGCGACCCGGATCCAGGTCGATTCGATGGGCCGGCCGACGCCCGGTGGCCAGCTGAACGTGGTCGAACCGGCTCCCGGCGACAACCTGCGCCTGACGATCGACTCCGGGCTGCAGGAAGCGGGCGAAGCGGCGCTGTCCGGGGTCGGGCTGCCGGGTGCTTATGTGGCAATGGACGTGCGCAGCGGCGCGATTCTCGCGATGGGATCGAACCCGACCTTCGACCCGGCCGTCTTCACCAAACCGCTGACTCAGAGTCAGGTCGACGAACTGTATAGGGACCCCGTCCTCTCGCCGCTGATCAACCGGGCGATCGCCGGCGCCTACCCGACCGGGTCCACTTACAAGCCGATCACCTCGGTCGCAGCCCTCGCCAGCGGCAACGTGACCACCACTGAACCGATCCTCGACGACGGTGCCTTCGTCCTCGGAGGCATCACGTTCGAAAATGCCGGTGGCGCCGCCTACGGGTCGATCTCGATGCAGAGGGCGCTCGAAGTCTCCTCAGACGTCTACTACTACACCCTTGGCGACCGCATGAACGGCACCCTCGCCCTGCAGGAGTGGGCGCACCGCCTCGGGATCGGGCGCGAGACCGGCATCGATCTGCCGGGCGAGGAGCCGGGTCTGCTGCCGACCCCGGCCTGGCGCAACCAGCTCTACCGCGAAGACCTGACCGAACGGCCCTGGTCCGCCGGCGACAACGTCAACCTCTCGGTCGGCCAGGGCGACCTGCAGGCCGACCCGCTGCAGATGGCGGTCGCCTACGCGACGATCGCCAACGGCGGCACGGTGCCGCGGCCCCACGTGGCGATGCAGGTCGAGGACGGCGCCGGCCGGGTGCTGCGCGAAATCGAACCCAAGCCCGCCCGCGAGGTGCCGATCGACCCGGAGTGGCGGGAAACGATCCTTGCCGGGCTCCACGACGCGGCCCAGTCCGGAAGCGGCACCTCCTACGGCGTCTTCGGCGGTTTCCCCGTTCCCGTCGCGGGCAAGACCGGCACCGCTGAGCGCTTCGGCTACGAGGATCAGTCATGGTATGTGGTGCTTGCGCCCTACCCGGACCCAGAGATAGTCGTCGCGGTGACCTTCGAGCAGGGCGGTTTCGGCGCCGACACGGCCGCCCCGGCCGCGCTGCAGATCCTCTCCGAGCACTTCGACAAAGAAGCCGAGCCGGTCGAGACCGAAGGGGCGATCGAGTAGCCATGTACGCAACCCGCGCCCGCCAAGCTCGCCCCGAGGCGTTCACCGCCCGGCCCAGCATCGCCGAGCGGCTTGGCCTGCCGTACATGGACGGGCCGCTGTTTTTCGCCTCCCTGGCACTGGCCGTATTCAGCGTCTTCGTCCTCAGCGAGGCGACGATGCGCGACGTGCCCGGGGATCCCGGCTACTTCGCCGACCGCCAGGCGATCTACGCCGGGCTTGGCCTGATCGGGATGTACGTGCTCGCCCGCATCGACTACTCCCGCTTCCGCGAGCTGCGGGTCGGCATCTACACCTTCCTCTGCGTCAGCATCTCGCTCGTCTTCGTCTTCGGCTTCGCCGCGCGCGGCTCGCGGCGCGCCTTCGACCTTCCCTTCTTCAGCTTCCAGCCATCGGAGCTGGGCAAGCTCCTGCTCGTACTGGCGCTTGCCGGCTTCGTCATCGATGGCGCCCGGCGGGGCTCGGCACGGCAGCGCACGGTGCGCTATCTCTGCCTCGGCCTCGCCCCGGCTGCGCTCGTTTTCCTGCAGCCCGACCTCGGCACCGCTTTGGTGTTCGGGGTCATCACCCTCGCCGTGATGTACGTCGGGGGCGTCCGTTGGACGCACCTGGCGACGATCGGCGCGGTAACGGTGGCACTCGTCGCGATCGTCCTTGTCGCCGCTCCGACCGTTGGGGCGCCGATCCTGAAGGGCTACCAGGAGGAGAGGCTTACCTCTTTCCTGGACCCCAGCGGGGACCCCAGCGACGCCGGCTACCAGCAGAACCAGGCCAAGATCGCGATCGGCTCCGGTGAGGAGACCGGACGTGGCGATCGGGCCACCCAGACGCGGCTCGACTTCGTTCCCGAGCGGCACACCGACTTCATCTTCGCGGTGATCGGTGAGCGCTACGGGTTCGGGGGAGCCGCCTTAGTCCTATCCCTTTACGCCCTGCTGATCTGGCGGGCGCTGCGGATCGTGACTCTCTCGAAGAACTCCTACGGGACCCTGGTGGCAGGCGGCATCGCCGCCATGCTGCTGTTCCAGGTCTTCGTCAACGTGGGGATGAACCTGGGGATCATGCCGATCACCGGCATTCCCCTCCCGTTGATGAGCTACGGCGGGTCGTCGGTTTTGGCGACCTTCCTTGCCATAGGCGTTCTCGAGAGCATCCACGTGCAAGCGCGCCTTGGCCAGAGAGGCAGGTTCGCCTGGTGAACCCTCGAAAGAGGCCGGGCCATGCGTACCTACCTGAACTGAGCTAAACGAATGAAGAAAACCATCCTGGTGTCCGCCGATCGCGGTGAGACCCGAGTCGCCGTCCTGGAGTCGAAGACGAAAGGCGGCAAACGAACCGTTGCGGAGCTCTACATCGAGCGTCGCGGCCGGCGTTCGATCGTCGGCAACATCTACAAGGGGAAGGTCGACAACGTCCTTCCCGGCATGGAGGCCGCATTCGTCGACATCGGCCTCGAGCGCAACGGCTTCCTGCACGTCGACGAGATCGTCCTGCCGAACGGCGAGCAGGCGCCGAAGCGGGGGCGCGGCAAAGGCCCGCGCATCAGCGAGCTGATCAAACCCGGGCAGGAGATCCTCGTCCAGGTCGTCAAGGACCCGCTGAAGTCGAAGGGCGCCCGGCTCTCGATGAACGT
Organism: Solirubrobacterales bacterium; assembly: GCA_035556755.1. GTDB lineage: Bacteria > Actinomycetota > Thermoleophilia > Solirubrobacterales > 70-9 > VRUE01. The sequence goes on from DATMEP010000028.1 coordinate 48,353, forward strand.
CTCGATCGCCGGTCGCTACCTGGTCTACGCGCCGCAGGGCGGCGGCGTCGGCGTCAGCCGGCGGCTCTCCGAATCGGAGCGCGATCGGCTGCGCAAGATGGTCGACCGCACCTACAAGGGCCCCGGCGGGCTGATCGTCCGCACCGCCGCGCACGGCGCCAAGAAATCGGACTTCGTGCGGGAGATCGGCTACCTGCACAAGCTCTACGAGGTGCTGGAGCGCCGCAGCGAGAAGACCAAGGGTCTCGGCCTCGTCTTCCAGGAGGCCGACCTGCCGGTGCGGGTGCTGCGCGACGTCTTCCTCAGCGATTTCGAAACGGCGATCATCGACTCGCCCAAGCAGTTCGAGCGGGTGACCGGCTTCTTCCAGCGCACCGCGCCCGAGCTGGTCGAGAAAGTCGAGCTGTACGAGGACAGCAAGCCGCTGCTGGAGAAATGGGGCATCGACAAGGAGATCGAGTCGACCCTGGTGCGGCGCGTCGACCTGCCCTCGGGCGGCTACCTGATCATCGATTACGCCGAGGCGCTGACCGTGATCGACGTCAACAGCGGCAGCTTCACCGGCCGCGGCAAAGGCGGTCTGGAGGAGACGATCACCCGCGTCAACACCGAGGCCGCCGAGGAGGTGGTGCGGCAGCTGAGGTTGCGTGACATCGGCGGCATCATCGTCGTCGACTTCATCGACATGGCACGGGCGAGGAACCGCGACAAAGTGCTGAAGACGATGCGCAAAGCACTCGACGCAGACAAGTCGAAGAGCTACGTGGTCGAGATCTCGCCGCTGGGCCTGGTCGAGATGACGCGCCAGAACATCACCGACGGGGTGCGCGAGATCCTCACCGCCCCCTGCCCGACCTGCGACGGCGAGGGCGTCGTCCTCTCCGCCGAGACGGTGGCCCTGGACGGTCTGCGCCGGATGCGCGAGATCGCCGCGGGCGACGAAGAGGCGTTCCTGCTGCGGGTCAACCCGAAGGTTGCGCGAGAGCTGATCGACCCCGACAGCGGGCTCGCCGAGCTGGAGGAGGAAACCGGCAAGCAGTTCCACTTCGAGGGCGGCGACGCGCTCTCGATCGACAGCTTCGACCTGGTCGAAGCGGGCACCCGCGCCACGATCGAGGACCGGGCCCTGCCCTTCAAGGTGGGCGAGGAGGTCCTGGTGACGATCGACGAGCCGCACATGTACAACGCCGACGACGCGGTGGCGCGGATCGACTCCTACATCGTCAGCGTCAGCGGCGGCGGACCGTTCGTCGGCGAGCGCAAGATGGTGCGGATCGAGCGGGTCGAGCGGGCGGCGGCGGTCGCCTCGCTGCTCGGCGATGCCGCCAGCAGCAACGGTGTCGGGAGCGGCGATGAGGACGCATCCGGGTCCGAGGCTCTAGAATCCTCCGCCTCGCGCAGCAGCCGGCGTGGCCGCAGGGGCGGTCGCGACAGGTCGCGCTCCACTTCGACGAGCGGCAAGGACGAATGAGCACGTACGCAGTCATAGAGACCGGAGGCAAGCAGTACAAGGTCGAGAAGGGCACTTCGCTGCTCGTCGATCGGCTCAGCGCCAAAGAGGGCGACAAGGTCGCCTTGCGCCCGGTGATGTTCCGCGACAAAGAGGTCGTCGCGGAGCCGAAGGAGCTGGAGAAGGTCAAGGTCGAGGCGACCGTCGCCGAGCACCTGCGCGGGCCGAAGATCAAGGTCTTCAAATACAAGCCGAAGAAGGGCTACCGCCGCCGCGCCGGCCACCGCTCCGAGCTGACCAGGCTCGAGGTGACCGAGCTGGCGATGGGTAAAGCCGCCAAAGCCAAAGCGGAGAAAAAACCCGCCGAGAAAAAAGCGGCTGCTAAAAAACCTGCTGCGAAGAAATCCGCACCGAAAGAGGACTCTGGCGATGGCTCATAAGAAAGGACTCGGCTCCAGTCGCAACGGACGCGAATCGAACCCCAACATGCTTGGGGTCAAGGTTTTCGCCGGCCAGAAGGTCACCGGCGGCGAGATCATCGTCCGTCAGCGGGGGACGCGGTTCTGGCCTGGGGACGGGACCGGGCTCGGTCGCGACCACACGATCTTTGCGACTCGCGAAGGGGTCGTGGAGTTCAAGCCGAGCCGCAAGGGTCGGACCATCTCGGTATTGCAGGATTAGCGGGGGGAGGGACCGGGTGTCCCTCCCGCTTGCTGGGTTTTTCGCCGGTCGCGCCTCCGCTCTCGCTGAGTGGTCTGTGCGAAAAACATGACGCCGCTGCGCGGGAGGGACACCCGGTCCCTCCTTCCCTGGTTCGGCAGCCCTCGATCCTTGAGCTTCTTACTCTCTTAGCTGATGTATGACAAGGCGAAGATCTGGGTTGAGGGCGGGGCCGGCGGGAACGGCGTGATCAGCTTCCGGCGGGAGGCTCATGTGCCAAGAGGCGGGCCTGATGGTGGCGACGGTGGGCATGGTGGCGACGTCGTGCTGGTTTGCGATCTGTCGCGACGTGACCTAGGCGCTCTTCGCGGCAGCAAGCATTTTCGGGCTGGGCGGGGGAAGGGCGGGGAAGGGTCGAACCGGCACGGGGCTCGGGGGGAGGAGCTGTTGATTCCGGTGCCTGCCGGGACGCAGGCGGAAGCCGTCGACGGAAGCCAGGTCGACCTGGTCGAGGCCGGGCAGCGGGCTGTCATCGCCCATGGCGGGCGTGGGGGGCACGGGAACAAGCGCTTCACTACCTCGACGCGGCAGGCGCCTCGGTTCTCCGAGAAAGGGACGTCGGGCGAGGAGGGGTGGATCGAGGTGCGGCTGAAGCTGCTGGCCGACGCCGGGCTGGTCGGGCTGCCGAACGCGGGCAAGTCCTCCCTGCTGGCACGGCTGACCCGAGCCGATCCGAAGGTTGCCGACTACCCGTTCACGACGCTCTCTCCCGTGCTGGGGACGATCGAATCGGAGGACCGGCAGGCGGTGCTGGCCGACATCCCCGGGTTGATCGAAGGGGCCGCCGAGGGGGCGGGCCTCGGGCACGAGTTCCTGGCGCATGTGGAGCGCTGCTCGATGCTGGTCCATTTGGTCGACCTGGCGCCGCTCGAAGGGGAGCCGGTGGCGAACTACGAGGCGGTGCAGGAGGAGCTGGTGGCCTACGGAGCCGGGTTGGAGCGGCTGCCGCAGTTGATCGTGCTCTCGAAGCGAGACCTCTTGAACAGCGAGCATGTGAAGGAGGCGGTGGCCGAGTGGCGGGGGCGGCTCGGGGAGCGGGTACTTGGCGTGATGGCCGTCTCTTCCGCGACTGGAGAGGGGTTGGACGAGCTGGGCCGGCGCATCCTCTCCGAGCTGCCGGAAGAGCCCGCCCGCCGGGAAGGTGAGCGAGTCGCAGCCGTCGGGGAGAGCGCGGCCGGCGCAGCTGAATTCGAGGCCGAGCACCGCGTTTACCGGCCGGTCGGCGAGGGCGGCTACTCGGTCGAACGCGAGGACGATGGCGGCTTCCGCGTCCTCGGCCGCGGCGTCGAGCTGCTCTTCGAGCGCCACGACCTCCGCAACGAGGAGTCGCTCGCCTACCTCGAGCAGCGCCTCAACGAGATCGGCGTCGTCGCCGCCCTCCGCGCCGCCGGCTTCGAACCTGGCGACGACGTCCGCGTCGGCGAGCACGAGTTCGAGCTGCACCCGTAGACGCGGGGCCGGGTTGTCGTTCACCGAAGGGAGCGGCGTGGGGGCTTGGGTCCGACTTCCTCGAGCTAGGACCCACGGGTCTCGTGGATGTAGTGCTGCTGGTTGGGGCGGTAATGCTTGCCAGTCTCGTCGACCGTGAGTTCTTCTGGCCGCCGATCCCGAAGCGAAACGACCACCGGCGCTTCCGCGCCATGCGCTAGCACTGGCTCTCAGTCCCTCAACAGCACGTCCTCGCGGCTGTAGTGGCCGACCGAGTCGAACCAGCGCTTGGCGCGCAGGCCCTCGCGCAGGTCGCAATCGGCGGTGACGATTCCCTCCTCGTCGTAGAGCGGGCCGGCGATCACCTCGCCGCGAGTGGGCTCGACGATGGCGGCGCCTCCCCGTCCGAAGACCTCGCGCTCGGGCAGGTCGACGGGGAAGTCGTCGGGGAACGCCTCGCGGGGGATGAACTGCGGCGCCGAGACGACGAAAGCGCCCGACTCGATCGCGATGTGACGCATGCTGGCGAGCCAGGCATCTGAGTCGTCGGCGGTCGGGGCGACCCAGATCTGCGGGCCGGATTTGTACATCGCGTAGCGGGCGAGCGGCATCCTGTTC
>DATMEP010000029.1:0-4741 GCA_035556755.1 Solirubrobacterales bacterium
CGGTCGGCGAGCGGGCGATCTCCCACACCGGCCACATCGACATGATGGCGGCGACGCAGCCCTTCATCTCCGGGGCGATCTCGAAGACGGTCAACCTGCCGCAGAGCGCCACGATCGACGACATCGCCGACGCCTACACGCGCGGCTGGAAGGGCGGCCTCAAGGCGCTGGCGATCTACCGCGACGGCTCCAAGACGGCGCAGGCGCTGCGCACCGATGCGCAGGATGAGAAGGGGGCCGAGGCGGAGGTCGTCGCGCTGCCGCCGGAGCGCAAGCGAATGCCGCGCGAGCGCGAATCGATCACCCACAAGTTCTCGATCGCCGGCCACGAGGGCTACATCACCGCCGGCAAATACGAGGACGGCTCGGTTGGCGAGATCTTCCTCACCGACATCGGCAAGGAGGGCTCAACCATGCGGGGGCTGATGAACGCCTTCGCGACGGCGATCTCGCTCGGTCTCCAGTACGGCGTGCCGCTCGAAGACTTCGTTCGCAAGTTCAGCTACATGCGCTTCGAGCCGGAGGGCATCACCGGCAACCCGGAGATCCCCTTTGCCAAATCGCTGCCCGACTACATCATGCGCTGGGTGGCGAGTCGCTTCATCGAGGACACCGAGACGCTGGAGGAACTGGGGATCATGACCAAGGAGGTCCGCGCCAAGAAGGATGCCGAGACCTCCCAGCTCGGGCTCGGCATCCCAACCGATACCGCGGGCCCGAGCAACGGCGGCAACGGTCACTCGGAGCCGGGCAAAGGCATCGAGAAGGCAAAGGCGTCCGGCGGCGAGGCCGTCCCGGCGGCAGCGGCCTTCACCGAAACCCCCCCGGTCGTCCCGGCCAAGATGTCGGGCCTCGACCTGGGCCCGGCCTGCGAGCAGTGCGGCGGCATGATGCAGCGCACCGGCAGCTGCTACACCTGCAGCTCCTGCGGCAACAACACCGGCTGCGGCTGATCCGCCGGCCGGCGCCCGTCAGGGCGCTAGTTCAGATCAAAGATCTCCCCGAGCGGTCTTGAGGCTCTCGATGTCGACCTTGTCCTGAGCGCGACCGGCAGCTCGCTTCATCCGAAGTAGGTCGTCGTAGCTGCAGAACTTGACTCGGTGTCCGAGGAAAGTGCGCTCTACAGCGTGGGGGGCCAAGTCTCGGTGGCCCCCGTCAGCACCAGCCCCGCCGATGCTGAAAGTCTGCATTACGTCGAGGCGGCCGTGCGTGGTCATCAGCGTCCAATTGCCCCCCATCTTCAGGCCTTCGAGATCAGGCTTTAGATCGAACTCCCCTTCGAACTCGTCGAGGCCGATCGGTGTTGCCTCGAGCTCGGCAAGAGCCGCGCTCAGGCGTTCGAGGTTGTCCTCGCTTGCCTTCGGGCAGATGTCGATGTCCTTGGTCGCGCGGGGAAAGCCGTGAACGGCGACGGCGTAACCGCCGATGACGATGAAGTCGACTTGACATTCGACCAGCATCGCGATCAGCCGCTCGGGGCGAAGGGGGCGAACACTCGCTCCAGTCTTGGCACCTGGGTTCGCCCGCCGCCCCATTAGAGCTCGGCCTGTGCGGCCAGTTCAGTTGCGATTTCGCTCAGCTGTGCGGCCTGCGCCAATCTCTCCTCTGGGCTCAATCGGTAGTCAGCGCGTAGCTCACCAATCGACTGGTTGCTGCCCCCCGGAAGGGACTCGCCGAGGGGAAGGGTCGTAACGCGGAGCGTCTCTCCCATCGCGTTGAGGATCCGCTCGAGGGTCGCGACGGTTGGCGAGATCTGGTCGCGCTCGATGCGGCTGATCGCCGGCTGACTGGTCCCGAGGCGCTTCGCCAGCTCCCCCTGCCCGACGCCGTGGCGGCGCCGGACGTCGCGAATCAGCGAGCCGCAACGGACGGTTTCAGCTGAACCAGCCATTGGCCCAATATAACACTTATGATATTTCTGCAAAAAGAAGGACGGGCTGCTGCTTAGCCGAGGATGACCTCGGCGTCGTGGCGGGGCGTCTCGGTGATCGCGCGGCGGAAGACCCGCTCGGACTTGGGGGTGGCCGGGCGGATCGCGTGGCGCTTGACCAGCTCCTTGAGGACGACGGCCATCTCGAACTGGGCGAAGGAGGCGCCGAGGCAGCGGCGGACGCCGCCGCCGAAGGGGATCCAGGTGTAGGTGCCGGGCGGGTTGTCGAGGAAGCGCTCCGGCTTGAAGCTGTCGGGGTCCGGATAGATCTCCGGGTTGCGGTGGACGAGGTAGACGGAGGGCGTGACCGAGACGCCCGCGGGCAGCTCGTAACCGCCGATCTCGACCGGCTCGGTGAGGCGGCGGATGACGATCGAGATCACCGGGCGCAGCCGCAGCGTCTCCTGGATCGTCGCCGTCAGGTACTCCTCCGACTCGCCGGCCTCGGCCTCGGCGCGCAGCCGCGCCAGCTTCTCGGGGTGGCGCGCCAGGCGCTCGACCGCCCAGGCGAGCGAGGTCGCCGTGGTCTCGTGCCCGGCGACGAGCAGGGTGAGCAGCTCGTCGCGCATCTCCTCGTCGCTCATCGGGCTGCCGTCCTCGTGGCGAGCGGCGACCAGCAGCGAGAGGATGTCGTCGCGCTGCTCGAGGTCGCCGGCGCGGCGGCGCTCGGCTATCTCGCGGTAGATGAGGTGGTCGACCAGGTCGATTCGCCGCCGGAAGGCGGGCAGCCGCCGCACCCGCTTGGGACCGACGGCGAGCAGGGGAATGAGCAGGCGCGGGTTGGTGGTCAGGTCGAGGAACTCGCGCAGAGCGGTCCGCAGCTCGGTCATCCTCTCCCCCTCGCCGACGCCGAAGACGGTGCGAAGGATGATGTCGAGGGTGATCGCCTGCATCCGCGGCCGCAGCTTGTAGGGGGCGCCGGTGGGCCAACTGTCGATCTCGCGCGCGGCGATCTCACCCATCGTCTCGCCGTAGCCCTGCATCCGCTCGCCGTGGAAGGGCGGCAGCAGAAGCCTGCGCTGGCTCATGTGCGGCTTCTCGTCGAGGACGAGGACCGAGTTGCGGCCGAGGACCGGGGCGAGGATCTGGTTGCCCTCGCCGGCATGGAAGACGCGGGGGTCGCCGGTGAAGACCTGCTTGACCGCCTCGGGATCGGCCAGCATCACCCAGGTGCCCTCGTAGGCGATCTTCAGCGCGAACATGTCGCCGTAGCGCTCGTGACAGGCGAAGAGCATCCGCCGCGCCTGCCGCGACCAGATCGCCGTCTGCACCGCTCGCGGCAGCGGCGGGCCGGGCGGCAGTCGGCGCTTTGCCGCTGCCGTCGCGGGCCCCGGTGCAGTTGTCGCGGTCGCAGCCTCCATCGCATCCAAGAGGGTAGATGGGAACCGGAGCGCCGCAGTGTGAGATCCCTCCCCAATACCCCCGGGGGGTATGTAATACTGGCGGGCCGCCCATGGACGCCGCCGCACACGCCCACCACGATCACCATCGCGAGATGCCGACCGAGGGCTCGGCGCTGACCGCGATGGCGATCGTCGCCACCCTGCACTGCCTGACCGGCTGCGCGATCGGCGAGGTGCTGGGAATGGCGATCGGCACCGCGCTCGGCTTCTCCGACCTGGGAACCGTCGCGCTCGCGGTCGGCCTCGCGTTCGCCTTCGGCTACACCCTCACCAGCTGGCCGCTGCTGCGGGCCGGGATGGCGCTCTCCGTCGTCGCGCCGATCGCGCTCAGCGTCGACACGGTCAGCATCGCGACGATGGAGATCGTCGACAACGCGATCATGCTGGCGATACCCGGCGCGATGGAGTCCGGCCTCGGCGACCCGCTGTTCTGGGCCTCCCTGGCGGTCGCCTTGGCGATCGCCGGCGTCGCCGCGATGCCCGTCAACCGCTGGCTGCTGAAGCGCGGCAAGGGCCACGCCGTCATGCACGAGACCGGCATCCACGGCGGGCTGCCGGCGAAGCCGGTCGCGATCTTCTTCGCCACGGCGGCGCTGCTCGGGACCGTCGTGCTCGGGATCGAGGCGTTCGACGGGGATGAGTCCGCCGGCCACGGCGACCAGATGGAGGAGACGCACGGGGAAGGGGCGCACCGGTGAGCGCGGCGGCCGAGACCCGCGGCTACTCTGAGAACCGCGACGCGGTCCTCAAGCGGCTGCGGCGGATCGAGGGACAGGTGCGCGGCGTCGAGCGGATGGTCGAGGAGGACCGCTACTGCATCGACGTCGTCACCCAGGTGACCGCGATCCAGGCGGCGCTCGACAAGGTCGCGCTGGAGCTGCTCAGCGACCACGCCTCCCACTGCGTGATCGGCGCCGACGAGGCAGAGCAGCCCGAGCGCACCGAGGAGCTGATGGGCGCCGTTCGCCGCCTGCTGCGGCGCTGAGGCGTTTACTCGTAGTGGAGGGCTTCGAGAACGTCGAGGCGTGAGGCGCGGCGGGCCGGGCCGATCGCGGCGGCGACGCCGGCAATCGCGGCGAAGACGAGCATCGCGATCAGCTGCCCGACCGGGTAGGAGAGGGCGAAGCCTTCGTCCTTCAGCGGCTGCGCGATCAGGGCCGCGAAGATGACCCCGATCACCATGCCCAGCAGCGCTCCGATCAGGGCCGTGATCACCGCCTCGTAGCGGATCATCGTCCGCACCTGGCGCCGCGACATGCCGATCGCCCGCAGCATCCCCAGCTCGCGGGTGCGCTCGTGGATCGAGAGCGCCAGCGTGTTGGCGATCCCGAACAGGGAGACGATCACCGCCAGGGCCAGCAGCGCGTAGATCAGCCCGAGCAGCTGGTTGATCTGTTCTTCCTGGTTT
>DATMEP010000030.1:0-5388 GCA_035556755.1 Solirubrobacterales bacterium
TCTCCAGCGCCGAGACGCTGCGCTAGCTGTCCGCACTGACACCGTCAGACGATCCGCGGCAAGAGGAAGGCCCCGAAGGCGAGCGCCTGGCGCCCAACGACCAGGCGCCCAGACCAGCGCCGCGATGCCACCCAGTGCGACCGCCGCAGAATGAGCGGGATCACGCCAGCATGTTCCCGCTCACCTGGCGCTAAGCCGTTGGCGCTTCTGGGAGCGCATCACCGGCAAAAGTAGGGGCGCCGGAGCGCCCCTACTACCGCGCCACTCGCGGCCTCCTCCGCCGTAGCTTCCGGCGCCCATGCCGGGGACCGACTCCCCGGGCTTGGCGGGCGCTCGAAACAACGCGCTATCTGCGGGCGCCGCTGCGAGGGCTCAGCGTCAGGGCCGCCAAGACGCCCACCGCGCTCAGTAGCCTGGGGTCCGCGACCGAGAACGCAGAAGGAGTCCCCACATGGCAGTCCCTCCCGATACGCCGCTGACGCTGCCCCAGGTAGCCGACGTGGCCGAAGTCGAGTACCGCACCCTGCACAACTGGGTCAAACGAGGTCTGCTCGAGCCGAGCTTCCATACCTCCACCGGGGCCGGCAGTCCCAACCTCTTCTCTTTTCAAGACGCGCTCAAGGCCCGCATCCTCGGCCATCTGCGCAGCGCCGGCATCGACCTGGAGATGCTGGAGCGAACCGCCCACGGTCTCAAGGAGGTCTCAGAGCTAGAGGGCGAAGACATGCTGCTGCTCAACGGCAAGCTCTCCGTCCTCAAGGGCGGCGCAGACATCGATGCCGAGATCAAGGAGAAGCAGCCGTCGTTGATCTACCGCGTCTCCTGGGCCACCGAGGCTCTTGCGAAGGCTCACCTGAACTAGGCGGCAGGCAGATGAATGCCGTGGCATTCAGTCTGTCCGAGTCGTTCGATTAGCTCTTCTCTCCGGCAAGCAAACCGAGGAGGAGCCATGAGCTCATCGACCAGTGCCGAGGCTGCCAAGAAGCCTCCCAAGCCCGAGAAGCAGATCGTCATCCACATCGACCGCAAGCCCTTCAAGGTGGATGAGGGGGAGCTAAGCGGATCTGAGTTGCGGGCGCTGCCCGATCCCGACGTCGGTCCCGAGTTCGATCTGTGGCTCGAGGTTCCCGGCGGTGAGGACAACAGCATCGAGAACGAGGAGAAGGTGAAGCTCCGCAACGGGGCGCACTTCTTCACTGCGCCGAGCGTGATCAATCCCGGGCGCTCATGCTGAGCGAGGGTGATGAGGCATACCTGGAGGGGCGTGGCTTCGAGTACGAGGTGATCCCCGAGAGCCAGATGTTCTCGCTGGTCATCCGCGGCTTCCGCCTCCCGGTGGGATACCAGCCGGAGGTCGTCGACCTGCTTCTGCGGCTGCCCGGCGGATTCCCGGATGCCGCGCCGGACATGTTCTGGACGCATCCGATCGTCAGCTACGTCGGTGGCGGAGCCCCGCCCGCTTCCGATGTCCGCCTTGACTACAACGGCCGGACGTGGCAGCGCTGGTCGCGCCACCTCGCGCTCGCCTGGCGCCCGGGCGTCGACAACCTGCAGACCTACCTGCGCCTGATCCGCACCGACCTCGAAAAGGGCGCCCCGGCGCTGGCGGCGTGATGGAGGTCGGGATCGCAACCGGGGAGCGTCTCTGGGAAGAGCTCTGCCTCGCCCTGAACGACCGCGAGGAGTCCGCCGCGATCCTCCTCTCCGGGCGTGCCGAGGAGGCCGACCGACTTACCCTCTGCCTCAACCGCGCGATCTGGGTGCCGGCGGAGGCATACGAGCAGCGCTCGCCGACCGAGATGCGGATTCGCTCTGAGGGTTGGATGCCGGCCTTGGCCGAGGCTGTCGCGGGGGGATGGCAGCCGATCTTCTTCCACACCCACCCGACCGGCGAGCCCCTGCCCTCGCGCTACGACGAGCAGGTCGCCCGTGAGCTCGCGCCGGTCTTCGAAGCGCGCACCGGCAAGCCCTTCGCCAGTCTGATCCTCGGCGATCCGGCGGCCACGCCGCGCTTCACCGGGACGCTCGGGGAGGACCCAATCGGCCGTCTGCGCGTGGTCGGCGACCGAGTCCGCCTCCTCGCATCCGCTGATCGGTTCCAGGCGGCCGAGTCCTCGCTTGATTCCTTCGACCGCCAGATAAGGGCGTTCGGCAGCGAGGGACAGAAGGTTCTCCAACGGCTGCGGGCTGGGATTGTCGGCGCCGGTGGGACCGGCTCGGCTGTGTATGAGCAGCTGGTCCGCCTCGGGGTGGGCAAGGTCGTCGTGATCGACGACGACGAGGTGAGCGCCACCAACCTCACCCGCATCCACGGCTCCACGCTGGCCGACGTCGGGCGGCCGAAGGTCGAGGTTCTCGCCGACAGCGCCCGCGCGATCGGCCTCGGCACCGCAGTCGAGAGCCTTCACGCCAAGGTGACCGAGCGCAGCGCCTTCGAGGCGCTGCGCGGATGCGACGTCGTCTTCGGCTGCACCGACGACAACGCCGGGCGTGCCGTTCTCTCCCGCCTCGCCTACTACTACTGCGCGATGGTGATCGACGTCGGCGTCGTGATTAGCTCCCGCGAAGGAGAGGTCTCCGGCCTCGACGCGCGCATGAGCGTGATGGCGCCGGGGACGCCATGCCTGTTCTGCCGCGGGCGGATCGACCCGAACCGCTTGCGCGAAGAGCAGCTTCCCGACGCTGAGCGCAAGGCGCTCGTGGATGAGGGCTACGCGCAGGGCCTCGCCGATCCCGACCCCGCCGTCATCACCTACACAACCATGATCGCCAGCTTCGCGGTCGACGAGCTGCTGCAACGCCTCTTCGGCTTCGGCGAAGAGCCCCGATCCTCGGAGATCCTCATCCGCCCGCTGCGGCGTGAGATAAGGCGCTTGGGAGGTTCGCCGCGCGACGGCCACTTCTGCGCCGATCCGAAGCTTCTCGGTCGGGCCGATTGCGAGCCGCCGTTGCGGATGCCTTGGCAGTGAGGACCCGCCTGATCGACTGGTGGCGGCGGCGTCGCATCAGCGTCCCGCGACTGGATCGGGTCGAGCGCTACGCCTCCCAGGCGGATCTACCCGCGAGCCTGCCACGCCATCAGCTCGCGGTCGTAGGCTCGCCATCTAAGCCCAAGTGGCTGGTCCTCGAATGTCCCTGCGGGCAGGGACACCGACTGCAGGTGAACCTCTCAGCGGCGAGGAGGCCGAACTGGCGCTTGGACACTGCGGCCCCCGGCCCGAGCGTGTTTCCCTCGATCGACTTCGACGCCGTCGAGCGGCGTTGTCATTTCTGGATCCGCGACGGCCGAGTTCGCTGGTCCAGGTAAGCCCACCAAGGTGCTTGCCGGCCGGCGAGATGTCGGCATCGCCGCAGGAGAGTGGTGGCCTTCGAGGCAGCTCATTCGTATATCTATACGAATGTTTGTAGGATGGTGGCATGGCCCGAAACTCCGGCACCTGCGATCTGCTCTGTCTCGATCTGCCGAAAGCCGAGCGAGTACGGAACGGCCTACCGGGCGCTGAGGAGCTGGAGCTTTGGGCAGCCGGGGCGAAGGCGCTCGGCGACCCGACCCGGCTCGCCATCGCACTCGCCCTGGAGGCCGGCGAGTCCGCCTGCGTGTGCGACCTAGCCTGGATCGTCGGCCGTGACGAGCGGCTCGTCTCCCACCACGTCCGCCTGCTGAAGAACGCCGCCCTCGCCCGCTCCGAGCGCGACGGGAAGATGGTCATGTACGAGCTGACCGAGCGCGGCAGTGCCCTGTTGGCGGCAGTCGCCGCGCAGGGAATCGCGGCGTGAGCCCGGTCGAGCTGCCGACCGTCCCGGCGCCCGCTCCGGCACCGGCAGCACTCCCGGTCGCCTCGATCTCGCGCGAGCGCTACGAGGAGCTGGCTCGCCGCGTGCGACTGCTGTCCTGGCTCTCGCTCGGCTGGATGACGATCGAGGGAGCGGTGGCGATCGCCGCCGGCATCGTCGCCTCTTCGATCGCCCTCGTCGGCTTCGGCCTCGACTCGGGCATCGAGGGCGTGGCCAGCCTCATCATCGTTTGGCGCTTCACCGGCCATCGCGTCTTCTCCCACGCCGCCGAGGAGCGCGCGCAGAAGCTCGTCGCAGTCCAGTTCTTCCTCCTGGCCCCCTACGTCGCCTTCGAGTCGGGCCGGTCTCTGCTCGGTGCTGAGCATCCCGAGGTGAGTTGGGTCGGTATCGGCCTCGCGTTCGGTTCGGTGGCCTTCATGCCGATGCTCGGCATCGCCAAGGAACGGCTTGCCGACCAGCTCGGATCAGCGGCGACCAAGGGCGAGGGCCGCCAGAACATGCTCTGCGCCTACCTGGCGGGCGCCCTATTGGTCGGCCTGCTCGGAAACGCCCTCCTCGGCGCCTGGTGGCTCGACCCGGCAGTCGGCCTGCTGATCGCCGCCGTCGCGGTGAGGGAGGGAGCGGAGGCCTGGCGCGGCGAGGGCTGCTGCGTCAGCTCGCCACTCGACGGCGCGGGCTTCGCCGACGAGTGCTGTGACGAGGATTGCTGCGGAGACTGCTGTAAGGAGAAGAGGTAGTCGATGGCGGCGCTCGCGCTGATCCTCTACGCGGCCTACCTCCTCCTCGCGTTCGGTCTCCGCACGCTGATCCAGCTTCGCCGCACCGGCTCGACCGGCTTCCACGGGCTGGGCGGTCGGCTGGGCTCGGCCGAGTGGATCGCCGGGGTCGGCTTCACGGTGGCGCTGCTGGTGGGAGCCGCGGCCCCGGTGCTCGCTCTGCTCGACGTGGTCGAGCCGATCGCCGCGCTCGACACCACGGCCGCGCACGTCGCCGGACTTTTCCTCGCCGTCGCCGGAATCGGCTTGACCTTCTACGCACAGGTGGCGATGGGAGCGAGCTGGCGAATCGGCGTTGACCATGAGGAGCACACGCAGCTCGTCACCACCCGCCCGTTCGCGCTGGTCCGCAATCCGATCTTCGCCGCGATGCTGCCGACCGCGCTCGGGCTCACCCTGCTCGTCCCGAGCTGGGTGGCGATCGCCGGGCTCCTCGGCCTGGTTTTCGCGCTGGAGCTGCAAGTCCGAGTAGTGGAGGAGCCCTACCTCTTGCAGGTGCATGGCGGCGGCTATGCCTCCTACGCTGCTCGAGTCGGGCGCTTCGTTCCCGGCGTGGGACGCTTGCCGGCACGATGAGGCATCAGCACGGAGCATTTCTCCACGATCACCCCTTCGTCGGGCCGCATCGTCACCTGCTCCATCCCCGCCGGTCGACGCTCCACCGATTCGCTCCCCAGGTCCACGATCACGGCCACTCCCACGGCCTGGTGCATGACTCGATCAAGCGCTCGCGCGCCGGGCTTCGGGCTGTCGGCGGGGCGCTCCTAATCCTTGCCGCAACGGCTGGCGCCCAGGCCGCTGTCTTCGCCGCGACGGG
>DATMEP010000031.1:0-8578 GCA_035556755.1 Solirubrobacterales bacterium
CCGGCCGCGGTCGAGGTGACCAGCCTCGTCTTCCTCTTCGCCGTGATCTTCGGCCTCGCCACCGACTACGCGGTGCTGGTGATGGCGCGGATCAAAGAGCGCTACGACCTCGGCGACAGCAACGAGGAGGCGGTGGCAACCGGGATCGGCCGCACCGGGCGCGTGATCACCGCCGCGGCACTGGCGATCGCCGTGGTCTTCCTCGCCTTCGCCGTCAGCTCGGTCTTCTTCGTCAAGCAGATCGCGATCGGGATGGCGGTCGGAGTGATGATCGACGCGACCATCGTCCGCGCCCTCCTCGTCCCCTCGCTGATGCGCCTCTTCGGCGCCTGGAACTGGTGGGCTCCGGCCCCCCTGCGCCGCCTCCAGCGCCGGCTCGGCTTCTCCGAGGCCTGAGCGGCGGGTTTGCCGCCAGACTCCGCGGGTACCCTTACATCGATGTCTGTAGTATTCTGCGCCGGCCCTCGGACCTGACCGGCCGAGAGGCAGGTTGCTCAGGGCGCCAGCCCCGATTTTCCCAGCACCGCAAGGAGACACCCCCGTGAACAGCACGATCCGCAGGGTCGCCGTCGTCGGCGGCAACCGCATCCCCTTCGCGCGTTCGAACTCGGTCTACTCGCGCGCCTCCAACCAGGACATGCTGACCGCGGCCCTGGATGGGCTGGTCGAACGCTTCGGGCTCGCGGGAGAGCGGCTCGGCGAGGTGGCCGGCGGGGCGGTGCTGAAGCACTCGCGCGACCGCGACCTCACCCGGGAGAGCCTGCTCGGCACCCGGTTGGCGCCCGAGACGCCCGCCTACGACGTCCAGCAGGCCTGCGGCACCGGGCTCGAGACGACGATCCTGGTCGCCAACAAGATCGCTCTCGGGCAGATCGAGGCCGGGGTCGCCTGCGGCGTCGACACCACCTCCGACGCCCCGATCGGGGTTAACGAGGACCTGCGCGGGATCCTCCTCGACGCCAACCGCGAGCGCTCGACGATGGGTCGCCTCAAGCAGCTGACCAGGGTCCGCCCCGGCCACGTCGTCCCGGCGATCCCCCGCAACGAGGAGCCGCGCACCGGCCTCTCGATGGGCGAGCACTGCGCCATCATGGCGGCGGAGTGGGAAGTCGGCCGCACCGAGCAGGACGAGCTGACCGTCCGCAGCCACCACAACCTCGCCGCCGCCTACGAGCGCGGCACCATGGACGATCTCGTCAGTCCCTACCTGGGCCTGGAGCGCGACCAGAACCTGCGGCCCGACTCGACGGCGGAGAAGCTGGCGAAGCTGAAGCCGGTCTTCGGCGGCGAGGACGGGACGATGACCGCAGCCAACTCGACCCCGCTCAGCGACGGCGCCTCGGCGGTGCTGCTGGCGAGCGAGGGGTGGGCGAAGGAGCGGGGCCTGCCGGTCCTCGCCTACTTCGCCGACGGCGAGACCGCCGCGGTCGACCACGTCCACAAGCGCGAGGGGCTGCTGATGGCGCCCGCCTACGCGGTGCCGCGGATGCTGGACCGCAACGGGCTGAAGCTGGCCGACTTCGACCTCTACGAGATCCACGAGGCCTTTGCCGCCCAGGTGCTCTGCACCCTGCGCGCCTGGGAAGACGAGACCTTCTGCCGCGACCGCCTCGGTCGCGACGAATCGCTGGGTGCGATCGACCGCGACCGGCTCAACGTCAACGGCGGCTCGCTCGCCGCCGGGCATCCCTTCGCGGCGACCGGCGGCCGCATCGTCACCAGCCTGGCGAAGGCACTGGACGAACGCGGTTCCGGCCGCGGCCTGATCAGCATCTGCGCGGCGGGCGGCCAGGGCGTCGTCGCCGTGCTCGAGAGCCCAGGAGGAGACAGATGAGCACCGACCTCTACTCGCAGGTGGTCAACTCGCCCCCGGGCCGGCTGATCGCCCCCCGACTGGGCCTGCCGCGGCCGGCCCGGCTCGACCGCGACGGCGATGGCGCAACTGCCTCCAGCGGGTCGGTCCTGCTGGGTGCGGCCCCGGACGGCCGCTTGGCCGAGCCGCTCGAACGGCTGATCGGCGAGATCGGCGCGCCTGAGGCAACCGGCTCCGAGGAGCCGGTCAAGGCCCTCGTCTTCGACGCGACCGGGATCTCCGACTCGACCGAGCTGGTCGAGCTGCAGCGCTTCTTCCACCCCAACGTGAAACGGGTGGAACGGTCGGGACGGGTCGTCGTGCTCGGCACGCCGCCTACCGGCCTGCCGCCGCGCGCGGCGACCGCGCAGCGAGCGCTGGAGGGCTTCACCCGCTCGCTCGGCAAGGAGATCGGCCGCGGCATCGCCGTGCAGCTCGTCTATGTCGCCGAGGGCGCAGAGGGTGAGATCGACTCGACCCTGCGCTTCCTGCTCTCACCCAAGTCGGCCTACGTCTCCGGCCAGATCGTCCGCGTGGGCAAGGCCGTCGCCAAAGCGGGAGAGATCGAGTGGGAGCAACCCCTCGCCGGCAGGACGGCGCTGGTCACCGGCGCCTCGCGCGGCATCGGCGAGGCGATCGCGCGAGCGCTGCACCGCGACGGGGCGAAGCTTGTCCTGCTCGACGTGCCGGCCCTCTCCGACGACCTGAAGGAGGTCGCGGCCACGCTCGGCAAGGCCGAGACGATCGAGGTCGACATCACCGAGGAGGACGCCCCTGGGAGGATCGCCGACGCGATCCCCGGCGGGGTCGACATCGTCGTCCACAACGCCGGCGTCACCAAAGACCGCACGATCGCCAAGATGCCGGAGGACCGCTGGAGCACCCTGATGGAGATCAACCTCTCCAGCGAGGAGCGGATCGACGACGAGCTGCTCTCGCGCGATCTCCTGCACGAGAACGGGCGGATCGTCTGCGTCTCCTCGATGAGCGGCATCGCGGGCAACTCCGGCCAGACCAACTACGCGACCTCGAAGGCCGGGGTGATCGGGATGGTCGAAGCGCTGGCGCCGTCGCTCGCAGAGCGCGGGGCGACGATCAACGCGGTCGCCCCCGGCTTCATCGAGACCCAGATGACGGCGAAGATGCCGATCGCGATCCGCGAAGCCGGCCGCCGCATGAACTCGATGTCACAGGGCGGCAAACCGGTCGACGTAGCCGAGACGATCGCCTGGTTCGCCAGCCCGGCCTCGGCCGGCGTCAACGGCAACGTGGTCCGGGTCTGCGGCCAGAGCCTGCTGGGAGCGTGATGGCGACCCGCACACTCGACAGCCCGCCGCGCATTCTGCCGCTCTACGCGCGTGCCGCGGCGCCGCTGATCCCCGGCGCCTCGCTGCTCCCCTTCGTACCCGGCCGCGGCAGGGAGATCCCCGACCTCGAGCTGACCCTGGCCGGCGCCCGCGCCAATCCCGACGAGGTCGCCGCCTACGCGAGGGTGTGCGGCTTCTCGCTCCGCGACCACCTCCCCCCCACCTACCCGCACGTCCTCGCCTTTCCCCTGCACATGGCGGTGCTGGCGGACGGCAGCTTCCCCTTCGGCGCGATCGGCCTCGTCCACGTCGAGAACCGGATCGTCCAGCACCGCCGGATCGGCCTCGGCGAGGAGCTGAAGCTGACCGTCCGCCCGACCAAGCTCGAGCCGCATCCCCGCGGCCGGACCTTCGGCCTCGTCACCGAGGCCTGGGTTGGCCGGCAGAAGGCCTGGGAGTCGGTCAGCACGATGCTGCGCCGTGGCAACGGCAGCGACAAGCCCGCCGACGGGACTGAAACAGGTCCTAAAACGACCGGAATCGGCCCATCGGCGGAGGAGTTAGCGCAGCTGACACACAGCGCCGAGTGGCGCCTCGACGGCGACCTCGGCCGGCGCTACGCCGCCGTCTCCGGAGACCGCAACCCGATCCACATGCACTCGCTGACCGCGAAGCCGCTCGGCTTCAGGTCCGCGATCGCGCACGGGATGTGGACGAAGGCGCGCTGCCTGGCGGCGATCGAGAGTCGTCTGCCCGATGCCTTCGGCGTCGACGTCCGCTTCCGCAAGCCGATCTTCCTGCCCGGACGCGTCGAGCTCATGCGCGGCACCGAGGGCGAGGAGATCTCCTTCGCCGTCCGGGACGCAAAGCGAGGGACCCCACATCTCGACGGCCGCGTGAGGCCGGTCGAGCCGAAACCGAGAAGCGGGAGGAGAGCGAAGTGAACGGCAACGACAAGGGAGGCATCGCCGAGCGCAGCATGGGCTTCGGGCTGCGGGCGCTGAACCGCCTCGCCGGCTCGGACCTGCTCGACCGGATCCGCGTCCGCAAGCAGGTCGAGCGAGCGCTCTTCCAGACGACCAAGGGCGGGTTCCGGTCCGCGACCGCGGCTGGGCGCACCTTCAAGGCGGCGCAGAAGCTGGGCAAACCGGCACGGCAGAGGCCCCGCAAGCCGCCCAGCCTGTTCGACATCACCCCGGACGACGAGCAGCAGATGTTTCAGGAGACGGTCCGCGACTACGCCAGCGAGAAGGTCCGCCCCGCTGCGCAGAAAGCCGACGCGGATCGCTCCACTCCGCCCGAGCTGCTGGCAGCGACGAACGAGCTTGGCGTCAACATGCTCGGCATCCCCGAGGAGCTGGGCGGAGTGGTGAGCGAACAGGCGGGCGTGGGTGCCGTTCTGATCGGCGAGGCGCTTGCCCACGGGGACATGGGGATCGCCTACGCGGCCCTCGCTCCCGGCGCGGTCGCCACCGCGATCGGGCACTGGGGCGACGCCGAGCAGGAGGCGACATACCTCCCCGCCTTCACCGGCGAGGACGTGCCGGCGGCGGCGCTGGCGATGCTCGAGCCGACGCCCCTCTTCGATCCGCTGAAGCTGGCCACGGAGGCACGGCGCGACGGCGAGGACTGGGTCCTCGACGGCGTCAAGTCGCTGGTGGCGCGGGCCACAGAGTGCGAGTTGTTCGTCGTCGCCGCGGAGGCCGAGGGCCTCGGCCCGGCGCTGTTCGTGATCGAGTCCGGCGGCAAGGGCCTCTCGGTGGAAGCGGAGCCGGCGATGGGCCTGCGTGCGGCCGCCACCGGGCGGCTGCTGCTGGAGGGGGTCAGGGTGCCGGCCGGCGCGCTGATGGCGGCGGGCGAGCGCGACGCCTACGTCGAGTGCGTCCACCGGGCGCGGATCGCCTGGTGCTCGCTCGCGGTCGGCGCCTCCCAGGCGGTGCTCGACTACGTCATCCCCTACGTCAACGACCGCACGGCCTTCGGCGAACCGATCTCCAACCGGCAGGGCGTCGCCTTCGCCGTCTCCGACATCGGGATCGAGACCGACGGGATGCGACTTGCCACCTACCGCGCCGCGAGCCGCGCCGACCAGGGCGAGGCCTTCGGCCACGAGACGGCCCTGGCACGGCGGCTCTGCGCCGCGAAGGGAATGCAGATCGGGTCCGACGGGGTGCAGCTGCTCGGCGGCCACGGCTTCGTCAAGGAGCACCCGGTCGAGCGCTGGTACCGCGACCTCCGTGCAGCGGGCGTGATGGAGGGCGCCCTGCTCGTCTAGGCGAAAGACACGAGCGAAAGCAGACAACATGATCAACCTAGAGATACCGAAGAAGTTCAAGCCGCTGGTCAGCCAGGCCAACCAGGTCGCCAACGAGGTCTTCCGGCCGATCTCGCGCAAGTACGACGAAGCCGAGCATGAGTACCCGAAGGAGCTCGACATGCTCGCCTCCCTGATCGACGGGATGAACGAGGGCAGCGACATCGGCGGCGCCGGGGCCGCCGGGGTGCGCCGCGACCCGAGAGAGAACGGCGACGGCGAGAACCGCAACGGCTCCAACCTCTCCACCGTGCTCGGGATCGTCGAGCTCTGCTGGGGGGACGTCGGCCTGCTGCTCTCGATGCCGCGGCAGGGCCTCGGCAACTCGGCGATCGCCTCGGTCGCAACCGAGGAGCAGCTGGAGCGCTACGGCGGCAGGTGGGCGGCGATGGCGATCACCGAGCCCGAGGCCGGCTCGGACTCGGCCGCGATCCGCACCACCGCCGAGCTAGACGGCGACGAGTACGTGCTCAACGGCGAGAAGATCTTCGTCACCTCGGGCGACCGGGCCGACCTGATCGTCGTCTGGGCCACGCTCGACCGCTCCGTGGGGCGGGCCGCGATCAAGTCGTTCATCGTCGAGCGCGACAACCCCGGCCTGACGCTTGACCGACTCGAGCACAAGCTCGGGATCCGGGCCTCCGACACGGCCAACTTCACCCTGCAGGATTGCCGGGTGCCGAAGGAGGCGCTGCTCGGCAACCCCGAGGTCGACGCGAAGGCGGGCTTCGGCGGCGCGATGCAGACGTTCGACAACACGCGCCCGCTGGTCGCCGCGATGGCGGTCGGCGTCACCCGGGCCGCGCTCGAGGAGACCCACCGCCGCCTGGGCGAAGCCGGGGTCGAGATCGACGACGCCGTCCCGGCGCTCTGCCAGCACGCCGCCGCGGCGCGGTTCCTGGAGATGGAGGCCGACTACGAGGCGGCGCGCCTGCTGACCCTGCAGGCGGCCTGGATGGCCGACAACGGCAGGCCGAACTCGCTGCAGGCCTCGATGGCGAAGGCGAAGGCCGGCCGCACCTGCGTCGACGTCACGCTCGGCTGCGTCGAGCTCTGCGGCAGCGCCGGCTACGCCGAGAGCGACCTGCTCGAGAAGTGGGCCCGCGACGCGAAGATCCTCGACATCTTCGAGGGCACGCAGCAGATCCAGCTGTTGATCGTCGCCCGCCAGCTGCTCGGCAAGAACTCCGCCGAACTGCGTTGACCCGGGCCGACGGGAGGGTGCGGCAGACTGCTGGCCGTGAATTTCATCGAGGACGTGGTCGAAGCGTTCCCGGCCGCACGACCGGCGCTGATCGAGGTCGACGCGGCGGGCGAGCGGCGCCTGCACCATTTCGGCGAGCTTTTCGCACGGTCGGCCGGGCTCTCAGGCGCCTTCCAGGCGAGCGGCGTCGAGCACGGCGACGTCGTCATGACCCTGGTCGGCAGCAGGGTCGAGTGGGTGCTGGCGATGCTCGCCTGCTGGCGGATGGGCGCGGTGGCGCTGCCCTGCAACCCGCAGCTGCGGCGCAAGGACCTGGAGCTGCGGGCGCGGGCCGCGAACCCGAAGCTGGCGGTCGGCGAGGCGCGCTACCTGGGCGAGCTCCCCGACGGCATCCCCTACATGGACATGGACGACCTGGCCCGCGTCTTCGACGAGGACCGCGCCCAGGAGACCCCGGCACCGCTGGCGGCGCTCGACCCGGAGGACCCGGCGGCGATCGTCTTCACCTCGGGCACGACCGGCGAGCCGCGCGGGGTCCTCTACCCGCAGCGCTACCTGGCCGGCCAGCGGCTCCAGGCCGAGCACTGGTTCGGCGCCCGCTCCGGCGAGGTCGCCTGGTGCACGGCGGCACCGGGCTGGTCGAAGTCGACCCGCAACGCCTTCGTCGCCCCCTGGCTGGGCGGCGCCGTGGCCGTCCTGCACGACGGCCGCTTCGACCCGGCGGAGCGGCTGCGCCTCTGCGACGAACTCGGCGTCAACGTCCTCTGCCAGGCGCCGACCGAGTACCGGATGCTCGCCACCCGCTCGGAGCTGGCCCCCGTCCCCTCGCTGCGGCGCCTGGTCTCGGCCGGGGAGCCGATCGAGCCGGAGACGATCCGCCACTTCCGCGAGCGGCTCGGGCTGGCGATCGGCGACGGCTACGGCCAGACCGAGACCGGCGCCGTCTGCGGGATGCGCCCCGGTGAGGACGACCCCAGCCGCGACGGCTCGATGGGCAAGCCCCTGCCGGGGATCGAGACCCGCCTCGTCGAGGGCGAGCTCCAGCTCAGGGCGAGCTCCTCCCCCACCTTCTTCGTTCGCTACCTCGACGGCGAGCGCTTCGAGGGCGAGTGGTGGTCGACCGGCGACCGGGTCAGCGAGGACGCCGACGGCTACCTCTGGTTCGAGGGTCGCGACGACGACCTGATCCTCTCCTCCGGCTACCGGATCGGCCCCTTCGAGGTCGAGTCGGCGCTGGTTTCCCACCCGGCCGTGGCGGAGGCGGCCGCCGTCGCCGCGCCGGATCCCGAGCGGGGCGCGGTCGTCCGCGCAATCGTCGTCCTCCGCCCCGGCCATGAGCCCTCCGACGCGCTTGCCGCCGAGCTGCAGGGGCACGTCAGGAACCAAACCGCTCCCTACAAGTACCCCCGCATAGTCGAGTTCGCCAACGAGCTGCCGAAGACGCACAGCGGCAAGGTCAAGCGGGCCGAGCTGCGCCGTAATACCTAGCGTGGAGGGCCGGAAGGGAAAAAAGGTGGGGCGGCCACCTGGGCCGTCCCGGCGCTCGCCCCTCAGTTCGCCAGCGCCTCGTCGAGGGCGACGGGGCGGCCCAGGTGGAAGCCCTGGGCCATGTCGACCCCGTACTCGCGCAGCAGGTCCATGGTCGCGTCGTCCTGCACGTACTCGGCGATCGTCGCCTTGCCCAGCCCGCGGGCGATCTGGACGATCGCCTGCACCGTGAGCTGATCGGCGTCGCTGCGCGGCATGTCGCGAACGAAGGCGCCGTCGATCTTGATCAGGTCGAAGGGGATCCGCTTCAGGTAGTGGAAGGGGCCGAAGCCAGCGCCGTAGTCGTCGATCGCGACCTGGCAGCCGCAGTCGGTCAACCGGTCGGCGAAGCCGGCGGCGGCCTCGTAGTCGTG
>DATMEP010000032.1:0-3180 GCA_035556755.1 Solirubrobacterales bacterium
CGATCGAGCGGGACAAGGTCGAGCTGAGCGTGGCGCCGCTCCGGCAGCGGGCGCTGGCTCATATCGGCCTCGCCAGCCCCGGCATCGCGATCAAGGCGCAGAGCGGCAGCGCCGGCCAGAAGGCGGCCAGCGCGATCGCCGACGGCCACGCCAAGGACCCGGACAAGAGGTAGTGACGACGATCTTGGAGGACAGCAGATGAGCAGCGATTCATTCGGCGCCCGTTCGACCCTCGCGGTGAGCGGGCGCGACTACGAGGTCTTCCGGCTCGACGCTCTGCAGGAGCGCTTTGACGTCGCCCGCCTGCCCTACTCGGTCAAGGTGCTCCTGGAGAACGTCCTGAGGCTCGAGGACGGCGTCTCGGTCAGCGCCGCCGACGTCGAGGCGATCGCCGCCTGGGACGCCGCCGCCGAGCCCAGCGTCGAGATCCCCTTCCAGCCGGCACGGGTGTTGATGCAGGACTTCACCGGCGTGCCCGCAGTCGTCGATCTGGCGGCGATGCGCGACGCGATGGACGAGATCGGCGGCGACCCGGCGGCGATCAACCCGCTGGTCGACGTCGACCTGGTCATCGACCACTCTGTTCAGGTCGACGCCTTCGGCAACGAGCGCGCCTTCGCCGTCAACGCCGAGCACGAGTTCGACCGCAATCGCGAGCGCTACTCGTTCCTGAAGTGGGGGCAGCAGTCCTTCGACAACTTCCGCGTCGTGCCGCCGGCGACCGGCATCTGCCACCAGGTCAACCTCGAGTACATCTCCCAGGTCGTCTACAGCCGCGAGGTCGACGGCGCTCTGCGCGCCTATCCCGACACCCTGGTCGGCACCGATTCGCACACGACGATGGTCAATGGCCTCGGCGTGCTCGGCTGGGGCGTCGGCGGGATCGAGGCCGAGGCGGCGATGCTCGGGCAGCCGATCTCGATGCTGCTGCCGCAGGTGGTCGGCTTCAAGCTCGACGGCCGGCTGCCCGAGGGCTCGACCGCGACCGACCTCGTCCTCACCGTGACCGAGATGCTGCGCGAGCGCGGCGTCGTCTCCAAGTTCGTCGAGTTCTACGGCCCGGGCCTGGCCGGCCTCGGCCTCGCCGACCGGGCGACGATCGGCAACATGTCGCCCGAGTTCGGCTCGACCTGCGCGATCTTCCCGGTCGACGCCGAGACGCTGCGCTACCTGGAGCTGACCGGCCGCCCGACCGAGACGCTTGAGCTGGTCGACTCCTACGCGCGCCTGCAGGGGATGTTCACCGAGCCGAGTACGCCGGACCCGGTCTTCTCGGAGACCCTGGAGTTGAGCCTGGACGAGGTCGAACCCAGCATCGCGGGCCCTCGGCGACCTCAGGACCGGGTGCCCCTGGCGAAGGCCAAGCAGGCCTTCCTCGAGGCGCTCGAGGAGTTCAACCCGGACGCTGTCGAGCCGGTGAACGAGATCGACGAGGCCAGCATGGAGTCGTTCCCCGCCTCCGACCCGCCGGCGGAGGACCATGACAACGGCGACGGCAAGCCCCGGCCGGCGGTGACGAGTGCGCCAGCGGCGCAGGCGACGATCGCCAACCGCAGCGGTGACGAGGTCGAGGTGACCCTCGCCGACGGGACCAGCTTCGAGCTCGACAACGGCCACGTGGTGATCGCCGCGATCACCAGCTGCACCAACACCTCGAACCCGAGCGTGATGGTCGGCGCCGGGCTGCTGGCCCGCAACGCGGTTCAGCGCGGCCTGAAGCGCAAGCCCTGGGTGAAGACCTCACTTGCCCCCGGCTCGACCGTGGTCACCGACTACCTGGACAAGGCCGGGCTGACCCGCCACCTGGACGAGCTGCAGTTCAACCTGGTCGGCTACGGGTGCACCACCTGCATCGGCAACTCGGGCCCGTTGCCGCCCGAGATCTCAGCCGCGGTCGAGGAGAAGGACCTGGCCGTCTGCGCCGTCCTCTCCGGCAACCGCAACTTCGAGGGGCGGATCAACCAGGACGTGAAGGCGAACTACCTCGCCTCGCCGCCGCTGGTGGTCGCCTACGCGCTGGCCGGGAGGATGGACCTCGACCTGCTCACCGAGCCGCTGGGCGAGGGCTCCGACGGAGAGCCGGTCTTCCTGCGCGACGTCTGGCCCGACCCCGATGAGGTGAAGGAGGTCGTGGGCGCCTCGATCGCCTCGGAGATGTTCACCCGCAACTACGGCGAGGTGATGAAGGGCGAGGCGAGCTGGAACGCGGTCGAGGTCCCGGAGGGCGATCGCTACACCTGGCCCGAATCCACGTACGTGCGCCGCCCCACCTTCTTCGAGCAGATGCCCGCCGAGCCGCCGGGGGTCGAGCCGATCGCCGGCGCGCGGGTGCTCGCCCTGCTCGGCGACTCGATCACCACCGACCACATCTCACCCGCCGGCGCGATCAAGAAGGACAGCCCGGCCGGCAGGTGGCTGGTCGAGCAGGGCGTCGAGCCGCGCGACTTCAACTCCTACGGGGCCCGGCGCGGCAACCACGAGGTGATGATCCGCGGCACCTTCGCCAACATTCGCCTCCGCAACAGGCTGGTCGAGCGGGCAGGGGGCTTCACCCGTCGCTTCCCAGGCGGAGAGGAGACGACGATCTTCGAGGCGGCGATGGCCTACGCCTCCGAAGGCGTTCCCCTGGTGGTGCTGGCGGGCGAGGAGTACGGCTCCGGCTCGTCACGCGACTGGGCCGCGAAGGGGACGAAGCTGCTCGGCGTGCGCGCGGTGATCGCGGCGAGCTTCGAGCGCATCCACCGCTCCAACCTGATCGGCATGGGTGTCCTTCCCCTCCAGTTCCCCTCGGGAGAGAACCCAGACTCCCTCGGCCTCGCGGGGGAAGAGGTGATCGACATAGGCGATTTGGAAAACGGCGAAGCCAAGACGGTGAGGGTCACGGCACGCCGCGAGGGCGCCGACCCGGTCGAGTTCGACGCCACGGTGAGGCTCGACACCCCGAACGAGATCGCCTACTTCCAGAACGGCGGCATTCTCCAGACTGTTCTGAGAAATTTGAGGGATTGAGGGCATGGCTCTTTCGAGCCAACTAAACACAAGGCGGCGCAGTGGGGCCGCGGGAGGCAGGGGGGTCCGCGCGACCCTCACTGCACCTGCGCGTCGGTAGCCAGGGAAAGATGCCGACGCGGCCGTTCCCTGGACGGGACTGTCCTAAGGAACAGTCACCCCTACCTATAC
>DATMEP010000033.1:0-2466 GCA_035556755.1 Solirubrobacterales bacterium
CCGTGGTCGTAGCGCTCGTTGTAGACCTGCTCGGACTTGGGCAGCAGCGCCTCGACCCGCTCGCGCAGCTGGACCAGCGTGTAGCGCTTGTCGGACTGCTGGATGATCCCGGTGATCAGCTCGCCGACCCGGTCCTGGTACTCCTCGAACATCATCATCCGTTCGGCCTCGCGGATCCGCTGCAGGATCACCTGCTTGGCGGTCTGGGCGGCGATCCGGCCGAAGTCGTCGGGGGTGACGTCGCGCGAGGAGATCTGGTCCTCGTAGGGAGCGAGCATCTCGGGGTCGAGCTCGGGGTCCTCCAGCTCTTTCAGCTCCCCGGTCTCAGGGTCGATCTCGCGCTCTTCCTCCTCCTGGGCTTCCGCCGCCTCGGCCAGCAGCTTCTCCTCCAGCTCGGGCGGCAGGATCAGTTCGAAGACGCGGAAGTCGCCCGTTTCGTGGTCGAGGTCGACGCGGGCGTACTTGGCGGCGCCCGGCGTCTTCTTGTAGGCGGAGAGCAGCGCGTCGGCAAGCGCGTCCATCAGTTTGTCGGAGGAGATCCCCTTCTCCTGCTCGAGCGTCTTGATTGCCTCGACGATCTCCTTGCTCACGGTCGCTCCTCGGTTGGTTCGGAAGTTGGGTTGGTGCGGCTGTACTTGGGGCCCGGGGAAGACACCTCGAGCGAGTAGTCCGCCCGCAGGTGTTCGAGATGCCGGGTCACCCGCTCGCAGAGCGCCAGATCGACCCCGCCCGGGTGGTCGATGAAGAGGCGCAGGGTCGCGCTCCCCGGCTGCTCGAGGGCAACCAGGTCGAGCTCGGAGTCGAGCTCGGAAAGCTGCTGCTGAATGCTGTCTTTGAGATCTGTCACGCCTGGTTCAAGCCGAAAAAAAAGTGGGCCAGGCCCACTTCTCGACAATGCATAGGGACAAAAAGCTTGTAGTCAGTATAGCCCGGTTGGTTTGTGGGAGGACGGGGGTGTCCGTCCGCTTGCTGGGTTTTTCGCCAGGGGAGCGGCGTTTTTCTCGCTGAGTCCGCTGGGGCGAAAAAGAGGACGCCGCTGCGCGGACGGACACCCCCGTCCTCCTTGCGGCCCGGCTCTACTCGTTTGGCTGGCTGACGGGTAGCTCAGCCGAACCTCGCAACCAATCCACCCTGTCGAGGATGCGCTCGGCAATCTTGTCCTTCGAAGAACGGCCAAATGCTCGCGCGCCATTCCTGTCAAACAGAGCTACGGCGTTTTCAGTGCTATCGAACCCAATCCCTGGATCCGAGATGTCATTGAAGACGATCAGATCGACGCCCTTGCGCTCCAGCTTTTCGCGAGGCCGCTCATGGTCGTCGCCGTATTCCGCCGCAAAGCCAACCAACGTCTGGTCGGGTCGCCGCTCCCGGGATAGGCCCAAGAGGACATCTTCAGTCGGCTTCAGGTGAAGAGTGATGCCCTCCTCCCGCCTGAGCTTGTCCGCCGCGACTTCGTCAGGGCAAAAATCGGCAGGAGCCGCGGCCATCAGCAACACGTGGATGGACGGGAACTCGGTGCGGGCGGCCTCGGCCAGCTCGGCGGTGGTCTCGACGTCGATGCGGCGAACGCCGGCCGGCTCGGGGAGGGCGACGTTGGCTGCGATCAGGGTCACCTCGGCGCCGCGGCGAGCGGCGGCGGCGGCGAGAGCGAGCCCCATCCGACCGCTGGAGCGGTTGCCGAGGAAGCGCACCGGATCGACCGGCTCGCGGGTGCCCCCCGCGGTCACCAGCACGCGGAGTCCGTCCCAGGGCCGCTCGCCCGCCGGCAGTACCGCCTCCAGCCGCGCGAGCAGGCGCTCGGGGTCGGGCAGCCTGCCCCTGCCGAACTCGCCCCGCGAGGCGAGGGCCCCCTCCTCGGGCTCGATCACCTCGACGCCCCGCTCGCGCAACGTCGCCAGGTTGGCCTGGGTCGCGGCGGCCGCGTACATCCGGTCGTTCATCGCCGGAGCGAGAAGACGCGGCGCCGCGCAGGCGAGGAAGCCGGTGGTCAGCATCGAGTCCGCCATCCCGGCGGCCAGCTTTGCGACCGTGTTGGCGGAGGCGGGGGCGACGAGGTAGGCGTCGCAGTTGGCGGCCACCTCGAGGTGGCCGATCGGGTCGTGCTCGGGGACAGGATCGCCGGGGAAGGCACCGCGCATCGGGTCGCGCTCGAACTCGGAGGTCAGCACCGGGGCGCCGACGATGCCCTCGAAGGAGGCGGCCCCGACGAAGCGCTCGGCGTTCTCGGTCATCACTACGCGCACGCCGTGGCCCGCCTTGGTGGCGAGGCGCGCCAGCTCCAGCGACTTGTAGGCGGCTATCCCACCGCTTACGCCGAGCAGGATCCTGGCCATCTGTACCTCCTGGAGTTGCGGGCTAAGCGCGGTACTCGTATTTGAGCTTGCCCTCGGCAAGCTCCTCGAGCGCCATCGAGAGGTAGTTCCGCTCGCCGTGGGTCTCGACCATCGGTGGCGGGTACTCGCCGAA
>DATMEP010000034.1:0-23001 GCA_035556755.1 Solirubrobacterales bacterium
GCCAGATCGGCAGGCCGGAGATCTCGCGCAGGACCACGACCAGGCCGACCCCGAAGGCCGCGGCGAGCACGGCCCCGAGAATGCCTCGAATCCATCCGGGTCGCTTGATCGCAGCCGTCATCGGATTGCCTCCATTATGCCCCGCCCGCCCCCAGCGGAATCGGGTCGGTCTCGGTGTCCTGGACGACTGCCTCCATCAACGGGGCCGGCACTTTGTCCTCGAGGCCCGCGACCCATTTGCGGAACTCGGCCGGCGGCTCGACGACGACCACGGCCCGCATCGTCGAGTGGCCGAAGCCACAGAGCTCGGTGCAGATCAGCTGGTAGGTGCCGGGCTTGTCGGGCGTCACGATCGCGGTCGTCGTGATCCCGGGCACGTTGTCCTTCTTGATCCGCCACTCGGGCACCCAGAAGGAGTGGATCACGTCCAGCGCGTGCATCTTGAAGTGGACCTGGCGGCCGAGCGGGACGTGCAGCTCGCCCTCCGACCAAGCCTCTCCCTTGCCCGGATAGCCGAAGCTCCAGGCGAACTGCTGCGAGAAGACCTGCACCTTGAGCGGGTTCGGAGCGGGATCCTCGATCTCGTCGAGCACCGCCCAGCTGTAGCCGGCGCCGAAGAGGACGATGATCGTCGGGATCAGGGTCCAGGCCACCTCGAGCCGCGTGTTGCCGTGGATCGGCTCGCCGTCGGACTCGTCCCCGGGCTTGGCTTTGAATTTCCACAGGGCGTAGAAGAGCATCACCATCACCAGCGCGAAGACGAAGGCCGAGAGGACGATCATCACGTCGAGCAGGGTGTCGATCGGCCCGGCGGCGGTCGAGGCGCCCTCGCCGTTCCAGTTGATCGGCACCATCACCGCGGAAATCACCACGGTCAGGGCGACGGTCGCGGCAAACATCTTCGCTATCGGGAGGCGGCCAAACATCGGGCGGGCGGGCATTCTATTGAAGCGGCGGCGGGAGGTTTTCAGGCCTCAAATGACGCCTGGCACTAACTACTGCGGGGCGGGCAGCTCGTCCAGCCGACCGGCCGAGGCGGCCAGCATGCCGCGCGCCACGCCCTCCCAGCTCCAGAGCCGCCGCGAAGTGGCGACGAGCGCCCTGCGGGCGGCCTCCCGCTGCGCCTCCGGCAGGTCAAGCCAGGCGTCGATTCGCTCCGCGATCGCCTCGACCGCGCCCTCCTCGACCGGGAACGAGGTGAGCCGGCCGACCTCGCCGGGCAGCGCCGCCGCCAGCTCGCGCGAGACCTCGCGCATCCCCGAGTGCCCGGCGGAGACCGGCAGCACCCCGCATGCCGCCGCCTCCGCGGCGACCATCCCGAAGGCCTCCGGGAACGTGCTCGGCATGACCAGAGCCTCGGCGTCCGGCAGCAGCTCCGCCACCTCGTCGTGCTCCAGCCTGCCGATGAACTCGACCGAGCCGGCGACGCCCTCCGCCGCCTCGACGTAGCCCTCCGGTGGATCTGCCAGGAAGGCCGACAGGATCGGCAACGGCTTCTCGGAGCCGCCCTCCAGCCCCCACCCCAGCCGCGCAACCTCGCGCGCGTCCTCCAGGTCTCCGCGGTCCAGCGACGCCAGCAGACGCTTCAGCCCCTGCTCGTACTCGCCGTAGCCGGCTACCTGCAATCGCACATCGGGATGCTTCGCCCTGACCAGCGGCCACGCAGCCAGCAGCAGGTCAACGCCCTTGGACACGATGAGCTTTCCGACGAAGACGACCAGGGACGAACCGCTCCGGCCGCGGGTCCTGTCGTGGGGGGAGGGGGACTTGCGGGCGAGGGCGTCCTCAGCCCCCCTCCCCCCACGCCACCCGCGGATGGATCGTTTAGGCCTTGGGCTGAAGGCCTCCGTGTCCACGCCCGGGGGGCCAAGACGCGTCTTCTCGCGGAGCCCCGGCACGTTGGGTAGCGCGGCCCAGAGCGACTCGGCCGTATGGCGAGAGCCGACGAGGACGCAGCTTGCGGCGCTCATGCCCTCTTCGGCGTACGGAAGGAAGCGCGGATCTGGTTTGACCGTGTACTCCAGCGCCGAGCCGTGGATCTTGGCCGCAAAGGGTTCGATGCCAGCGCGGGCAAGGATTGCTGGACCCATGACGAGATGTCCGCCGAGAGCTGCGTCGAAGCTGCCAACAGCATCGGCTACCTCCCGCACGGCGTTGACGTTGGCGTCGATGTAGCGCTGAAGCTCCACGTCAGAGAGCTCGGAGAAGGTCTTGACCTCGAACCCCTCGTAGGGATCTTTGACGTAGACGGGGAGCAGGCCGTGGATGTCGGGGTTGTGGACCTCGACCCCCTCCGGCCGCACCTCGCGGTCCTGGCAGAGCAGATGGACCTCGTGGCCGAGCCCCGCCAGCGCCCTGGCGAGGTTGAGCGTGTAGATGTTGCTGCCGGTACCGCGCAGCATGTAGCCGTGGAGGAGCAGGACGCGCATCGGTTCCGCGCAAGCTATTAGTCTTCGCCGTCGTGAACGCGAAGCAGCTCTACCGGATGCGGGCGCCGGCCTCGGGCCGTGAGGCGCTGGCCCACGCCGAGCCGGGCGCCGTCTACGTCGACCGTGAGACCGGCGAGGAGATGGTGCCGGCGACGATGGTGCTGCCGCTCGCCCCCTCGGCCTCGGCCCTGCCGCGCACCCCGGACAACCTGCGCGCCTGCCGCCGCTGCGACCAGCTGATCGGCTTGGACGTCAGCGACTGCCCTCACTGCGGTTTGCGCCAGAGCGCGCTCTAACCGGCGCATTTCAGCGTCCTCGGTTGGTCGTGTGCGGAGCACACTTCCCTCCTGCGTCCTTGAACTGCTTGGTCAGAACGCGCCTGGTTTCAGGGCTTCCTGTGTTGTTCGCGCCAGAGTTCGATGCGATCGGGGCCGAGGAGGACAAACGTCCCGATCACCCCGAAGGCCAAAGCGATCGCACGGGTGGCACCCGCGCCTGCGCCTGTCGCGGCAACCACGACGAGCGTCAGGACCACCATGACGATCGCCAGACCAAACTCACTTCTGACAATACGTTTCATCCCTGAGAGCCTAACTGAACCGCCAGCGACAGGAGATACAGGAGTGCCCCGCCATAGAAGCCGAAGACGCCGCCGCGTCTGATTGCCCGGTCCCGTCGCGCCGCCGGAGAGTCGGCGAAGAGGACAGCGACTGCGATCCCACACGCGCTCGAACACGTGAACGGGAATTCGATGCCGATCGTGCTTGGCCAGGGATCCTCCACACGCGGAAGCAACGAAATAACGAGCAGTACGAGACCGACGGCGAGCACGCCCCGACCCTGACCGGGCGCGACGCACGTGTGGCGCGCCGAATGTCAATTATTCGGCGCAGGCGAGTGACCTTTGCGCTACGGCTGTTGGACGACCGTGGCGGTGTAGAGCAGGCGGGCGTCGCTGTAGTAGCAGCCGTAGGTCTTGGCTTTGCCGACGCCCTGGTGGGGGCGGCCGGTCTGGATGTCTTCTTTCGAAGAGCAGTGGTCGGAGAGGCGGCTGCCGCGCCAGGTGTTGTCGTCTTCGACGCCGAAGGCGAACATCGGCGCCCAGGTCGGGACCGTCAGGGCGACGACCTGGCCCTGGAGCACCGAGAGCGGGTGGTCGAGGGCGAAGATCACGGTGCTGCCGAAGTAGCGGTTGAGCGTCTGCAGCGGGCTCTGGCGGACCAGGGTGTACTGGGGCGGTTTGGAGCCCTCGACCGGGCGCAGGACCCCGATCCGCGCCATCGAGGGTTTGCCGAGGAATTCGTTGAAGAACCCGACCTCGTCGGTCGTTTTGTCGGTGTCGGCACGCGACGGTCGCGCCAGCGTGATCGACCAGGCGGCGATTTTGCCGTCGAAGGGCACCTCGTATGGACGCGGGATGCCACCGGCGATCGCCTGGAAACCGGTCACGTGCCCCTCGACCCGGCACGGCACGACCTCGACGTTGTTGACGATTTTGCCGGGACAGGACGGCGGCGGCGTCGAGTCGGTCTGGCCGAGCACGATGACCCGGGCGGGTGCCGAGTCGGCGGCACCCGGCCAGGCGGCGGCGATCGCGACCGCCAGCAGGCAGGCAAGGGTGACCGCGGCGACTGCGCGGCTGCGGCGGGTCTGGTTTTCGATTGCTCTCAGCACGATCTCAAGCTGCAACCCCGGCGTCGGGCCATGGTTGCGGGCGGGATTCTGCCGTCACGGAAGGGTTGATGCGGCGTTCTCGCCGAACTGCACAATCCCTCCCCGGTAAGGTTGCCGGCCGAGATGGAGGCTTCAGACCGCAGCGACGATTTCATCCCAGCCGGTCTCGCCTCTTTGGGAGTCGAGGCGGACGAGGTCGACCTGGCGGTGATGGGGGCCGTGCACCAGATCTTCTGGCCGCCGATCCTCGAGCTGCTCGCCCTCGACACCAGCGAGGTCGTTCCCGAGCGCAACCCCGACCTCTCGCGGGCGCCACGGTGAGCGCCGCGCTCGACCTCTCGCTGCGCGAGCAGGCCGCGGCGATCGCCGCCGGCGACGCCGACCCCGCCGAGCTGCTCGAGGCGACCCTGGCGCGGATCGAGCAGCGCAACCCGGCGCTCAACGCAATCGTCGAGACCTTCCCGGAGCGCTCGCGCGAGATGCTCGCCGCCGCTCCCGACGGCCCGCTGCGGGGCGTCCCGGTCGTGATCAAGGACGAGTGGCCGCTGCCCTGGCGGGCACAGCGCTTCGGCGCCGCCGAGCTGCCCGTCCCCACCACGCCGGGCGAGTCCGGTCCCTATCTCGCTCTGCGCGACGCGGGAGCGACGATCGTCGGGGTCGGCAACATGCACGAGTTGGGCGCCGGAAGCACCGGCAACGTCTCCGTCTACGGAGCCTGCCGCAACCCCTGGAACGTCGAGCGCTGTCCCGGCGGCTCTTCGAGCGGCCCGGCGGCGGCCGTGGCCGGGCGCCTGGTCGCCGGCGCCGTCGGTGCCGACGGACTCGGCTCGGTCCGTTTCCCGGCCGCCTACTGCGGGCTTACCGGCCTCAAGCCGACCTTCGGCCGCTCCGCGATGGCGGGCCACCACATGGCGCCGATCACGAACCTGATCGTCTCCGGGCCCCTCTGCGCCGACGCCGCCGATTGCCGCCTGCTCGGTTCGGTTCTGTTCGGCGAGGAGCTGGCGGGCGGCGATGCTGCGGGCCTGCGGATCGGCGTCGTCCGCGACCCCGTCTCCGAAGACGTGACGCCCGAGGTGAGGAAAGCCTGCGAGGCCGCGATCGAGGACCTGCGAGCCGAGACGGGCGGTGAGGTGGTGGAGATCGACCTGCCGGACCTCGTGGCGGCGACGCTGTCGGCTGTCCTGATCATCAACGCCGAGAGCCTCAACGGGACCACCGTGGAGGGGCTCAACCGCCTCCATCCCGACCTCAGCCCGCTCGCCCGCGGCACCCTCAAGTACCGGATGCTGCTGCCCGCCTCGGCGCTGGTCCAGGCGCAGCGCGTCCGCACGCTGACGCGTCGCCGCCTCTCCGAGCTCTTCGAGAGGGTCGACGTGATCGCCTGGCCGACGATCCCGGCCCCCGCCCCGCCGCTGGAGGCGCCGATGGTCGAGCTTCCCTCGGGAACGCTCACCGCCGACCAGGCCAACGTGCGCGGCGCGGCCCTGGCCAACCTGACCGGCATCCCGTCGGTCAGCGCCCCGGTCGGCCTCAGCTCCGAGCGGCTGCCGATCGCGCTGCAGCTGCAGGCCGCCTGGGGGCGCGACGAGCTGCTGCTCGATGCCGCCGAGGCGCTGGAGCGGGCCAACGGCCGCCGCTGGGTGGAGTCGAAACCGCCGCTCGCCGAGGCTGAGACGACGGGGGTCTAGCAGTGCCCTGTCTCGTGACGTTGGTCGAGAAATGACGAGGTCCAGTCGTCGCCAGACAAGGACGCAGGGAGCCCGAATAGCGGCGCTATTTGGGCGACCGAGGACGCCGTATGGCGGCGATCTGGGGCCGTCATTTCCGGCCAGACGTCGCGTGACAGGGCACTAATGCCGGCGATCGTCGCCGCAGGGCTCGAGCGCGCCTTCGACGAGGTGCTCGCGGTCCAGGGGGTCGACCTCCAGGTCAAGGCGGGCGAAATCTACGGTTTCCTCGGCCCCAACGGCGCCGGCAAGACGACGACGGTGCGGATGCTGACCACGCTGCTGCTGCCGACCGGCGGCAGCGCCACCGTCGCCGGCCACGATGTCGCCACCGAAGCACGCGAGGTCCGCGCCTCGATCGGGGTGGCGCTGCAGGAGGCGGCGCTGGACCCGCTGATGACGGGCCGCGAGCTGATCCGCCTGCAGGCGACTCTGCAGGGGATGCCCACCGCCGAAGGCAGGCGCCGTGCCGACGAGCTGCTGGAACGGGTGGACCTGGTGGCCGCCGCCGACCGCCGGGTCGGCACCTACTCGGGCGGGATGCAACGACGCCTCGACCTCGCCGCGGCGCTCGTCCACGAACCCCGCGTCCTCTTCCTCGACGAGCCGACGACCGGCCTCGATCCCGTCAGCCGCAAGACGATCTGGGAAGAGGTGCGCGCCCTCAACGATGGCGGCACGACCGTCTTCCTCACCACCCAGTACCTGGAGGAGGCCGACCAGCTCGCCGACAACGTCGCGATCATCGACCGCGGCAGGATCGTCGCCGAAGGGACGCCGGGCTCGCTCAAAGCCGAGATCGGCAACCCCCATATCCGGCTGGCGCTGGAGGAGGGCTCGATCGTCGAGGCCGAGCGCGCCTGTGCCGGGATCGGCAAGCTGCTGCCCCCCGTCGATGGCAACACCGTCCTGGTCGAGGTCGCCAACGGCGCTGCCGACATCCCGCTCGTCGTCAGGGCGCTCGACGAGGCCGGGATCGAGGTC
This sequence comes from Solirubrobacterales bacterium, assembly GCA_035556755.1. Taxonomy (GTDB): domain Bacteria; phylum Actinomycetota; class Thermoleophilia; order Solirubrobacterales; family 70-9; genus VRUE01. The sequence goes on from DATMEP010000034.1 coordinate 6,818, forward strand.
GGCTCGCTGGAGCTCGTCCACCCCACCCTCGACGACGTCTTCGTCGCCAAGACCGGCCACCACCTGGAGGGGGAGGGCGAGGAGACTGCCGAGGAGGCGGTCGAGGCTTGACCCAGAGGCTGCTTCTCAACCTGCGGGTGGTTCGGGCCCTGGGGATGCGCTCGGTTCGCCAGACCTTCCGCCGTCCGCAGCTGATGGCACCGATCGTCGTCTTCCCCACCCTGCTGCTTGCCGTCCAGACGGGCGGCGTCGGCGCCGCCGTCAACCTGCCCGGCTTCCCGCCGGTCGACAGCTTCCTCCAGTTCATGCTGGCCGGGGGGATCATGCAGTCCCTGATGCTGGCCGGCAACAGCGGCGGCATCGCTTTCGCGGTCGAGATCGAGACCGGCTTCACCGACCGCCTCTTCTCCTCGCCCATACCCCGGTCGACGATCGTGCTCGGGCGGCTGGTCGGGACCGGGGCACTCGGGCTCTTCGCCTCGCTCTGGTTCCTGGCGATCGGGCTGGCCTTCGGCGTGACGATCGCCGGCGGCGTTGCCGGAGCGCTGGTCGCGATCGTCCTCTCCACCGCCTCGGCACTCGTCTTCGGTTCGATCGGAGCGGCGATCGCGCTGCGGACGGGCAGTGCCAGCGTCGTCCAGGGCCTCTTCCCGCTGGTCTTCGTGGTCCTCTTCCTCTCCACGGCGTTCTTCCCGCAGGACCTGATGATCGAGCCGGCGAAGACGATCGCCGCCTACAACCCGTTCAGCTTCATCGTCGACGGCATCCGGGACCCGATGATCTCCGGGATCTCCGTCACCGAGACGCTCGAAGCGCTGCTGGCGATCGCCGGCATCGGCCTCTTCGGCCTCGTCCTCAGCGCACGTGCCCTCCGCCACCGGGTGAGGACCGGGTGAACGCGGCCCTCCCCAACTGGCAGGCCAACCTGGCGACGATCAGGGCGCTGATGGCGCGGGCCAGGAACGAGCTGCTGCGAGTGCCGGGGGCCGTAATCCCCGGCGTGCTGGCGCCGATCATCTTCTTCCTCGGCTTCAACGGGGTCTTCGGCGGCCTGACCCAGCTGACCGGCTTCACCACCGGCAGCTACGAGAGCTTCCTGATCCCGGTCACGCTGCTCCAGAGCGCCGGCTTCACCGGGGCGGCGGCGGGGGTCAACCTGGCCCGCGACATCGAACAGGGCTGGCTCGACCGGCTGCTCGTCTCCCCGGCCCCGCGCTGGGTGTTGCTGACCGGTACCGTGCTCGCCGCCAGCACCAGGGCCCTGGCCGCCGCCACCGCGGTGCTCGCCGTCGGGCTGCTGCTGGGCGTTCACTTCCCCGGCCTCGACGGGCTGCTGATCGTCTACGCGATGGTCGCCGCGATGACGGCGGTGGCGGCCTGCTGGGGGACGATGCTGGCCCTGCGCTTCAAGACCCAGTCGGCGGCGCCTCTGATGCAGGCGGGAATGCTGGCGCTGATCTTCCTCACCCCCGCCTACGCGCCGCTCGATCTGCTCCAGGGCTGGCTCCAGGACGTCGCCCGGGTCAACCCTGCGACCGAGGTGCTCGAAGCGACTCGCCAGGGATTCGTCGGCGGCGTCACCTGGGCCGACACCTGGCCGGGGATCGTGGCGCTGGCCGGGATGCTCCTCGTGCTTGGAGCGCTCTCGCTGCGCGGCATGCGCCGCACCGCGGTGTGAGCGCGGCGGTCGAGATCGCCGGGCGGGTCCTGCGCCAGAACTGGCTGGAGGGCGAGCGCGCCGGCGTCCGCTTCGCGTACACCCGCCCCAGCCCGACCCGCTACCCGTGGCAGTGGTACTGGGACTCCTGCTTCGCCGCGATCGCCTGGCGCCGTTTCGACCCGACGCGCTCGCGGACCGAGCTGGAGACCCTGCTCGCCGCACAGCGAGAAGACGGCTTCATCGGCCACACGGTCTTCTGGGACCGGCCCGTCTCGCTCGGCCGGCTCCCCTTCTACAACGTCGCCTCGCGCCGCTCGCCGCAGACCGGAACGATCCAGCCGCCGCTGCTGGCCTGGGCCTGGCGAATCGCGGTCGGCGATCCCGCCGCGGAGCCGCGGATCGCGGCGCAGGCCGATTGGCTCGCGGCCAACCGCGACCTCGACGGCGACGGCCTGCTCTGGATCGTCCAGCCCGACGAGTCGGGGCTCGACGCCTCGCCCAAGTTCGACCCGGTCTGGGGCCGGCGCTCGACCGGCAGGATCGGCTTCCCCTGGCTCGTGCACCGCAACCGGCGGCTCGGGTGGGACGCGCGGCGGGTGCGCGACCGGGGCGGCCCGGTGCTCTGCGAGGTGCTGGTCAACACGCTGTGGTCGCTCTCGCTGCAGGCGCTGGGGCGCCCCTCGGTCACGCCCGCCCTGGTCGAGCGGCTCTGGGACGAGCGGCGCGGCGCCTTCCTCGACGAGGTGCAGCCCGGCGGCGCCCGGCCGGGCGTGCTCACCGTCGCCGCGCTCGCCCCGCTTGCCCTGCCGGACCTGCCGGAGAAGATCGGGCGGCGGCTGGTCGAGGAGCACCTGCTCGCCGGGGACAGGTTCCTGACCCCGGTCGCCCCTCCCTCGGTCGCCGTCTCGGAACCGAGCTACGAACCGGACGGCGGCCGGGGCCCGATCCGCCGCTACTGGCGCGGCCCGACCTGGGTCAACACCGCCTGGCTGGTCTGGCAAGGGATGCGGCGGCTCGGCTACGACGAAGAGGCCGAGCATCTCGCCGCCGGCCTAATTGGCGCCGTGGAGAAGGAGGGCCTACGCGAGTACTACGACCCGAGGAATGGGAAAGGGCTGGGTGCCGTGGACTTCGCCTGGTCCGCCCTGATCGCCGAGATTGCGGAGCCCGACCCTTCGGCTAGAACGAGCTATTTGTAGCGGTAGGTGATGCGACCTCTATCGAGGTCATACGGGGAAAGCTCGATCTTCACCCGGTCGCCGGGGAGGATCCGGATGTAGTGGCGACGCATCTTGCCGGAGATGTGACCGAGCACCTCGTGGTCGTTGTCCAGTTTCACCCGGAACATCGTGTTGGGGAGGGCCTCGGTGATCTCGCCCTCCATCTCGATCTTCTCCTCTTTGCCCATGCGGTCGAGAGCGTATCTGAAGGGACGCCGCTCAGCCGCGCACCTGGCGCGCCCGGTCGATCGCCTCCTCGCGGGTCTCCACCTCATCTGCGTACTGCGCAGCCTCCAGCTCGGCGAGCAACTCCCCCAGCTCCGGTCCCTGCTCGATACCCAGCTCGGCCGCCAGCTCGTCGCCGCGCACGAGCGGCTGGGGCGGCCCTTCGCGACACCAGTCGAGCGCCGCGCCGAGCATCTCCCGGGCCAGTTTCAGGTGCGCCTCGATCGCCTCCTCGGTCGCGAAGGGGCCGCTGCCGCGAGCCGAGAGGCGGTCGGCGACCGTGAGCAGGGTCACGTCGGCGGCGACCGGCTCCGTCGCCCGCAGGTACTCGTGGACGCGACGCGGCGGCAGGGGCACCTCGTGGACCATGAAGCCGAGGCGGAGGTGGTGCAGCGTCAGCCCCCGCAGGTGCCCGGTCAGGGTACGACTGGCCCGCAGCCGCTGGCAGATTCCGTCGACCATCTCCGCTCCGACGCTGTCGTGGCCGATGAAGGTGACGTAGCCGCCGCGTTCGCCGCGCGTTGCCGGCTTGCCGACGTCGTGCAGAAGCGCGCCGAAGCGGAGCGCGGTGCCGCGGGTCATCTCGTCGGCGAGTGGCTCGGCGAGCAGGTCCCGCACGTCCGCGGCGCGGTCGCCGGCGAACCGCTCCAGGTCCGCCTCGACCTCGAGCGCCTGCTCGAGCACCGCCAGCGTGTGCCCGTGCACGTCGAGGTGGTGGTTCGGCCCCTGCTCGACCCCGCGCAGGGCCTCCAGCTCCGGCAGAACCGTGGCGGTAAGGCCGAGCTGGTCGAGCAGGGCGACTCCGCGCAGCGGGTCGGGGCCGCCGACCAGGCGCCGCAGCTCGGCGAGCTGGCGCTCGCCGGCCGGCTCCGATGCCCGCACCGCTTCCGCCCGCGCCAACGCCACGGTGCCCGCCTCGACCTCCAGCCCGAGGTCGGCGGCGAGGCGCGCGGCGCGCAGCAGGCGCAGCGGGTCCGCCCCGAAGCTCTGCTCGCCGACCGCCCTCAGAACCCGCCGTTCGAGGTCGGTGAGGCCTCCCTGCGGGTCGATCGGCTCGCCGCCGCCGAGCGGGACCGCAATCGCACCGAGCGTGAAGTCGCGCGCCGCCAGGTCGGCCTCGATCGTCTCGCCGCGCAGCGCCGTCGCATCGACCTGCCAGGAACCGTCGGCGGCCACGGCGCGCCAGGTCGCAAACTCGGCGGAGAGCTCGAACGCATGACCGCCGGCCTCGCGGGCGATCGCCTTCGCCGCGGTCCCCGGATCGCCGCTCACGGCGAGGTCGAGATCGGTCACCTCCCTGCCCAGAGCCGCGTCCCGCACGGCCCCGCCGACCAGCCAAACCCCCTCGTCACTCCCCAGGGCCCGCCGCGCCAGGACGACCAGCGGCGACGCAGAGAGTCGGTCGGCGAGGGTCACCCCTCGACCCTCGGAACCCTCGCCGAGATCCCGCAGGTGACCTCGTAGTTGATCGTCCCGAGCCGCGCCGCCCACTCCTCGGCACGGATCGAGTCCTCTCCCTGCGAACCGATCAGCACCGCCTCCTCGCCGGGCCCCACCTCGCTGTCCGGACCGAGGTCGATCGTCACGTTGTCCATCGAGACCGTGCCGATCAGCGGGTAGCGGCGCCCCCCGACCAGCACCTCCGCGTTGTTGGAGAGACCGCGTCTGACCCCGTCGCCGTAGCCGAGAGGCAGCACGCCGACGCAGGTCTCCCCATCCGCCCGCCACGTCTGCCCGTAGCCGGCGCTGTCGCCGGAGGCGAACCGCTTCACGTCGGCGACATAGGAACGCAGCGAGAGCGCTGGCTCCAAGCCGCGCTCGGCGGGATCGCCCTGGAAGGGATCCAGTCCGTAGACGGCGACGCCGCAGCGGGCCATGTCGAAGTGCGCACGGCGATCGCGGAAGACCGCGGCGCTGTTGGCGGCGTGGACGGTGATCTCGGGAAACTCGGCCTTCGCCGCCTCGGCCACCGCGCAGAAACGGGTGAGCTGCTCGTCGAAGAAGTCCGACTCCGGTTCATCGGCGGTGGCGAAGTGGGTCCAGACTCCGGCCGGCTCGAGATCGGGACTATCGGCGCAGGCCCGCAGCAGGGCGACGATCTCGGCAGGATCGCGGGTGCCGAGCCGGCCCATGCCGCTGTCGTACTTGACGTGGACGCGCGCCTTGCTGCCCTGGGCACGGGCCCGATCGGCGACATGGTGGATGAAGTCGGCGCGCCAACTGGCCAGTTCCGATCCAGCCGAGAGGGCGGCGTCGAGATCCGCAGGGCTGAGCGCCCCCATCGTCAGCAATGGGACATGCGGGAAACGGCGCCCTATCTGCGCCGCCTCCACTCCGGTCGCAACGGCCAGCCTCGTCGCGCCACCGCTCAGCGCGGCAGCGGCGCAGGCATCCGCTCCGTGCCCGTAGCCGTCGGCCTTGACCACCGCGCACAGCTCCGCGCCATCCAGCTCGGAGGCGAGCCGGGCGCAGTTGCGCCGCACCGCGCCCGTGTCGATCCGGGCGACCGCCCGCACCATCGCTAAGCGACGAGCGCCGCGAGCGCGTCGGCCCGCGTGACCATGCCGGCGAGACGGCCCTCGTCGTCGACCACCGGCAGGTGGTTGTGGTGCTTCTCGGCGATCGTCCGCGCCACCGTCTCGGCGCTGGCGTAGTCGTGCACGACGACCGGGTCGGCGGTCATCAGCTCCGAGACCTTGGTCGCGAAGGCCTTGTCGAGCCGCTCCTCGAAGCCCTTCATCGAGCCGACGAAGACGATGCCGCCCATGATGTTGAGGTAGTGCGGCAGGTGCAGGTCCGCTTCCTCCTCGCTGAGGATCAGGTCGGACTCGCTGACGATCCCGACCACGCGCCGTTCGTCGTCGACCACCGGGATCGCACCCTTGTCGGTCTTGGCCAGCAGCTCGACGGCGTTGCGGGCGTCGGCGTCTGGTGAGACGGCCGGCACCTCTGCGTCCATGATCTCGGCGGCGGTCTTCATCCTGGCGAGATTATTCGACCCGCGAGTCGGGACGCAGCCCCACCGGGATCGAGTCGATCGCGTCGGTCGCGATCACCGACTCGGCGGCGCCGATCCTGGCGGCGGCGTCGCGACCGGCGCGGGCATGGGCGAGCACCGCCGCGCAGGCGGCCGCAAACGGCTCTAACCCGCGGGCGAGCAGGGCGGCGGTCATGCCCGAGAGCACGTCTCCCGTCCCGGCGGTGGCGAGCGCCGGCGCCGAGACGACGTTGACGGCGACCCGCTCGCCGTCGGTGACGATCGTGTCGTCGCCCTTCAGCACGACCACCGCATCGGCGGCGCCGGCGAGTTCGCGGGCAGAGGCAAGACGGCGGGCGGCGACCTCCTCCGCAGGGCGCCCCAGCAGACGCCCCAGCTCGCCCGCATGCGGCGTGAGGACCGTCGGCGCCCCGCGAGCCGCGATCGGGCCCAGATGCTCGGCGAACGCGTTCAGCCCGTCGGCGTCGAGGACCAGCGGCGCCTCGATCGACCCGAGAACCTCGCGCGCCAGCTCGACCGAGCCGGGGTCGCGGCCGAGGCCGGGGCCGAGGACCCCGGCGGCGGCGCGCTCGAACGCGCGCAGCAGGGACTTGGCGGACCCCGGCGCCAGGCAGCCGTCGCCGCCAGGGCAGCCGACCGACATCACCTCGGGCTGGCCCGCCTCGAAGATCGGCTCGAGGTCGGCCGGCAAGGCGACGGTCGCGTAGCCGGCCCCCGCCCGGATCGCAGCTTGCGAGGCCATCCGCACCGCCCCGGTCAGACCGCGCGAGCCGCCGGCGATCGTGACCTGGCCGGAGCTGAACTTGGTCGATTGCGCGCCCCGGCGCGGAGGCAGGTCGAGCACGGCGTCGCCGATCTCCCCTCCCGCGGCCTCGCTCGGAGCCCCCTCGGGAATTCCGATCGGCGCGACCCGCAGCTCGCCCGTGTGCCACTTGCCGGGGGCGACCCGGTGTCCGAGCTTCGCGGCGTGAAAGCTCACGGTGAGATCCGCCTCGACCGCGACGCCGGCGACCTCGCCCGTGGAGGCATCGACGCCGGAGGCGATGTCGCAGGCGACGACCGGGGCGCCGCAGCCGTTGATCGCCTCGATTGCGCTCAGCGCCGGCTGCCGCGGCTCCCCGGCGAACCCGGTGCCGAAGATCGCATCGACGACAGCCCCCGAGCCGGCCAGTCGCGCTGCGAGGTCGCCGCCCACGTACTCGGCTTCGAAACGCTCCAGGTTGGCGGCCGCGTCCCCGCTCAGCTCTTCGGCCGGCCAGAGCAGCAGCGCCTCGACTTTGAACCCTGCCTCCGCCAGGTAGCGCGCCGCAACCAGTCCGTCCCCGGCGTTGTTCCCCTTGCCGCAAACGACCCGCACCGGCCCCTCCGGAGCCATCTCCCCAACCGCCTCCGCCACCGCTCGCCCCGCGGCCTCCATCAACTCCAGCGAAGGAACCCCCATCTCTTCGATCGCCCACCGATCGACAGCACGCATCCCCTCTGCGTCATACAGCGGATTGAGCCACGGCTCCATCGGTTGCAGCCTAGTTCGCCATCTCGGGCTCGAAGAGGGCGTCCACGTCGACCACGACACCATCGCCTTGGATTTTGCTGCGAATCTCCAGCAGGGGATCGGCCGCAACGTAATAGGTGCCCCGTTTGGAGCCGCGCTGGGTGATCAACCCGGCCCGAGCCATTGCTCCGAGATCGTTCGTCGCGACCTGGTGCGAGATCTCGACGAGCTCGGTCAACTCCACGTTCTTCCGATGGGATGCGTTGCGAACCCTCAGCCCCGTCGCCACGTCGAAGAGGCTGCTGATGACCCTCTCGGGCAGGCCCTGTGCCTCACGCAACTCGTCGACAGCAACCCAGATCCGCTCGGATTCCCGCGTCCGCCTCAGAACGCTGGCCGCCTGAAGGTAGTGGGACCGCAGGCAGAACCGAACCCAAGGCCGCGCGTCCTGCCCCCGCTGCCATGCTCCTCCCCCTACCTTGGCCAGGATGTCGTAGTAGGCCTGCGTGTTGGCCCCCAAGTGCTCCTCGATGCTCATCCACTCCGGCGACAGGATGCGATCCCTCGCTAGAGCCAGCGTTTGCAGGCAGCGCGCCATCCGTCCGTTCCCGTCGCGGAAGGGGTGAATCATCACCAGGTTCAGATGGGCCATCGCTCCACGCACCATTGGCGGGACATCCTCATGCGCTTGGAGCTGCTCGATCAACTCCTCAACTAGGCCCGGAACGGCCTCGCTCTCTGGGCCTTCGTACACGATTTCCCCGGTTGCATCGTTGCGAACCCAGATCGGACCCGGTCGCCAGAGGCCCGGGCTGGCCTCCAAGGAGTACTCGGTCATCATGAAATGGAGGCTGCGGATGAGCGCCGAGGAGTAAGCGAAGTGAGGGTCGTCCGCCAGCTGCAACACATATGTCATCGCCCGCCTGTAACCGAGCACTGCAAGCCAATCCCGTTCCTCCGCCTCCGCCGGCTCATTTCCCTCGACCGCGGCAAGGGCGTCCTCGACGGAAACGTCGTACCCCTCGATGCCGTTGGAGCCCTGGATAGCGCGCGCGCCGAGGACACGCCGCACCGAGCCGACCCACCGTCGCGGTTCAGCCACCCGGTGGCGCAGCTGGCGCTTCAGATCCTCGATCCTCTCCAAGGCCGCGGCCTCGGGCGCCTCGATTGCTGGAATCTCATAAATCACGGGGTTCAATCCCTTGTTATTGGGAATTAATCAATATGACAATTGATATTATCAAAGCTAAAATGGAATGACACATTGAACCGCGGTTTAGCGTCGCCAGCTGAACGCGGCGCTTCCGCTGACTGCTGTGACGTCAGCTACTTCAGGCCGACGATCAGCTTGGCCGTCGTCAGCTCGCCTTCGCTGGCCGAGCCGAGGGCGAGGTACTCGATGGTCTTCAGGTAGCGCTTCGCCTCTTCGAAGCCGCTGTCGGACGCAGGGACGAGCGAGTCGGCAAGCCGCAGCGCGGCGGGGCCGTCGGCGAAGGCGCCGATCGGGGTGTCGCCGAGCGCCGAGACCGCGGTCTTGTAGGCGGGCGAATCGGAGAGCGTCTTGCCGGAGCGGGCGGCGAGGCCGGTGAGGGTGGCCGGCAGGCCGTAGCCGATCGCGAGTCGCTCGCCTTCAGCGGCGACGACGACGGGCTTGGGACCAAGGTCGGGGCTGCGGACCGAGAAGCCGCTCGCCTTGCCGCTCAGAGCCGTGACGCCCGGAACGCCGGCGCTGCGAAGCAGCAGGCCGAGATTCGAGACCGTGTTCGCCACCCGGTTGCCCTCCACGGTCAGCACCAGGGCGCCGCCGAGGCTGCTCTCGCCGCTGCCCACGGCGAAGACCGCGGCGTCCTCGAGCGAGCCGACGATGCTGTCGAGGTCGATCCCGGCCTCTTTGAGACCGCTCTTCAACTGGTTCGGCGGGATCTCGCCCGGAATCCCTTCCTCGTCGAGCGTGTCGAGCGCTTCCTCCAACTGCTGGCCGAAACCGGACGCGGCGAAGGCGGCGAAGGAGCCGGCGGGCAGCGAGCCGAGCAGCTCGGACGCGTCGCCGGTCGGCGCCCGCTCGCCGCCGAGGTCGCTGCTGAGGTCGACTTCGACCCGGTCCGCGCCCGGGATGACGCTGGCCACCGCGGTCGCGTCGCTGGGATCGATCCCAGCGTTGCCGAGAATCTGGCGAGCCTGCGGATCGATCGTGTCTCCGGAGCGCTCGATCAGGCCGCCGACGTCGACGTAGACGTCGGCGAGAGCGCCCTCTGAGGTGGCCTTCCAAGCGCCGACGAAACGCGCTTCGTCGGCGAGGGAGTCGCCGCTGGAGGCGTCGACCGCATCCTTGAAGGCCTGCTCGTCTTCGGCGAGGACGAGGAAGTCGCCGACGACGCCCACCGCCTGGTCTTCGTCGCCGCCGACCTTGAACTCGACGCCCTCGTAGGAGACGTCGCGATAGCCGTCCTTGCTGATCTCCACCTGTTTGTCGATGAACTCCTGCGTCGCGGCGGCGTCCGTCGACTCGACGGCGGCGGCGAAATCGGAGGGATCGCCGTCCCGCAGGTCGGCGAAGGCGACGCCGGCCCTCTCCCCCAGCCAGGGCTCGATTTCGGTCGCGTAGTCGACCGGTTCGCCGTCGTCGCGGGCCGAGCTTTCCAGCTCTTCGACGACGAACTCGCCGAGGTTGTCGACTCCGGCGACCTTGCTGGCAATCGAGTCGACGTCCGACTTCAGCGAGCCGGTCGGGCGCACCGTGCCTTCGACGTAGACGAGCGATCCGGGGGGCGCGAAACCCGCCGGGTCGGAGCTGGATGAGGGCTCGTCACCGCAGCCAGCCAGGAGGGCCAGGCCGGCGAACGCGGCGAGGACAGCGAGGAGGGGACTCTTCATGCGGCGGGCATCCTACCCGCGCCGCTACTCGACCGTGACGGTCTTGGCCAGATTACGGGGCTGGTCGACGTTGAGGCCGCGGGCCCGGGCGATGTCGTAGGCGAGCAGCTGCAGCGGCAGGATCGCGACGATCGGCTGCAGGATCCACTCGGTCCGGGCGACCTCGACCGTCTCGTCGGCGACCTCGGCGGCACGCCCGCAGCCGGCGGTGACGATCGCAATCGTGTCCGCGCCCCGCGCGCGCACCTCTTCGACGTTGGAGAGCACCTTGTCGAGGACCGGGCTCTCGGTCGCGACGCAGACGACCGGCGTCGACTCGTCGAGCAGGGCGATCGGGCCGTGCTTCATCTCGCCGGCGGCGTAGGCGTCGGTGGGGATGTAGGAGATCTCCTTCAGCTTCAGCGCCCCCTCGAGGCAGACCGGCAGGCCGATGTGGCGGCCCATGTAGAGGAAGAACTCCTTCTCGCCGTGTGTCGCCGCGACCTCGCGCACGCGGTCCTCGCTGCCGGCGAGCGTCTCCTCGATCTTCGAGGGGAGCGACTTCATCTCGGCGATCAGCTCGGCGAGCCGCTCCGGTGCGAGGGTCCCGCGCAGCTCGGCCAGCCACAGGCCGATCAGGTAGATCGCCGCCGCCTGGGCGACGAAGGTCTTGGTCGCGGCGACGCCGATCTCGAGCCCGGCGCGGGTGTAGAGGACGGCGTCCGCGTCGCGGGTCGCCTGGCTGCCCATGACGTTGGTGATCGCCAGCACCTTGGCGCCGCGCTCGCGCGCCAACCGCATCGCCGCCAGCGTGTCCGCAGTCTCCCCCGACTGGGTGATCCCGATCACCAGGTCGTCCTCCCCCACCACCGGGTTGCGGTAGCGGTACTCGGAGGCGATGTCCATCTCGACCGGCACCCGCGCCCACTCCTCGATCGCGTAGCGGCCGACCAGGCCGGCGTGGTAGGAGGTCCCGCAGGCGACGATCACGATCCGTTTCACGCCGCGCAGGAAGGAGTCCTCAAGCTCGATCTCCGAGAGGTCGACGCCTTCGTCGCCCGGCAGCCGGTCGGCGATCGTCTCGGCGACCGCGTCGGCCTGCTCGTGGATCTCCTTCAGCATGTAGGTCTCGTAGCCGCCCTTCTCGGCGGTGGCCTCGTCCCAGGAGATCTCATCGGCCTCGCGCTCGACCGGGTTCCCCTCGGCGTCGGTGATGGAGATCCCGGAGGCGTCGATCGTCACCACCTCGCCGTTCTCGATCGTCATCGCCATGCGGGTCTCGGCGAGGAAGGCTGGGATCGCCGAGGCGAGGAAGCTCTCCCCCTCGCCCAACCCGGCGACGAGCGGGCACTCCTTGCGCGCCCCGACCAGCATCCCCGGCTGGTCGGCGTGCATGGCGACGAAGGAGTAATGGCCGCGCAGCTCGGCAAAGGAGGCGCGGACAGCGGCGGCCAGGTCGCCGTCGTAGTGACTAGCGATCAGGTGGGCGACCGCCTCGGCGTCGGTTTCGGAGGTGAACTCCTGCCCCTCGCCTTCGAGCCGGCGGCGCAGCTTGGCATGGTTCTCGACGATTCCGTTGAGGACGATGTGGACGCGGTCGGTGCTGTCGCTGTGGGGATGGGCGTTCTCCTCCGTTACCCGGCCGTGGGTGGCCCAGCGGGTGTGGGCGACGCCGGTGGTCGCCGGTGGGGCAGCGACCGCGACGCCGCCGCCGCCGCGGTCGCTCTCCTCGATCGCGGCGCGCAGGTTGGCGAGGTTGCCGACCGCGCGCACGCTCTCGACCCGCCCGTCCTCGATCACCGAGACCCCGGCCGAGTCATAGCCGCGGTACTCGAGCTTCTCGAGGCCGGCGACGAGCAGCTCGCGACAGGGTCGCGCCCCGACGTATCCGACGATTCCGCACATGGAAGGCGATTAAGAGTAGAGGGTGGGCACCGGCATGGCCGAAAAGCCTCGCCGACGACCGAGGGCGTCACCGCCGGCCCCCAACGGGAGGGGCTGCACGCACGGCAGCCCCTCCAAGAGGATCGTGATCGCTACAGCTTGGCCGTCATTCGACGTAGGAAACCCATAGAGGATTTGGTTCGCTCAGTATGTACGTAGCGTATAGGTACACGTCTTTGGTTTTGCAATTCGGTCCCGTCATTTCATTCATGCTGACGCCCTGCGCATGGAACTGTGCAAAAGTTTCGCCATTGGTGACTGAAAGAAAAGCCACCGACTGTTCCGGTAGTTCTTCATCCCATTCGCTGACGTAGTAGTTGCAGTTGATGAGGCTCCCGCATTCGGCGTACGCGCCCGGAACGTTTCCGTTGGAGTACTCGGTGAGCACGAGCCACCCGCCGCCCGGTTGGTACTCGAACAATAACTTGTACTGTAAGTTCAACACTCCGATGGTGCAGGGGTTTTTGGATTCGGTTTGGCACCCTTTGAAGTCGAGCGCAGCGACCCGGCCTTCGAGTCGCGGGTTTCCTTTTTTCTGCAAGGTGAAGCTTTCGCTCCATTCCGAGCTGGCGCACGTCACACTCAGCGGTACTCCGAGATACGTGAATTTGATCTCGGCATTGGTGCTTTTCGCGGCTATTTTGACTCCGCCATCTTCGACGTTTCCGCTTTTGCATGGAGCTTCATCGACTTTGCACAGAACCGTGTACTGAGTCGCCGATGCAGATGCGGAGCCCACGAGGGCCATCCCAACTGCAAGGGTCATGACCGCAGCCGCGAGCCTCTTGCGCGACCTCATTTGACACTCCCTCCGTTGCGTGCGAGTCCCCGCGCCACCGAGCAGTGTATTTCGATCAATAGGTCAATTGCAACTGACCGCGGGCTGAGCCGTCAGGACAAGGCGTCCCTGACAACCGCGGCAAGGCGCTCGCAGACGGCGTCGGCCTCCTCGGCGGTCGGCGCCTCGGCCATCACCCGGACCAGCGGCTCGGTTCCGGAGGGGCGCAGCAGGACGCGGCCACGGCCCTCCAGCGCCGCCCCCTCGTGCTCGACCGCCTCCCAGACAGCCGTGGCGCCGGCGATCGCCTCGCGGTCGGCGACCTCGACGTTGACCAGGGTCTGGGGCAGTTTCGTCATCACCTCTGTGTCGGCGAGATCGCGGCCGCCCAGCTCCCGCATCGTCATCAGCGCCGCGGCGATCCCGTCGCCGGTGGCGACGAAGCCGGCGTCGATGATGTGACCCGACTGCTCCCCGCCCAGCGCCCAATCGCGGCGCCGCAACTCGTCGAGCACGTAGCGGTCGCCGACACTGGTGACGGCGACCTCGATCCCATCCTCCTCGAGGGCCCGGTGAAAGCCGTAGTTGCTCATCACCGTCACCGCGACACCGCCGTCCAGCTCGCCCCGGGCCGCCCTGCCGCGCGCGACGAGGGCGATCAGCTCGTCGCCGTCGTGGGTGCGACCGGACGAGTCGACCGCCAACACCCGGTCGCCGTCGCCGTCGAAGGCGAAGCCGATCGTCGCCCCGGACGAGGCGACGTGCGCCGCGAGGTTGTCGAGGTGAGTGGAGCCGCAGCCGTCGTTGATGTTGCGGCCGTCTGGCTCCGCGGCAACCGTCTCGACCTCGGCCCCGAGCCGCTCGAAGATCGCCGGGGCGGCGCGATAGGTGGCGCCGTTGGCGCAATCGAGGGCGACCCGGAGGCCGGAGAGGTCGAGCGGGAAGGCGGACTCGAGCGCCCGCAGATAGTCCTCGGCCCCGCCGTTCAGCTCGCGGACGTGGCCCGGGTGAGCGGCGGGGTCGGGTGCGACATCGAGCAGCGACTCGATCCTTCCCTCGGTCTCGTCGTCGAGCTTCGTCCCCGCCGCACTGAAGAACTTGATGCCGTTGTCCCGGTAGGGGTTGTGCGAGGCCGAGACCACGACCGCCAGGTCGAGCCCGAGCCGCTTGACCAGGATCGCCGCCGCCGGGGTCGGCAGCACGCCGCCCAGCAGGGCATCGCCGCCGGCAGCCGCGACGCCGGCAGCCAGGGCGGCTTCCAGCATCGGCCCCGACTCGCGCGTGTCGCGGACGATCAGCACCTGGGGCCGCTCGGCGTCCAGCGATCCGACCGCGGCCCGGCCCAGTGACATGGCCAGCTCGGCGGTAACGAAGGTGCCCACCTCTCCCCGGACCCCGTCGGTTCCGAAGAGCTTGCGCTCCGGCGACAAGTTCCGCGCCTAGCGCTTCGAGAACTGCGGCCGCTTGCGGGCCTTCTTCAGCCCGGCCTTGCGGCGCTCCTTGACGCGGGCGTCCCGGGTGAGGAAGCCGCGGCGCTTCAACTCGCCGCGCAGCTCCGGGTCGACCTCGGTCAGGGCCCGGGCGATGCCGTGGCGCACCGCGCCCGCCTGGCCGCTGACGCCACCGCCGCTTACGCGAACGCGAACGTCGACGTTGCCCTCGTAACCGGTCGTGACGAGCGGCTGCCTGGCAATCGTCTGGTGCAGCGGCCTGGGGAAGAACTCCTCCAGGGGGCGCTTGTTGACCTCGATCTTGCCGCTGCCGGGAAGCAGGATGACGCGGGCGATCGCGTTCTTGCGTTTGCCCGTGGCGAGGAAGCGCGAGTCGCCGTCGATCTTGGCCGGAGCACGGCTCGCCGCGCCCTCCTCCTCCTCCTCGGTCTCGCCGACCAGCGCCGCCTCGCGCTGGGCTTTCTCCTCCTCCTCGGCTTCGCGCCGCGCCTGCTCCTCGGCACTGAGCGGCCGCTCCTCCGACTCAACCGCGATCGGCTCCAGATCGGCCCCGGGAATGACGTCTTTCTTCTTCTCCTCAGCCTTGGGAGCCTCAGCAGGCGCCTCGATCTCAGTCTCCTCCTGCTCAGCAACCGGAGCCTCAGCGGGCTCCTCCGCAGCCGCATCGTCCTGAGCAGCTTCCTCAGCCGCCTCCGCCGCAGGCTCCTCAGCCTCAGCGGCCGGTCCCTCGCCAGAATCAGCCGCATCTCCCGCGGGTGGCGTGGGGGTGGGCTCCTCGCCCGCAGCCCGCGAGGACGAGGAGTCCTCTCCCGCGACAGGACCCGCGGGCGTCGCGCCCTCGTCCTGAGTGGGATTCTCGTCCTGCTCTGAAGTCTCTTGATCCTGCGGCTCGTCGGCCATCACTTGATCTCCATCTGTTTCGGCTGTTGCGCCGCGTGCGGGTGGTCCGGCCCGGCGTACACCTTCAGCTTGGTCAGCTGTTTGCGGGCGAGGCGGTTGCGGGGAAGCATCCCCTTCACTGCCTTGCGGATGACCTCCTCGGGACGGCGGTCGAGCATCTCGGCCAGCGTGCGGGACTTGATCCCACCCGGGTAGCCGCTGTGGCGCCAGTAGCGCTTCTGCTCCAGCTTGTTCCCGGTGACGTGGATCTTCTCGGCGTTGACGACGACGACGAAGTCGCCGGTGTCGACGTGCGGCGTGTACTCCGGCTTGCGCTTGCCCCGCAACGCGTCGGCAATCCGGGTCGCCAGCCGCCCCAGGGTCTGACCCTCGGCGTCGACGACGAGCCAGTCGCGCTGGCGGTCGGTGGGTGTGGCGACATACGTCTTCATCAGAGAAAAGCCGCAGGGAGACCCCAGCGGCTCCGGGATGATAGCCGCCCATCCGTCTCAGCGCGCACGTCCCCATGCGCCGGGGCGCTGGCTATACTGCCGCGCCAGCAATGCCTAATCCCGTCCGGTCCACCGGATGGGAGCGGAGGAACCGCAGGGACCGTTGCAGTTCCAGGTCCCGGGGGCGAATCGGACGAAGAACGTCCGTAGCGCATCTCTTTCAGCGCGAGCC
>DATMEP010000035.1:0-16100 GCA_035556755.1 Solirubrobacterales bacterium
CCTCCGTCTCAAATTTGAGACTCGTATAGCCAGCAAGAACAAGAAAACGATCTACCTCGCGTGACAGCGCCGAAAGAGGGAACTCAAACGCCTCTGGAGTCTCATCTTCAAGATCCAGGACTCTCATTTGTGCGAAATCAGAGACCACCAGAAGCCTCGGCATGTCTTGCTCAGGAAGGCTCTCGACGTAATCGAGTGCTTGCTGCATCGCCTCGTCCAGATCCTCGCCAGCGGATTTGTGCTCGGCGAGCAACATGCCAGGCCATAGCAAATCGATGAATCCTGCACGGCCAGTCGAGGTTCGGCCAGCGTGGCGCTCGAACGCAGCATTCACCCGGCGTCTCTGAATGCCGAAGATCAAGAGAAACTCAGTCCAAAAGCTCTGCGCCTCGCCCCGCTCCCTGGTCTCAGCTTCCCACTCATGGGAAAAGACACGCGCAGCTTCTCTTATGTCATTTCGACTGGGTCGGACCACGACGACAGCCTTTCTATTACGTCGGATACCTGCGAGGGGTTGCCGTTCGAAAGCTGGCAGCTAGGTGAGCTGCAGCGGAGAGGCAAACGCCATACAGGCCTCGCTCATGCCGTGCCAGCCCGCTCTTCAATTCGTCAATCGCGCGACCGATGCAGGTCGGATCCCGTGTATCAGTCGCCGTTCAGGCTGTTTCTGGCTGATCGGGAGCGGATTTGGGTGCCGGTTTTTAGCGACCTGCGCGACACCAAGGCGCCGATTTGCGGGGTATTAGGAGAGGTGGCTGACCGGATTCGAACCGGCGACCGCCTGGACCACAACCAGGAGCTCTACCAGCTGAGCTACAGCCACCACGTGCTCTCAATCTAGCGGCTTAGCGGCTACGGTTGAGCGATGGGTCGGCGGCGTTGCAGCGGTTCCTCTCGGTCGGTGGCGCGGCCGGCTGTGGCTATCGGAGCCAATGCTCGGGGCGCGATGGCTATCGGGGCGCTCGCTGTCGGGGCGGCTGCCGTCGGTGGCTTCGCGATCGGGCGCCTTGCCGTCGGGCGGCTCGCGATCAAGCGGGCGAAGATCGGGCGGCTCGAGGTCGAGGAGCTTGAGGTCGGGCGGCTGACCATCCGCGAGGAGACCCGGCGCCCCTGACGAAGACGCATCCGATGTTGACCACACCAGGGTGGGGCAAAAGTCGGATGCGCTTGGCTGCGACGCTCGCCGTGGTCGTCGCGCTCACCGTTCCGGTAGGCGCCGATGCGGTCGGGCCGTACCCCGACCTCGGCGACTGCTCCGTCTTCCCCGATCCGCCGGCCTCGCTCTCGCCGCGCGCGCCGTCCCTCCCCAACCAGGCCGCCTGGAACCAGGACATCTCGAAGGCGCCCGTCGCTCGCAACTCGACCGCGGTCATCTCCTACATCGACTCCCAGGGCGGCGACTTCCTCCACCCGGACTTCGGCTCGCCCCGGCCCTACGGCTTCCCGTACGCGGTGGTCAGCGCCGGCCAGCCCTTCCTCCCCATCCACTACACCGCCTACGGCAGCGAGAGCGACCGCGGCCCGTTCCCGGTCCCGACGAACGCCCCGGTCGAGGGCGGGCGCGGCAGCGACGGGGACCGGCACGTCCTCACCGTCGACCGCTCGCGCTGCGTCCTCTACGAGCTCTACCGCGCCTTCCCCCAACGCGACGGGGGCGCCCACTGGAACGCCGACTCGGGCGCCCGCTGGGACCTCAATTCGACCGCGCTGCGCCCCGACTCCTGGACCTCAGCCGATGCCGCCGGCCTGCCGATCTTCCCCGGCCTGGTCCGCTACGACGAGGCCGCCGCCGGGCTCGTCGAGCACGCGATCCGCGTCACCTTCGAGAGCACCCGCGACGCCTGGGTCCACCCCGCCTCACACTGCGCCGGCGACAGCGCCAGCGCGCCGCCGATGGGGATGCGGCTGCGGCTGCGGGCGGGCTACGGGCTCGGCGGCTTCAGCGGTCCCGCCAAAGCGATCGCCGAAGCGCTGAAGAGCTACGGGATGATCGTCGCCGACAACGGCTCCAACTGGTTCTTCAGCGGCACCAGCGACCGCCGCTGGGACGACGAGAACCTGAACCAGCTGAAGCGGATCCCCGGCAGCGCCTTCCAGGTCGTGAAGAGCGCGGCTCGGACCCACGTCTGCTGAGGCCCTTCAGCGACCGCCAAGTGTCAGGTGCCGGAACTGCGGCCGCAGCCGCGAGCGCAGCTCCTCCGCGGCCGCCGCGTCGGACCCATCTGCGTCTTCCCCCGCGGTGACCAGGATCACCTCATCGGCCGGGTAGCTCTGCAGCTGGTCCTCGACCGCCTGCACGGCGTCCTCGTCGCCGACCCGCGCCTCCGCCTCGATCCCGGCCTTGGCCAGCGCCGCGACGGTCGCGACCAACCGCTCCTGCGCCCGCTGCCGCGAGCCCTCCACGTCGGAGGCCCAGCGGTCGAGGAAGCCGATGCTGGCCGGCGCCAGCACGCGGACGTCGACCGCCTCCCCCGGCCCGCCGGCCCGCGCCTCCCGGGCCACGGCCGCCACCGCGCCCGACTCCTCGATCGGCGAGGCGGCGACGACGAGGACGTGGCGCCGCGCCTCGTCGGTGGGCGCCGCGCCGATCGGATCGTGCGGCCGCTGGCGCGCCGCGACGACGAGGATCGCCAGCGCGGCGAGCGCCCCGGCCGCGGTGCCGACCGCAGGGCCCCCAACCATGAAAGCCGCCACGACCGGCACCGCAATCGCGGCGACGATCAGTGGCAGCTTCCAGGCGGTCATCGCCTCGGAGTTTGGCCGAGGCGGCCTAGACCCGCGTCGTCCTGCCAGCCCCGAGACGTGGCAGCAGGAGCAGCGCGAGGCCGATCAGGATCACGATGATCCCGAGCGCGTAATGAACCAGGATCGCGAGCACGATCCCGATGATGATTAGGAGTATGGCTAGTGACATGGCCCCTGCCTACCCTCGGCCGACCTCGCGGAAACCCGGAAGGCCACGTGACGGTTACCCGTGCCTTTCCTCCTCGAGCGCGCGCCGCAGCGTCTCGTCGAACGGCTCCGGGGAGACCCCGAACGGCCGCGCCCCAGACGGATCGTCAACCACGGTCGCGGTGGTGAGGCCGTCGATCAAGGGCCGCGCCACCTTCGTGTCGACCGGGGTGACCAGGCCCAGCCACATCGCCGAGAGCGCGGGCGTGATCAGCGGGAAAGGCACCTTCAGCGGCGGTCTCTTGCCCATCGCCACAGCCATCCGGTCGAGCATCTCTTCGTAGGAGAGAACGTCCGGGCCGCCGATCTGGACCTCGCGACCCGTCGACTCGGGGACCTCGGGGGCGCGGCGCAGGTACTCGACCGTCGCGTCGATCCCGATCGGCTGGGTGACGGTGCGCAGCCAGCCGGGAGCGATCATCGCCGGCAGCCTTCCCACCAGGTAGCGCAGGGTCCGGTAGGACTCGCTGGCAGCGCCGACCACCATCGCCGCGCGGAAATAGGTGAGCGGCGGCCCCTCGGCGCCGAGGACGCAGGCCGCTTCGTGGCGACTGTGCAGGTGCTCGGAGGCGGTCTCGTCCCCCAGCCCGCCCAGGTAGACGATCCGCTCGACCCCCTCGCGCTTCGCCATCCGGGCGAACTCGAGCGCCCCCTTCCGCTCGCGCTCCGCGTAGCCCTCGCCGCCGGCCATCGAGTGGACGAGGAAGTAGGCGACGTCGACGCCCTCGCCGACGCCTGCCAGGCTGGCGCCGTCGGTCACGTCGCCGACGTGCAGCTCCGCCCCGCCGGCCTCGAGCTCGCGCGCCCGGCTCCGGTCCCGCACCAGGCAGCGCACCCGGCCCTCCTCACCCCGCAGCGACGCCGCCAGGCGGCCGCCGACGAAACCCGTTGCTCCGGCGATGAGGACGTTCGCCGCGATCCTCAGAGGCTAGCCGGCACCCGACGTGGCCCCCTGCTGCGCTGCACCCCTTAGCCCCGCGTGCCCCCGCCGCGCCCGTCAGCCCGTAACGGACCCGACCAGCTCGTCGTCGCACGCGTACTTGATGAGAACAGCTCGACCGTGAGCAGCAGCACGAAGGCCGGGGTCGCGTAGATGATCAGGTCGACCATGGCCGGCTCAATCTGGCGGCGTCCCTTCCCGCCGGTCTGCATGGGGTGCGCGAAGCCGTTGAAAGCCGTGGGTCACGCTCCGGCCCCTTCGTGTGCGATTCCCCGGTCGCCCAACTCGACCTTGAGGATCTCGATTTCGGTGGCGTACTTCTCGCGGATGTTCTCCAGGGCGTGCTCGATCCTTTCCTCGCGAAGCTCCAGCTTGCGCAGCAGCCTGGCTTGGCGGCGAGCGAGGACCCGGTCGATCGGGTTTTGCCGGACCTGATCACGCTGCATCGGGTCGTAGAGGAAAAGCTCGGTCAGGGCCGCGAGCAGCGGTATCAGTGCGGCCATCGCCACCATGAAGAGATTCGCTTCCGCCGCCTCGTTGGAGACCCGAACGAGGAAGCCGAAGATCACCATCGTCAGGAAGAAGCCACCGGCGAGAAGGAGAAAGAGGAAGTTCGGTGCCAACGGAACGAACCTCGGATCGGGGCTCTCTTCCTCTGCCAGGAGCTCCTGCTGCCTGCGCGCGACCACGACCCGCTTCAGCTGCACCGCGGCGAGGAAACCCGCCCCGAAGACCACCAGCCCGAGCAGACCGCCGATCCACCAGTTGACTTCGCCGGTGCGCGAATCGGTGCCGATCGCCCAGGCCTCGGCGAAGACGTAGAAGTCCAGCCCGCTCAGAAAGACGTAGACGGCGGTCCGCGCCAGGCGCGGCAGATCGATGTGCAGCGTCTTCTCGTATACGCCCCTCGTGCGCCATAGACGCCCCTGCTCGATGCGATCGGCCCGCTGCTCGTTCTTGCGATCTCGCTCTTCGCTGCGGATCCCGAGCCGTCGCTCCAGGCCAGCGATCTTGGTGCGGAGCTTCTCGGTAAGCGCGACGCCCGCTTCCCGCACTTCCCGCAGCTCGATCTGCATCAGGCTTGCGGCGATCTTCAACCGCCCGCCCCCGTCCTTCGTCACGTCGATGTCACCGATCTTGAGCATCGACCGAGCGATTCGCCCCGGCCTGAACCTGTGCCTCAGCGCCTTGAACCTGAATCTCATCTCGCTTACCTCCTAGTCGAGTGGACGGGTGTAAGTCGCGGCGACGAAGTGCAGCGCCGAGATCACGACGGTGAGAATCGAAACGACCGCCGACCACTCCCCCACAGCGGGCTCAGAGACGGCCAGGAGGCCGACTGCGGTCGTGGCCATGAGCCCCAGGACGCCGGCGATCGAAGCGCAGCTCGAAATCCAAAGGCGACGCCTGATCGTCTCAGGCGGCGGCAGCTTCGAGATCTCCCCCTCGGCGTGGGGCTGGTTGCGCAGAACCCGCCCCCGGCGCGTGCGCAGATCGCGCAGCCGATAGGAGCTACCGGCCACGAAGGCGCTCGTGGTCGTGATCAGGATCCCCCCGCTGATCGCCACCCGCACGACGTTGTGCCCGATCATCGCCCACGCAATCGCGATCAAGATCGCGGTCGCAACCCCACAGGCGATGATTATCGGCCGCGACTTGACCAGCAGCGGCTCGAAGTGCTCGACTTGCGTCTCCCGGTACATACGTCACCCCCCTTCGGCGGACTCCGAAATGCAGCCGCCTTTCTCTTTGGTCATTCGCGCGCAGAGGCTCGCCATCAAGTAGCCACTCATCCGGGTCCCGGCGTTGTCTCCGGGAAGCAGCTGCGGCCTGACGATCGTCATTGCGACACCGGCCGGCAGGCGCTGGAACTGGCGGGTTTCGAGACACCTGACAACCATCGCGTCGGCAACAGCGCTGCTGGCGCGGACGCCGTCCAGGCTCAGGCAGTCCCCACGTGCCGCCGGACTGGTCAGATCGCTAATCAAGACGACCCTGATCGGGCCGTCGTCGCCGGTGCCTCCCGCCCCCGACAGCGAGCGAAGCTCAGCCGGGATCGCGGCAAGCAGGTTGGAGAGATCGCCCAGCGACGAGACCTCGGTTTCCGCGAGCAGGGCCAGGACATTTCCCTCGATCGCCTCGACCGCGGCGCTTTGGGAGCGGCGCTCGGTCTCGTCGTTGTTGCGCTCGACCATGATCGCCGAACCGCCGTCGAGGCAGGGAGACGGCGACAACGGCTGGCCCTCGCCACCGCTGATCAGGAGGCGGACGACGCCGCCTTCGACGACCGCGCGGGACAAGACCGGATCGATGGCGTCGACCACGTGTCCGCCTGCGCTCTCGCCGTTCTCCGGGAGATCGACCAGGACCAGGGTGCGCATCGGCGCCGCCGGCATCGTGTCGGACGTGAAGGCAGGCCCGTCGCACCTCGCGCGAGAGGAGATCTCCGGCCCTCCGATGCCGCAGGCGCCGAGAGAGACGACGATCGTCGCCCCGACGAGGAGGCTCGTGAACTGTCGCGCAAAGGTCATCGCGAACCCCCCTTCCGCAGCACGACGTCGACCCGTCGCAGGGCTTGGTCGGGTAGCGAGGAAACGGCCATTGCCTCTCCGAAGCCGCGCGCGGAGAGGCGCCTCGGCGGCGACCCACCGGCGACCAGGAAGCGCCGCGTGGCCTGCGCGCGGCCCTGCGACAGGCGCAGGTTGTAGGCGCTGTCGCCCGCTCCATCCGTATAGCCATGGAAGGAAACCGCCGTTCCCGGCCTTGCAAGGAACGCGAGTACTCGCGGCAGCAGCTCGCCACGGAGCTGCACGCGCGCCTCGGGAGTGAGCGCCGCGCTGTCGAACTCGAAGTAGACGTCATTCTCGAGGGAGAGGACCCGGTCGCCCGAGGGCAGCTGTCTGATCCGCAGGGTCGGCAGCTTCGCCGGCTTCACGTGAGCGGCACGGCGCGACGTCTCCTCGGCTGCCGTAACGACGCGATCAGCGCCGCAGCTGGACGCCAAGGCGACCAACAACGCGAACGACGAGACTGCGAAAGCGAACCTGGCGTGACCGGTTGCAATTGGGATTGAGCAGAGTTTGAGCACGGAACCTCCCCCGTAGTTGCCGGCTCTACTATAAGAACCATGATTCGCTCCCGCAAGTACAAATGCGTATGGAACTAAACTAAATCTTGTTCTAAACTCTCAACGGGAAAATGCAAGTCGAAGACAGCAAGCAGGGAGAGGGGATCGACGCCTGGTCGAGGGCCGAGCTGCGGATCTGGTGCGTCGGCGGTTGGAGGTTTCAGCTCAGGGGCGGCGAGGTCCACGACCTCGACGGGCCCGCGGCCGAGGAAGCCCTGGCAAGGCACCTCGCGGTCCACCACTCCTACGGGCTCTCCAGCGACGCCCTTCGGAAGCTCCTCTCGCGCAACCGCAACCGGCCGATCTCCAGGCAATCGCTGCACGTCGCCGTAAACAGGCTGCGAGACCTGCTCGCCACCGCTGCCGGCGGAGGACAGGACACGACAAAGCTGGCCAAGCGGCTCGTCCCTCACGCGAAGGCCGCAACCGCCGCCGACGGCTCGCGAGTCTCGCAGTACCGGTTCGGACCAGGGGTTTGGCTGGACCTCAGGGACGCGCCAAACCCCCTGGCCTTTCATCCGCTCGCCGTCGATCGGGACGAGTCGGTACTGGGTGGCGGCGCGCGCGCCCGGGTGTTCGCCGGATCCGAGCGACTCGCACTCGAAGCAAGCAGCCGGCTGGAGGAAACCCGACATCTGACCGGCAATGGGCTTCCCAGCCACCTCGCGGGATTCACCCCGCCGATCCGGCGCCTGCTGGATCTGGTCCCCGTCGCCCTCGACCGCCTCCACCCCTGGTCGATGCTAGTCATACAGGGCAAGGGAGAATCCGGTCGCCTGCACTTGGCGGAGGCAATCGAGCTGGGCACGCTCGCTTGGCGCGGCAAGCCCGCTGAGCAGATCCGCGAGCAACCGGACACCGGCCCGCGAGCCGACTCGGACCCCGAGGACGTCTTGCCGGGCCACCTCTACATACTCGACCTCACCCGCGAGCTGACGGCGCCCCAAAGGGAGCGCCTGCTTGCCGTCCGCAAGCAGGCCGGAAAGGCCGAGCACCCCGAGGAACGCCCCTCGCTCCTAGTCGTCACCGACGGTGCCAAAGTCGAGCCGCGGGGCGGACTTGCCGGCTGGGAGAGAGCGGAGACGATCTCGCTGCCTCCGCCCAGCGCAAAAGACGTCGAGGAGGCTTACCTGATCGCCACCCGGGAGCTCCCCGGCGACTGCGGGAAAAGAAGGGCCGAGTTCGAAACGCTCGCCACCGAGTATGCGCGTGAACACAACAGTGAGATCGGGCTGCGCGCCGCCAGCTCCGCAGCGTCGATCGCCGTCGAGGGAGGCGGGGTCCCGCACGCCGGAGAGCTCCCGCCCCCCGACACGAAGGATCTCCCGCTCGACGAGCTCAGGGGCGAGGAGCGCAAGCTGGCACGTGCCCTCGCCTGGTTCGGGAACGACCCCTTCACCCTGGCAGACGCGAAGGCGGCGACGGAACGCCCGGACCTGCCTCGGTCGGAGATCTTCAGGATCGCGACGACGATCCCCGGGGGCGGTGCCGGTAGCTACGAGGTTCACCCGAGGCTGCTCGACGCGAGCCCCGCGCCGGAGGTGCCGACTCGGATCTGCGAATACCTGCTCGAAAAAGGCCACGAGGAAGCCCTGGAGCACTGGCCACTACGGGCGATGCGGATTCTGGATGCCAGGTCCGTCGACATCGAGCTCCGCCTCCGCCTTGCGCGGCAGCTGATCGAGCTCTCGCGCGACCTCGGCTTCGCCGAGAACCTGCAGAGGCGGATGCGGACGCTGCTCGAACGCACCCAGAAGCCCGACGAGCCCGTGACGATGGAGGTGGCGATCGGCCGTGGGCGTCTCCTGACTCACCTGGGTCGACTGAAGCAAGCGGAAAAAGTGCTCGAGCCGCTTACGCGCGGAAAGCACCGGGACAAGGAGCACAAGCGACTGCGGGCGGAGGCGCATCTCCGTCTCGCGATCGTGGCTTCCCAGCGCGGCAACCGCCAGATGGCAAACGAACGAGCCAGGAAGGCCGCACGGCTCGCTCCCGAACAGCTCGGCGAGCGGGTCGCGCGCTACTACGGCTGGGAGGCGCTCTACACAGCGCGCTTCGAGTCCGCCCTGCGCGAGTTCGAAAACGCCCTGCGTAAGGAGCAAAAACCCGAGAACCGAGCCGACGCGATTATCGGCAAGGCCCTGGCCCTGCTGCGACTTGGCCGGCTCGCGGACGCGGATGGCCTTCTGGCCGATCTCGACATGACCAAGCTGAGGAGGATCACGCGGAATCGGGTGATCCGCGCAAAAGCCACCGCCCGGTTCCTGCGAGGGGACCCTCAGGGCGGAATCGAGATCCTCGACAAAGCTCTACGACAAGACGAGACCCGGGCCTCGCTGGAGAGCGCCGACCTGCTGGAAGCTCGGGCCTATCTGCATGCCAAGCTCGGCGCCAACTCACTCGCACAGGCCGAACAGGATCTGGTTCGCGCCGAGAAGCTGCTCACCACCGAGGACGAATGGCAGAAGGCGGTCATCTACTACATCCGCGGGCTCATCGCCGAGGCGGCGATGCGCACTACCCCTCACTCCACCAAAAGACTCCGGGCAGAAGCAACGGAAAATGCCGAGAAAAGCGTCGAGGCGGCTCACGCAAACCCCTGGCATCAGGCACGCGCCCATACCCTGCTTGGGCGCCTCGAGGTCGATGACGGCGGCGAGGATGGCGGCAGGCTCGCCAAGCATCTGCGGGCCGCTGGAGAAGCGCACCGCAAACTCGACGAGCTGTGGCCCGATGCCCTCCGTGAAACCCTGGAGCTCGGCGCGACGGCGGCTGGGGCCTGGCGGATGAGAGACGAGCGCCGGCGGCTGGAGGCGCTCGTCGCGGCACTGGCACCCCTCGACGCACCGGTCGACCCGGGCAAGGAGGAAGCCCTGGCGATCCTCGACGAGGTCGCGAGCGCGGTCGAAGGTCGTACGCGCCCGGAGGTGTCCGAGGGCAAGGATGAAACGAACATCAGAGCGCTGGGCCAACTCGGGGAGGTACTCCTCCGCGGAGGTAAGGAGGCCCTGGCCCGCGGCAAGCCGCTGGCCCTGTGCCTGCTTCAGCCCCGAAGCACTTCCGACCTCGAGGCGGGCGTATATGACTTCGACCCCTCGACCGGCGACCTAACCCCAGCCCAGGGACTGTCGGGGAAGGCAACGTCGATGTTGAAAGGCACCGCCAACCGGCGGTTTGCCGAACAGAGACTCGCGGCGGTGCTGCTGGTCGGTACGCCGACGGGCGATGCCGACATTGCCGATCCCCTCTTCCTCGGTCAGTGGCTGGAGCTCTTCAGGGCGGAGACCCGTAAACGCGGCATCGGAGCAATCGAGTCGATCCCGATCGAGCCCCACGCCGTCGATGCGCTTGGCCTACGGGCCTCCGCCGGGTTCGTCGCGCTCGGAATGGTGGAGTTGCCGACGCTCGACTGAGACGCACGCCACGCGGCTCAGTCGAGTGCCAAATCCGCTGCCGCCGCGTAGAAGTCGGGTGGAACAACCGACCACAGCTCGCAGTTGAAGCTCTCCTGGTCCCGCTTGCCGTGGCCCGGCAGCGTCTTCTCGTAACGCCAGCCGAGGCTGGCCACCACGCTCTTCGCCGCCTCGTTGAAGACGGGGATCTCACCGTAGACGCGATGAGCGCCGAACTCGCCGAATGCCTTCGCGATCGTCAAGGCCTCCGCGGGCCGGCCCACCCCTCGATTTCGCCAGTCGCCACCGATGAGGGCGCCCAACTCTGGGCCCGAATCGCGCTCGAGCCCATAGAGGGCGGTGAACCCCACGGGCTCGTCGGTGCCCTCCACGAGGATCGCGTACTTACGGTCCTCCCCGTCCTCGATCGCGCTACGAGTCCAAGCCTCGGCTTCCTCCTCGGAGAACGTCTTTCGCTGCCCGACCAGCGTCTTGGTCGCCTCCTTGTCGTTGAACCAACCATGCACGGCGGCGATGTCGCCCAGGGCGAATCGACGTAGGCTGACTGAGCTCCTCGACAAGTGGCTTCCCATTATTCAACGATATCTAAGGAATCAGACCCCGAGCAGGCCGCCGACCGGAGAGCACCCCCGGCTGGATTCGAACCAGCGACCCACGGCTTAGAAGGCCGTCGCTCTGTCCACTGAGCTACGGGGGCGGGTACGCCAAGGTTACGTGGCCGCGCCTCAGCCGTCGGCGAATTCGCCGGGCCTGGGACAGCCGCTGGGATCGAGCTTGCCGTTGACCTTGAAGACGTAGTCGGGCTGCGGCGTGATGTCGGGCTCTTCGATCGCCAGCTTCAGGGCCGGGTCGTTTTTCACCCAGGCGTAGACCGGATACCAGTAGGGCGACTCGGGCAGGTCCTGGGTCGCGCGGCTGACGATCAGGTAGTCGTAGTCGCCCTCGTTGACCAGCTCGCGGAACTCACGGCAGGTCGTCGCCAGCCGGTAGGTCCCGTTCGGCCCCTCGACCCCGATGTACTGGACGTAGTTGTCGAGGTTGGCGCCGTAGAAGCCGTACTGGCCGAAGAAGATCTCGCCCGAGCCGGCGATCCCGATCCGCTTCTCGTGCTGGTTGTGGGCGAAGGCGTAGGCCTTCTGCGGCCCACCGTCCTGCAGGAACGGCGTCGTTCGCTGGTAGTGCTGCTTGTAGTACTGGACCTCCTGGGCGCGGCCGAGCACGACGGCGAGCAGCAGGATCGTCCCGGCGGCGACGGCGACGACGGCGCGACTCACCCGGCGGCGGGAGCGCAGCAGCCCCAGCGCGGCCGGCGCCCAGACCAGGGCGAGGGTGAGGAAGAAGGTGCCGACGATGTAGTCCGGGTACCAGCGCGGCGTGGTCAGGACCATCACCGCGTAGACCGCGGTGAGGAAGAGCAGCGTCTGCCAGGCGCGCTGCTCGGGCGCCCGCAGCGGCCGCGCGATCGGCAGCAGCGTCAGGGCGAGGAGCAACCCCGGCATCAGGTAGCGGGTATTGGTGAAGAATCCGGTCGGCGACCCTTCCTGGCCGGCGGCGGTCAGCGGCGTGACGATGTAGACGGCGGCGGTGAGAAGGGCTGCCGCGGCGATCACCCGCAAGACCTGGTTGCGCGAGCGCACCGCGATGAAGACGGCGGCGGCGACCGCGGCGATCAGGATCAGCGGCCAGAACGGCCCCAGCGCGTTCTCCAGCTCGGGGAAGAACCAGCGGCGGTAGATCGTCGGCTCGAACAGGTAGTCGGCGACGGAGAAGCGCGGCCGCGGGTCGAGTGGCATCTGGTCGGGCCGCGGCAGGTGCAGCGGCCCCCAGCCGATCTGGGGGATCGGGTTGCCGCCGGTGTGGATCGCCGCCCGCACGTACCAGTAGCCGCCGACCACGAAGGCGGGGATGCCGATCGCCGCCGCGGTCATCAGCCGCCGCCCGGCGCCGCTGACGACAACCATCCCGACCGCGATCGCCCCCACCGGGGCCAGCAGCGGCAGCTTCACCGAGACGGCGAGGCCGGCGGCGATCCCGGCCATGATCAGCGGTCCCTTGTCGAGCAGCGGCGCGTCGCGCTCCGGCGTGTCCTGGACGGCGCCGGCGGCCGGCGCCCGCCGCTGGTGGCCGTTGATCAGGAAGGCGGCGAAGGCAACCAGGAAGGCGAGCCCGAGGATGTCGTTGCGCCCCTCCCCCGGCTGCGTCTCGATCATCACCCCGGCCGAGTAGACGATCGCCCCGGCGACCATCGTCGCCGGGCCCACCCGGTAGGGCCTGCCCACGCACCAGGCAGCGAGCAGCCCGATCGAGAGCAGGACGAGGTTGATCAGCGGCGAGAGCCAGTCGCTCTTGAAGAGGACGATCCCGGCGGCGTGGATCAGCTCCGAGGTGCCGGGGTAGAACCAGGCGGCAAGCCGCAGCGGGTCGGTGAAATGGAGGGGGACGGTCGAGGCCTCCTGGGCGATCCGGCCCGAGAAAGGCATGTGGTACCAGGTGGTGTCGCCACCGAACATGCCGTGGTCGAGCGCGAGCTGCGCCGGGAAGGTCCACTCGGCGACCGCCCAGGAGGCGACGCCGAGCGCGATCAGCAGCGCTGCTTTCTGCACCTGCGGCGCGCTCACTTCGCGGCTTTTCTCCGGTGCCATCCACCAGCCCAGCAGCGCCGCGCCGAGACCCGTCGCGATGCAGACGACGACGGTCCAGCCCAGGGTCAGGATGCTGAGCGTCCCCAGCAGCTGCAGCGACATGACCAGCAGCGCGGTGGCGATCGTCGCGTCGGCGAGACGCGCCAGCGCGCCCGAGAACTCGGGCACGATCCAGCGCCGCAGCCAGTAGCCGCCGAGGCCGACCGCCGAGACGATGCCGATCGTCGCCAGGCAGCCGCCGATGTAGGAGCCTAAGGACGGGGTCACCGGCGCGGGATGCTATTCACAGCGCCGGGCGGGCGGATCGGGACGCGTCGCTGCCGGGGCAGGCCTAGGAAGCGACCGAAGGGATGCGGCAGGAGACGCCGGTGCCGGCGAGGCCGCAATACCCGTTCGGCACCTTGTGCAGGTACTGCTGGTGGTAGTCCTCGGCGTAGTAGAAGGGCCCGGCCGGCTCGACCTCGGTGGTGATCGGGTCGTGGCCGGCGTCGCGCAGCGCCTCGTCGTAGGCGTCCCGCGCCATCTCCGCGGTCGCTCTCTGAGCGTCGTTGGCGAAGTAGATGCCGGAGCGGTACTGGGTGCCGACGTCGTTGCCCTGGCGCATGCCCTGGGTCGGATCGTGCTCCTCGAAGAAGATCTTCAGCAGGTCGACGTAGGAGACCCGCTCGGGGTCGAAGGCGACGAGCACCGCCTCGGCGTGGCCGGTCTGCCCCGAGCAGACCTCCTCGTAGGTCGGGTTCGGCGTGGTCCCGTTCATGTAGCCGGCGGCCGTCGTGTAGACGCCGTCCAGGTCCCAGAACAGCCGCTCGGCGCCCCAGAAGCAGCCGAGCGCGAAGTAGGCGACCTCGGTTCCCTCGGGGAAGGGCGGCTTCAGCGGCGTGCCGAGGACTGAGTGGCTCTCCTGACTCATGCCTCCCTGACGGTACCGATGTCGTCATGCCGGAACTCGTACTCGACGCCGGTCAGCTCCTCGGACACCGACCAGAGGCGCTTCGCGGTCTCCTCGTCGCGCCCGGCACGGACCGGCCTCGTCACCTTCGGGTAACCCCGTTGCTCCTCGAAACCGTCGGGCCCGATGAAGAGGCCGCCGTCGAGATTGGGCCGGGTCGCCGCGTAGAGCAGCGGCAACGCGCCCATCTCGGCGCTCTGGGCGAGCAGCCGGTTGGTCATCACCATGATCGCTCGGTCGAAGGCGGGCGCCGCCGCCGACTGCAGATTGGTGGCCGCGTAGCCGGGGTGGGCGGCGAGGCTGCTCACGGTCGCGCCACTCGCCCGCAGGCGCCGGTCCAGCTCGAGCGCGAAGAGGACGTTGGCGAGCTTCGACTGCGAGTAGGCGCGCCAGCGACGGTAGCTGTGCTCCCCCTGCAGGTCGTCGAAGCGGATCCGGCCGATTTTGTGGGCGCCGCTACTGACGGTGACGACCCGCGCGTCCTCGCGGCCCTCCAGCGAGTCGAGCAGCTGAGCGGTGAGGGCGAAATGACCGAGGTGGTTGGTCCCGAACTGCAGCTCGAACCCGTCGGCGGTCTTGCGCTGCGGCGAAGCCATCACGCCCGCGTTGTTGATCAGCAGGTCGAGCCCGTCGTGCTTATCAGCGAAGCGCTCCGCAAACGCCCGCACCGAGGCGAGGCTCGCCAGGTCGAGCTCCCACACCGAGACCGACGCCCCCGGGACGTCGCCGCGGATCGAGTCGGCGGCGGTCTCACCCTTCCCCGTATCGCGGCAGGCGACGATGACGTCGGCGCCCGCCCGGGCCAGCTCGCGCGCCACGATTTCTCCCAAGCCGCTGTTGGCTCCGGTCACCACGGCGGTGCGGCCCGTCTGATCGGGGATCTGCTCGGCGGTCCACTTCTCGCTCATCGCGCTCCTCCATTTGCAACCGGTCGGTGTCGACCAGAATATATGTGAATCTCTCTTACTTCGCCGCGCGAGGCTAAAGTCACTGGCCGTGAAGAGCGCCAAGAGCAGGGACACCTACCACCACGGCGACCTCCCAGCGGCGCTGATAGCGGCGACGTTCGAGCTGATCGAGGAGAACGGCATCCACGGCTTCTCGGTGGCCGAAGCCGCGCGCCGGACCGGAGTCAGCATCTCCGCCCCGTACCGCCACTTCGCCGACCGCGACGAGCTGCTGGCCGCCTGCGCCACCGCCGCCTGCGAGGAGCTACGCGATCGCTTCGAGTCCGCCCTCGCCGACCAGGAGACGCCGGCCGAGCGACTCGCCGCGGCGAGCGCCGCCTACGTGCGCTTCGCCGCCGAGCGCCGGCCGATGTTCGAGGCGCTGTTCGGCGCCGGCCTGGACAAGTCGCGGTACCCCGGGCTGGAGGAGGCGGCGGGCGCCGTCCTCGCCGCCGTCGCCGGCCCGGCCGTCGAACTCGCCCCGAGCGGCGACGAAGAGGCCGCCGGTGTGCTGGTCCAAGCACTGACCAGCCTCGCCCAGGGGCACGCGACGCTGCTGCTCGAGGGCGGCTTCGGCGAGCTGCCGCAGGCGGTCGAACTGGCGAGCGAGCGAGCGGCGGCGGCGGCGCGGGCGCTGATCCGCGGTCGCAGCCTGCTGGTCGGTTAGTCCCTCCCTCGCAGCGCCCGCCTTGGCGGATAGCCTCTCGCCATCGGCTGCTTCGCCCTCCTGCTCGCCCTGATCTCGCCAAGACTGGCGCTGTTCGCGCTGTGGCTGTTCAGCGACCTGCTCAGCCGCTCCTTCGACAGCTGGATCCTGCCCCTGCTGGGCTTCTTCCTGCTGCCCTGGACGACGCTCGCCTACGCCTTGATGTGGGGGTGGGGAACGAACGGCGTGGTCGGCTTCGAGTGGTTCTTCGTCATCCTCGCCTTCCTCGTCGACGTCGGTGCTTTCGCCGGCGGCCGACGGCAGCGGGCTCGGGCGTAGTCGCCGGCTAGACCCTATGGCCGGCCCACCTGAGCGCCGGCTCGATCCGAACCCGGCGTAAAGGTCGGCACCCGCGCATGAGATGCGCGGGTTTGTCGCCGAGGAATGGCCTCGGCGAGGACCGCAATCATGGGGGTGCCGACAT
>DATMEP010000036.1:0-9833 GCA_035556755.1 Solirubrobacterales bacterium
CCGGTCGGCCAGCTTGATCAGGATCACCCTGACGTCGCTGGCCATCGCCACCATCATCTTGCGGTAGTTCTCGGCCTGCCGCTCGTCGCGGCTCTCGAAGGTGATCTCGGTCAGCTTGGTGACGCCGTCGACCAGCTTGGCTATCTCCTCGCCGAACTCGGCCTGGATCTCCTCCAGGCTGGCGCTGGTGTCCTCGACCGTGTCGTGCAGCAGCGCCGCGCAGAGCGTCTCGGTGTCGAGTCGCATCCCGGCGCAGATCTGGGCGACCCCGACGGGGTGGGTGATGAACTCGTCGCCGGAGCGGCGCAGCTGGTCGGCGTGGCGGTCGCAGGCGAAGTCGAAGGCGTGGGCGACCGCCTCGCGGTCGATGGTCGCGGTGGCCAGCGAGGTGCCGCCGTTCGTCGCGGCGCCGTCCTCGGGCGGCGAATCGAACTCCTCGATCACGGCGAAGAGGTCGCCGAGGAGTTCGTGCTGCTCTAGGGCTTGTTGCGTCGTTCGAGGTATCGCAGTGCCTCCTGGTGGATCGCTCCGTAGGCACGGAAGGCTTCCGAGCGCTCCAGATCCGTTCCCTCTGAGGATACGACCCCCACCGTGCCGCTTCCGCCCTGCGGCGCTCCCTGCACCAGGCCGAGCTCGTCGAGCACCCGGAAGCAGCGGGCCGCAGCCTCGGGGCCGCGGAGGTGCGGCCCCGAGCCGCGCAGCGCCTCCTGCAGGCGCTCGCCGCTCACCTCGCCGGCCTCGCGCAGGTCCCTGAAGGCGGCGATCAGCGCCGGGCGGCGGGCGAGCTGCGCTTCGAGCACGGTCAGGGCGACGGTCACCTCCGCCTCGTCCCAGGCCTCGTGCAGGTACCCCGGGTGGCCGTCTCCTTCGTCCCAGCCGTCCACCGGGCGGCTGACGAGGAGCTCCTGGTGGGCGGAGGCGGGCGGGTCGACGAGGACGACGTGGGCGAACTCGCGGGCGAGGCTGGGCGCCCGTTCCAGTGCCATGTAGTCGGCCACCGCGGGGGTTCTGGAAGCGTCGGTCGCAAACCCGCCGCAGCGCTCGCAGGGGACCGGCGTGGCGCGGCGGGAGAAGCGAGCCAGCCCGGCCAGTCCGGGCCGCCTCGTGGCGTCGGCGCAGACCGCCAGCACCTCGGCGCCGCTGGAGAGGATCTCGGCGATGGTCGCGGCGACCGAGCCGCTGCCTGGGCACGTCTCGCGGGCGCGGGTCTCCGCCGGGGCTCCGTCCTCACCCGGAGAGTCGAGTGGCAGGCGCAGCTCCCGCTCGAACCGCCGCCACCACTCCTCCTCCGGGCACCTGCAGGCGCGCTCCACCGGGTACAGCTCGCGCAGCACGACCTGGGGCTCGACCGAGCCGTTCCAGCGGTTCACCTCGAGCCGCACCGCGGCGTCGACCGGCTCGTGCTCCCCCACCTCGAACCCGGCGCGGCCGAAGGCCACCCCGAGCGCCCGGTGGCCACCGCTGTGGAGGCTGAAGCGGGCGTGCTTGCCCTCCCCTATCGCCCGCACGTCCCGCACGGTCGCCGAGGGGACGAGCAGCCGCACGCCCGGGTTGCCCATCCCGAACGGGGCGAGACTCTGCAGCTCTTCGGCCAAGTCGAGGCCAAGGCCGGCGCCGCCGACGATCGCGTCGATCCGCTCGGTGCGCACCAGGTCCTCGGGCCCGAGCACCGAGGTCGCGTGGGCGGCAAACGCCTCGCGAAAGGCGTCGACCTTCTCCGCCCGCAGCTGGAGCCCGGCCGCGGCACGGTGGCCGCCGAAGCCGCTCAGGTGCTCGGAGCAGGCTTCCAGCGCCGCCAGCAGGTCGAAGCCGGGGATGCTGCGTCCCGAGCCGCGACCGGCTCCCTCGCCGTCGAGCGAGATCACCACGGCGGGCCGGCGATGGCGCTCGGCGAGCCGCGAGGCGACGATCCCGACCACGCCCGGATGCCAGCCCTCGCCGGCGAGGACAAGCCCGGGCGCTTCGCGCAGCTCGTCCGGCAGCTCGCGCCGCGCCGCCTCCGCAGCCGTGTCGACTTCACGCTCCGTCGCGCGCCGCTCGCCGTTGGCGCGGTTCAGCTCCACCGCGATCTCGGCGGCCCGTGCCTCGTCATCGGTGAGGAACAGCTCGACGCCGGCGTCGGCCCGGTACAGCCGCCCTGCAGCGTTGATCCGCGGCGCCAGCTTGAACCCCAGGTCGCCCTCGTCGAGCTGGCTGGGCTCGCAACCGGCAGCCTCGAGCAGCGCCCGCATCCCCGGCCGCTGCGCTCGACGCACCTCTTCCAGCCCAAGCCGCACAAGTGCCCGGTTCTCCCCCACCAGCGGCACTACGTCGGCGACGCTGGCCAGGGCGACCAGGTCGAGGTCGGCCGGAGCGGAGGCATCGGGCTTGCCCGACTTCTCCCTCAGCGCACAGGCCAGCTTCCACGCCACCGCCGTGCCGCAGAGATGCTCGAAGGGGTATCCGTCCAAGCTTGGGTGAAGGATCGGGCAATCGGGCAGCTCGTCTCCCGCCTGGTGATGGTCGGTGACCACGACCTCCATCCCCAGTGAGCGCGCCAGCGCCACCTCGTCAACGGCGGTTACCCCGCAATCGACGGTGATCAGCAACGAGGTGCCCCGCTCGGCGAGGCGGTGCATGTTCTCGGCGGTGAGGCCATAGCCGTCGGCAATCCGGTCCGGGATCAGCCAGTCGCACTCGGCGCCAAGCTCACGCAGAGCGCCGACCAGGATCGTCGTCGCGCAGACCCCGTCGACGTCGAAATCGCCGTGGACGGTGATCTGCCGGCCCTCCTCGATCGCGGCCCGCACCAGCTCCACCACCACGCCCATCGACCTGAACTCGCCCGGCGAGTGCGACTCGCCGGCTTCGAGGAACTCCCGCGCCGCCTCAGGCGACCCGTACCCGCGCCGGACCAGCGCGATCGCAACCGGCTCGCTCAGCTCCAGCGCTCCAGCGAGGGCCCGCGCCTCGCGGTAGTCGTAGGGCTCTGCCTCGTAGGCGCTGGCGGATTCCGGCACTCAGCCAGGCTAGGCGGCGGTCGGGACGGATTTCACGCCCCACCGGCCCGGAAAATGCAGGGCAGTCAGGGCTGCTCGGGGGCTTCGGCGCGGGCGCCGATCGCCCAGACGACGCCGAGGCCGATCGCAACGCCGGGGACCGCGATCAGGGCCGTCGCCAAGTCGGTGTCGCCGAGGCCTTTGCCGGAGGCCCCGTGGACGATCGCGCCGAAGATGACCGCGCCGATCGTCGAGCCGAGCAGGGCGCCGATGATCCCCTGCCAGAAGCGGTCGGGCAGGAAGATCGTGAAGTGCCAGAGGGCCAGGCCCATCGTGAACCAGACGACCAGTGCCATTAGATGACCGCCTCCATCGCTATCGATTTCTCCCGTGCTTGCGGCGCTGCTGGCGACGTTCGCGGCGCTCTTTGTTCCGCTCGCGGCGCTCCGCCGCGGCCGGGTCGGAGGCGGCGGGCGGCTCGCCGTTCGTCACCGGATCGCCGCCGTCTCCGCCACCCGACGGCGGCTCGGCCGTCGCCACCGCCCCGGGCACCGGCTTGGCGTCCTGCTGAGCCGCCAGCTCCTCCTCGATCTCGGCGTCGCCAGCCGAGTCGTCGCCAAGCCGCGCCAGCTCGGCGTCGTCGACGAAGGCCGGCACGCTGCCGTCGGCGGCGACGATCCGCTCGCGCCGGCGCGTGAAGCCTGGCTCGCGTTCCTTCCATGCGTTCAGCACCGGCGCTGCGATGAAGATCGACGAGTAGGTACCGGAGAAGATGCCGACCATCATCGCGAAGGCGAAGTCCTGCAGGGTGGCGCCACCGAAGATCAGCAGCACGGTGACCAGGAAGACGGACGAGAGGCCGGTGATCAGCGACCGGGTGAGAACCTCGCTCATCGAGCGGTTGACGATCTGCGAGAAGGCCGCCCGCGGCATGCGGGGGACGTTCTCGCGGATACGGTCGAAGACGATCACGGTGTCGTACAACGAGTAACCGAGGATGGTCAGGAAAGCGGCCACCGTCCCGCTCGAGACTTCTTTGCCCGCCAGCGAGTAGACGCCGGCGGTGATCAGGATGTCGTGGGCGACGGCGATCAAGACCGGCACCGCGTACTTCGCTTCGAAACGGAAGGCGACGTAGGCGGAGATCAGCAGCAGCGAGAAGATGATCGCGAGGATCGCGCTGCGGGCGATCTGCTCGCCGAAGGTCGGTCCGACGCTGGTGTTTTCGAAGCTGCCCGGCTGGATCCCGAACTCCGAGTCCAGCGCCGCCCTGACCTGGGTCACCCCACCCGGCAGGAGCTCCTCGGTCTGCACCTGGAAGCCGGTCCCGAAGCGGTCGTTCTCGGTTTCCTGGATCTCCGCCTCGCCGAGGCCCCCCGGCTCCAGCGCCGAGCGCACGTCCTCGACCGAGGCGCTGCGCTCAGGGGCGAAGTTGAGCCTGGTGCCCGACTCGAAGTCGATCCCGAAGTTGAGCTGACTGACCGACAGCGAGATCGCGCCGATGACCAGGATCGCGCCGGAGATCGAGAAGAACCAGCGGCTGGCGCCGATGAAGTCGAAGTGCCACCGGACCCGCGACTCCCCCGCCCCGACCAGTTTCGGCGAGGCCTGCAGGAGACCGCGGCCGAAGGTGCCGAGCAGGGCCTGGGTGAAGACGACCGCCGTGAACAGCGAGACGATCGTGCCGACGCCGAGGACGAAGGCGAACCCTTTGACGCCGGCCGTGGCCAGCACGAAGAGGATGAAAGCGGTGAGCAGGGTGATGACGTTCGCGTCGATGATCGTCGCGATCCCTTTGCGGTAGCCGATCCCGATCGCCGCGGTCATGCTGCGCCCGGCGCGCACCTCCTCCTTGATCCGCTCGAAGATGACGATGTTGGAGTCCGCCGCGACGCCGATCGTCAGGATCAATCCGGCGATCCCCGGCAGGGTCATCGTGATCGGGATCAGTTTGATCAGCGCGAAGAAGACGACCGCATAGACGGCGAGGCCGAGGGTCGCAACGATGCCGAGCAGCCGGTAGTAGGCGATCAGGAAGAGGATCACCAGCGCCAGCCCGATCAAGCCCGCTTTGAGGCCCTGCTCCAGCGCCTGTTCGCCCAGGGTCGCCGAGACCTCGGTCTGGCTGATCAGGTTCAGGTTGATCGGCAGGGCACCGATCTGGAGGAAGGTCGCCAGGTCCTGCGCGTCCTGGGCGCTGGAGAAGCCACCGGAGATCTGCGCCCCCGTTCGGCCGTCGATCCCGTCCGGGTTCTCGGCGAAGTTGATCAGCGGCCGCGTCTTGACTTCGTTGTCGAGGACGACGGCGAACCGCCCGGAGAGCTGTTCGGCCTGTTCGCCGGAAGCCGGGCCGATCGCCCGCGCCTGGCCGCGCTGGGCGATCTGCCGCGTCACCTCCTGGAAGGCCTCGCGGCCGTCGTCGGTGAAGTTGAAGGAGACGTTCGGCTGGTTGAGTTCGTCGAATTCCTGCTTGGGATCGGTGATGTCGGAGCCGGAGAGCGCCGGCCTGTCGCGCAGCGCGTACCAGCCCGGGTCGGCGTCCTCCATCACCGCTCCGTTGGCGTCAGAGGGCAGCTCGGAGGCGACGATCGTGCCGGGCGGCACCGTCAGAACTTCGCCGCCTTTCCCTCGCCGCGCCCCGGTCGCGGTCGAGAAGAGGTCCTTCCTGGAGGCCTCGGGACCGGCGATCAATTTGTGGGTGGGGTCGGGAGAGAACAGGTAGTAGCGCGTCTTGGTGGTCGAGCAGTCGGTGCAGTCGGGTTCCGGTTTCTGTTCGCCCGCCAGTTTCGCCGCCGCGTACGCGGTCGGGTAGGCGCCGGAGAAGATCAGTTGCTGGTTTTCCGCTTTGGTGCTGAGGCGCCCAGCGGCATCCCATTCTTTGTTCGCTTCTTCGACGATTTTCGCCGGCGGCTGCCGGCCGGGGAAGCCGCCGATCAGCTTCTCTCGGCCGATCAGGTTGGGTTCCCAGTCGTAGAAGTAGAGCTGGGCGGTGGTGCCGACCTGGTCGATCGCCCGCTGCGCGTTGGTTACGTCGGGCAGGGCAACCGAGATCTCGGTGGTACCGAGGCGGGAGACCTCGGGCTCGGCGACGCCGAGTTTGTCGATCCGCTCGCGGATGATGTCGATCGAGCGTTCGATGTCGTCGCCGCTGACCTCTTCCACCTGGCCGGTCGGGGTCCCCTGGTAGACGAGTTCGACCCCGCCCTTGAGGTCAAGTCCGAGCTTGGTCGGCTTGCTGGCCACGACCAGCGCCGAGACGAGGATCAGGGCGAAGACGAAGACCAGTACGAAGACGTTGCCGCGGCGCCGGGTCATCCCTATCCGTCCGGTGTCAGGACGAGCAGCAGGCCGCCATCGTCGTCGTAGGCAGGGAAGACGTCGGCGATCGCCTCGGCCGGCAGATCGCCCTCGGCGTTGACGGAGACCTTCTTGCCGAGCGAGCGGACCCCCCACTCCAGCGAGGTCTCGATCGGGTCCGCGACCCCGTCGCCGTCGTGGTCGGCTGTCTCGCCACCGTCGCCACTTTCGCGCCACTGGAGCCCGAGCACCTCCTGCACCGGACGCCCGATCACGTCCTCGTCGGTGAGGCCGGTCAGCTCGAAGCTGCCGCGCCCGGCGTCGATCACGCGCGCCTGCTTGTCGCAGACGAAAAAGGCGGCGTTTGGCGCCGGGTAGTAGTCGTCGAGCAGCTCGAAGACGAAGCCGAAACCGCACTTGGAGCACCCCTTCGGGCGCGTGCTGAAGCCCGCCGTGCGGTCAGCGCTGACCTCCCTGTTGCCGCAGTTGGGGCAGATGAAGAACGGCATCCCTCAACAGGCTACTGAGAGTCCGCTCAAAACAGACTGCGCGCTCCCTCGGGCGCAGGCACGCCCAAGTGCTCGTAGGCCCGTGCGGTGAGGACGCGTCCGCGGGGGGTGCGCTTGAGCAAGCCCTCCTGAAGCAGATAGGGCTCGAGCACGTCCTCGATCGTGTCCTGCTCCTCCCCGATCGCGACCGCCAGGGTCGAGAGCCCGACCGGGCCGCCGGCGAACTTGTCGGCAATCGTCCCCAGCAGGTTGCGGTCGCTGCGATCGAGCCCGCCGGCGTCGACCTCGAGCATCTTCAGCCCGGCCGCGGCGACCTCCGCGTCGACCGCGCCGCGGCCCTTCACCTGGGCGAAGTCACGGACCCGCTTCAGCAGGCGGTTCGCGACGCGCGGGGTGCCGCGCGAGCGCTCCGCGATCGCCCGCGCGCCGGCGGCGTCGATCTCCACATCGAGGATGCTCGCCGAGCGCTCGATGATCGCGGCGAGGTGGTCCGGGTTGTAGTGCTCGAGGCGATGGGAGACGCCGAAGCGGTCGCGCAGCGGCGTCGTCAGCAGGCCGGCCCTGGTCGTCGCTCCGATCAGGGTGAAGGGCGGCAGCGGCAGCGTCACCGTGCGCGCACCGGCGCCCTGGCCGAGCACGACCGGCAGCTCGCCGTCCTCCATCGCGGGGTAGAGCGTCTCCTCGACGGCGCGGCCGAGGCGGTGGATCTCGTCGATGAAGAAGACGCTGCCGGGCTCCAGCGCGGTGAGGAATGAGGCGATGTCGGCCTTGCGCTCCAGTGCCGGTCCGGCGGTCTGGACGAGCGGAACCCCCATCTCGGCGGCGACGATGTGGGCGAGCGAGGTCTTGCCGAGTCCCGGCGGGCCGGCGAGCAGGACGTGGTCGAGCGGCTCGCCGCGCTGCCGGGCGGCCTCGATGAAGATCGCCAGCTGCTCGGTCACCTGCTCCTGGTTGACGAAATCGGCCAGCGTCGGCGGGCGCAGGGAGCGGTCGAGATCCTCGTCGGGGACATCGGCGCGGGCATCGTGGACGCGCACCTCGGCGTCGATCGGGATCGGCTCCTCGTCGATTCCCGGAGTACGGATCCGCTTCTCGTTCACGCCGCCTTGCCCGTCCCCGCCTTGCGCAGCGCCGTCGCAATCAGCTCCTCAGCGTCGTCGCTCTCGATCCCGTCGAGCAGCTGCTCCGCCTCGAGCGGCGCGTAACCGAGGTTGATGAGGCCGTCGCGGGCGAGGGCGCGCGCGTCGCCCTCCTCGACGACGCCGAGCGCAACCTCTTCCTCGAGCACCCCTGCGACCTTCTCCCGCAGCTCGACGATGATCCGCTCCGCGGTCCGTTTGCCGATCCCCGGTGCCGCCTGGAAGCGTTTCGCGTCGCCGGCGGCGATCGCCCGCAGAAGTTCGCGCGCCGGCCCGCCGGAGAGCACCGAGATCGCCACTTTCGGACCGACCCCGCTGACCGAGACCAGCTGGCCGAAGAGGTCGCGCTCCTCCTCGGAGGCAAAGCCGAAGAGGGCGAGCGAGTCCTCGCGTGCGACCAGCTCGGCGTGGAGGAAGGCGTCGCGGCCGGTGGCCGGGACCGCCTTCAGCGTCTCGGCAGAGACGGTCAGCCGGTAGCCGACCCCGCCGGCCTCGATCACGACGTGGTCGGGCCGGCGCACCATCACCTCGCCACGGACCGCGGCGATCATCCGGGCACCCGCTCGCGGACGCCCGCGTCGGCGGCCGCCACCGCCTCGCGGCGGGGCGCCCCGCCGCCGTGGCAGATCGCCACCGCGAGCGCGTCCGCGGCGTGGTCGGGCGAGGGTGGCTCGGGCAGTTCGAGCAGCGTCCCCACCATCCGCTGGACCTGTTTCTTGCCCGCCCCGCCGGAGCCACAGACGGCCATCTTGATCGCCTGCGGGGTGTAGGCGAAGCAGGGGATCCCGCTCTGCGCGGCGGCCAGCATCGCCACCCCGCTGGCCTGCCCGACCGACATCGCGCTGCGCACGTTCTTGCCGAAGAAGACGTCCTCGACCGCCATCGCCCCCGGCTCGTGCCAGGCGATCAGCTCCACCAGCGAGCCGTGGATCCGCTCCAGCCGGCGCTCCATCGGCATCTCGGCAGAGGTTTCGACCACACCGCCGTCGAGGGCAACCATGCGGTTCCCCTCGACGCGCACGATGCCGAAGCCGAGGTTCGCAGCCCCGGGGTCGATCCCCATCACGATCTGCATGGGGATTG
Source organism: Solirubrobacterales bacterium (assembly GCA_035556755.1). Taxonomy (GTDB): domain Bacteria; phylum Actinomycetota; class Thermoleophilia; order Solirubrobacterales; family 70-9; genus VRUE01. Next base: position 9,007 of record DATMEP010000036.1, read on the forward strand.
ATTCTGGGAAAAGGCTCGGATGCCTTGTTCGGGCGGAGCGCCCTTAGGCCGCTGCCAGCTTCTCCAGCACGTCGGTGGGGATGTCGAAGTTGGCGTGAACCTCGTTGACGTCGTCCTGCTCTTCGAGCGCCTCGATCAGGTTGAGCAACGACTTCGCGTCGTTTCCTTTCACCTCGACCGCGCTTTTCGGCTCGATCTCGACCCCGGCCGACTCGATCTCGACCCCGGCCTCCGCCAACGCCTCGCGGACCGCGCTCAAATCGCCGGGCTCGCAGAGGACGCGCAGGGCGTCGCCTTCGTCGCGCACGTCTTCGGCGCCGGCGTCGATGGCGACGATCAGGTCGTCCTCGCCGTAGCGATCGGCGTCGACGGCGACGACGCCCCGCTTCTCGAAGATCCAGGCGACCGAGCCCGGCTCGCCGAGGCTGCCGTTGTGCTTGCTGAAGGCGTGGCGGATCTCAGCGCTGGTGCGGTTGCGGTTGTCGGTCAGGGCGTCGACCAGGACGGCGACGCCGCCGGGGCCGTAGCCCTCGAAGAGGATCTGCTCGATCGAGGCGGCGTCGGCGCCAACGCCGCTGCCACGATCGATGGCCCGCTGGATGTTGTCCTTGGGCATCGAGGCGTCGCGAGCCTTCTGGATCGCCGTCGCCAGGGCGGCGTTGCCGTCGGGATCGCCGCCGCCGTCGCGCGCCGCGACCGTGATCGCGCGCGCCAGCTTGGTGAAGAGCTTGCCGCGTTTGGCGTCGGCGGCGCCCTTCTTGTGCTTGATCGAAGCCCACTTCGAGTGCCCGGACATCGTTTGCCATTCTATGAATCCGAGCGATGCC
>DATMEP010000037.1:0-5665 GCA_035556755.1 Solirubrobacterales bacterium
TCGGTGGTGAAGTAGACGTCGGCGCCCTCGGCGGAGGCGTCGATGAAGCGTGCCCCGTCGAGGCTGCGGCCGCTGGAGATCAGGTTGACGCAGCCCGGCACACGATCGCAATCCCCGGTCCCGGCCGCCTCCCACTGATAGACGTCGGGCTGGGAGTTGGTGTCCTGCGCGACCAGCTCGTCGGAGGAGTCGAAGAAGAGGCGTGTACCGGCGGCAGCGAGGACACGGGGCTTATAAGCCTGAGTGGAGCCGTTGACGAGCGCGCCGGGGATCGAGGCGGAGCCCTGCGGGCGTTCGCCGGTGGGATTGCATGAGGCGCAAACGAGCTGCGGCCCGCCCGCGCCGGGAAAGGGGCCGTAGAGGTAGACCTCGGTCTCGCCGGCGTTGTCGAACGGGGTCAGTTCCGCGGTCGAGAGGAAGGCGAGGTGCTCCCCGTCGGCGCCGACCCGCGCCGTGCCGGTCGCGGGTGGGAAGTTGGCTGGGGCGGCCGCAGATGGGCCGGGGGCGACGGTCACGGTCACGCCGTCGTGCCAGCGCCTCAGACCGCCCGCGTCCTGGTAGTACACGTGGGAGCCGTCGGCGGACGCGCCGAGGACACCGGCGACCCCGCCCCCTGGAGTCAGGTCGGCGGTGGCTTTGCCGGCCGCGAGGAAACGGTAGAGGTGACCTTCCTTGCTGAAGAAGGCGACGGATCCGTCGGTCGAGGCGGCCTCGAAGACCCCTCCTCCGCCAACGGTTTCGTCAACCTGGATCGTCTGCGATCCCTCTCGCAGGAAGAGACTGCCGCCCAGCGCCCAGTAGACCCGCGCGCCGCTGCCGGAGACCGCGCCAATCGGGGCAGCGATCTGCGCCCCCGGAGTGCCGGTCGCATTCCCTGGCAGGAGGTTGAGCAGGGCCAGACCCGAGCCCGTGCGGAGGTAGAGGTTCTGCTCGGCGGGGTCGCACTCGCCCGGCCCGAGGAGCACCTCGGTCGCGTCGGCGGTCAGCGCCGCGCAGCTCGAGAGCACGACGGCGGAGAGGTCAGAGGAGGCAGCGGCGAAGGCCACCTCGAAGCTCTCGGGCTCGACCGCGGTATGAGCGAGGTCGGCAGGAGTCAGCAGCGAGGCGAACGAGCCCGTCGCACTTGCTCTCAGGTAGTAGGCCATGTAGCCGGAGGGGGCGCCGGTTCCGGGCAAGACGGGGTTGGGCGCCGGACAGCCCGCGAGCCCACCTCGGCAAGCGAGCCCGCCGAAGAGCAGGCCGCGAGCGAGGTCGGTGGAGAAGAGCCGGTAGGGAGCGCCGTCCGGTTCGTCCCCGTACGCCGCGGACTCGAGCGGAGCCGAGACGTTCTCGGTGACCCAGCCCGCGGTGGTGCGGCGAGAGATGTACTGCGAGGCCGGGGGGGCGCCGTCAGCATCGGCGAAAGCGGTGGCGGAGCCGTAGGTGACGGCCGAGCCTCCCGCGGCCGCCTGGAAGTCGCCGCCGCCGAAGAGCGCTTCCGGGACGGCGACGGCGCCGCCGTTCTTGTCGACCGGCGAGACCATCTCCCAGGCCCGGTCGTCGGGAAGCTCGAAGGTCAGCGAGGTCTGCTGGGTGGTTAGAAGGTGCTCGGGACCCACAACGGTGTCAGCCGAGTTGGTGGCCACGGGCCGGTAGCGATAGACGGTGTCCGGAGCGAGGCCGCTGATGTGCTGCACGACCGCCAGGAACGTCATGCCGGAACCCAGCCCCGCTTCTTTGCCCGCCGGTGCTTTGGCGGCGCCGAAGAAGCCTTCGCGCGGAGGCGCCGCTTTCAGGTTGGCCTGGTAGGCGGCCTCCGTGATGTACTCGAAGCGGTAGGTGGTGCTGAGGCCGTTGGCGTTGATTTCCGCACGAAGGTTGGCCCCCGTGGCCGTGACGTCAGTCACCCACGAGGCGGCGATCTGCGGCGGTCCCGCCGCAGGAGCGGGCGCGGCGCTCGCGAGCAGCGCGACACCCGCCGCCAGAACCGTCAGCGCTCGCCTGCCCCAGTACCCCCTCACTCAGCCTTCCCCACTATCGGAACCCTACGTATCCGCTATGCGTCCAGTGTAGTTCCTAAACAGCGCAGGAACCAAAAGGTGCGCGACTATGCTGGCGCGATGATCAACGCAAACTATCCATTCAGCGTAGTTGGACCGAAACTCAAAGTCGGCAAAACGTCCGCGACTCTCAAACTGACTCACTTCATCCACTTCGTGATCGGAGTGGGGGAAGAAGAAACGGAACCGAGCGTCGCGACGATCAAACCGCCCGCCGACGGCTTCACCGGGCCGGTCATCCTGATCGGGCTGCCAGCGGGCCAGGGCGTCGGCCCGGTCCAGCTCCTCGGCCCCAACGAAGGCGGGACCAATATCGGCGAGGGCGCCCAGGTGACGCCGGGCTTCGCGCTGATGATGGTCTACGACGGCACGACTTGGTGGCCCAACCGCGGTAACTAGCTCGAGTGAGACCGGCGGAACAGCCTGTTCCGCCGGTCTCGTCTATCTAGGCCTTAGAGCGACGGACGCATCTGGCGCAGGCGCCGGACCCGCTCTTCGATCGGCGGGTGGGTCGAGAAGAGCCTCGTGAGACCACCGCCCGAGAAGGGCTTGACGATGTACAAGGGCTCGGCCGCCTGGTTGACCTGCATCGGGATCGCCTGCGCCCCCTGCTCGAGGCGCAGCAGGGCGCTGGCCAGCGACTCGGGGTTGCCGCAGATCTGGGCGCCGCCGGCGTCGGCCGCGTACTCGCGCTGGCGCGAGATCGAGAGCTGGATGATCGAGGCCGCGATCGGCGCGAGCAGGACGAGGGCGAGCGAGGCGACGAGGCTCAGCGGCGACTCATCCTCCCCGCCGAACCACATCAGCATGTAGGCGATGTAGGTGATCGCGCCACCGATCGCCGCGGCGACCGACTGGATCAGGATGTCGCGGTGTTTGATGTGGGCGAGCTCGTGCGCGAGCACGCCGCGCAGCTCGTCCTCGGAGAGCAGTTTGGTGATCCCGCGAGTGACCGCGACGGCAGCGTTCTTCGGGTTGCGGCCGGTGGCGAAGGCGTTGGGCTGGTCCTGGGGGATCATGTAGAGGCGCGGCATCGGCAGGTCGGCGCGGGTCGTCAGTTCCCGCATCACCTGGTAGAGCCGCGGCGCTTCGGACTCCTCGATCGGCTGGGCGCGGCTCATCTTCAGCGCCAGCTTGTCGCTGAAGAAGTAGGAGCCGAGGTTGATCAGCAGGCCGATCCCGAGGAAGAGGGCGGCCGTGCTGGGCCCGCCGATCAGGGCGCCGATCAGGACGAGCAGGCCGGTAAGGGAAGCCAGCAGGATCGTCGTGCGCAGCGTCGCGCCGAAGGTGGACTCTCTCGTGGTCTTCATGCTCTGCTCTCCTTGTCGAGTGGACCGGCTGCGTAAATCATCCCGCTAGCAGGCGAAACTGGCCATAGGGGGCAACCCCTATTCTCGCCCTGTGACGACCCTAGTCATCGTCGTGCTCTCCCTCGCCGTGATCGGCCTGCTCGTCAACCTGATCGCGCTGCGCCGGCGCTTCGCGCCGCTGGAGAGGCTGATCGAGGACATGGAGAAGGTCGACCTAAGCAGTCCCGGCCAAGTCCTTCCCGCCTCGATCGACGGCGTCGGCGAGTCGGAGGAGGTCGAGCGGCTCGAGCTCGCCTTCCTGCGGATGATGCGACGGCTCGAAGCAGAGCGCCGGCGCGCCGGCAGCGCGGCGCTGCGGGCGCAGGAGGAGGAGCGCGCGCGCGTCGCGCGCGACCTCCACGACGAGGTGAACCAGTCGCTGACCGGGCTGCTGCTGCGGCTCGAGGCCGCCCGCGAGGCGGCGCCTCCAGAGCTGGAGGGGCAGCTGGCCGAGACCAAGGCGCTCGCCAACCAGGCGATGCGGGAGCTGCTCTCCCTCGCCCGCCAGCTCCGCCCCACCGCACTCGACGACCTCGGCCTGGCGGCGGCGACCGCGGGGCAGGTCGAGCAGCTCTCCCGCGGCGACGTCGAGGCCGAGTTCGCCGCCGAGGGCGACTTCTCCGACCTCGGCGACGACGCGCAGCTGGTCGTCTACCGCGTCGCCCAGGAGGCACTTTCCAACGCGACCAGGCACAGCGGTGCCGAGCGGGTGGCGGTCGCGCTGCGGCGCCGCGAGGACGGCGGGGTCGAGCTCGAGGTCGCCGACGACGGTCGCGGCTTCGCCTTCGACGAGTCCGAGGGCGGCCTCGGCATCGCCGGGATGCGCGAGCGGGCGCTGCTGGCCGGCGGTGAGCTGACGATCGAGTCCCGGCCCGAAGCGGGAACCACGGTGAGGCTCACAGTGCCCGGTTAGTCGCCATGCCTTCCGGCAAGAGCCACGGTCAGCGCTTCCGCCACGCGTCTTCCCTCTGCGTTGATCTGCCGTTCGGCGAGGTGCATCACGCCGTAGCCAAGACGCATTAGCTCCACCTCACGACTGCGGTCGTCCTGAAAGGCCGCTCGCCCGCGGTGGTAGCGGTAGCCGTCAGTTTCGACGACGAGTCGCTCCTCTCGCCATAGAAAGTCGACGAGGAAGGGACCGATGCGGACGTTGACCTCCGGCTGTGGCAGTCCGTAGCGTCTGCAGATCGCGAGAAAGTCGCTCTCGAGATCGCTGCGAGTGCGATCGGCAGCAGCGTCGTCGCCAATTGGCAGGCCGATCACGCTGGCCTGCCGAATTGCCTTTTTCAGTTCCCCGCTGGAGACCATGCCAGGTCGGCCCATTGGGATAGCCCTGCGCAGGTCGACGATCGTCCGCGCGGGAATCGTTACGGGGATCCCGCCGCGAAGCGTTACATCGCTGATAGGCAGTGAAAGCGACCGGTGCACGCGAATGCCATCGCGTTGAGCCTTCCCTGCATTCCCAGCGACGATCACGTCGGATGCTCTTTGCCTCGCCGGCAAGAGACCCCACAGCGTCGCGGCGCTTCGGTGACTTACTGCTGCTCCCCAGCGCTCCAAGACGCTTTTGGCGTCGTCGTGTGGTCCTCGCCCGACGGCAAGCACCGCCGCCAGGCAACGTCCCTCCGTCGACAATGCCGAGTGGCCGACGGCGTAGACGCCGCGATGCACGCGATGAAGGCGCGCGGCAGCGACACGCCTTCCGATTATCTTTTGGCTGAAGCCAAGGCGCCGTAGCTGAGCAAGCGAGACCACCCCGTATTGCCTCCCCGCTATTTCAGCCAGGCGCGCGTCGTCCCTGGCGACTTTCTTCCCCATCCAGAGGGGGTAAGTCGCCAAGCCACGGCAATTCGCCCCCAAACGGGCCGGCTGGGAGACTGAGCGCATGCGAGTCCTGATCGCCGACGACCATGGGATCGTCCGCTCCGGGATCCGGCTGTTGCTGGAGCAGCAAGGTGACATCGAGGTCGTCGGTGAGGCGGCCGACGGCGCCGAGGCGCGCGAGCTGGCGATCCGGGAGCGGCCTGACCTGGCGATCCTCGACGTCAAGATGCCGAAGCTGACCGGGCTGCAGGCGACCCGCGAGATCAAGCAGCAGGCGCCCGAGGTCGCCGTGCTGATCCTCTCCATGCACGACGACGAGCGCTACCTGTTCGAGGCGCTGAAGGCGGGCGCCTCCGGCTACGTGCTGAAGGCGCAGGCGGACACCGACCTGCTCGCCGCGATCCGCGCGGTCGAGCGCGGCGAGCCCTTCCTCACCCCCGAGGCGCAGCGCAC
>DATMEP010000038.1:0-24810 GCA_035556755.1 Solirubrobacterales bacterium
CCAGCACCTCCCGCTCCTCGCCTTTCAGCACGACCTCTACCGCGTATCCAGCCATGACCGCCTCCAATCGTCGCTTGCGCTGGCGACGACTTCGACGGCGGCGGGGATAGGCCTGCGAACTATTGACTCAGGTCACTAGGCGGGCTCGGGCTCGACGGGCTTGTTCAGCCGGACGTGCCACTGGACCGTCGCCGTGGCGACGCGCTGGCTGTCGGCGTCGGTCATCTCGATCTCGCAGGGGAAGACGACCTTGCCGTCGGCGTCGAGGGTCGCCAGCGCCTCGTCGGCGGGGACGCCGAGCCTAGCCTTGGCCTCGATCGGGCCCCTGGCGATTTTTTCGAAGGAGATCTCGGCGTTGCGGGCGAGCGGCGTCACCTCGCCCATGCGCTCGGCGAAGGCGCCGACGAAGGCGGCGCCCGAAGCGGCCTCGGCGACGGTGAAGAGGGCGCCGGCGTGCTGGGAGCCGACGTGGTTGGTCAGCTCGGCCCGCTCGGGCAGCACCACCGTCGCCTCGCCCTCGGCGACGCTCGTTATCTCCAGGCCGAGGTAGCCGGCGAACGGCACCGCCTGGGTCATTCCCGCCGCGATCGCGTCGAAGTCGGTCATCGCCGGGGAACCCTATCCCGTTCCGGTGCGCCTTTTGCGTGGATAGGACGGATAAAGCGCACCGGAAGCGTCAGCGACCCTCGAACTCGGCGTGGCCGGGGCCCTGCCCGAGGAAGGTCTTGACGGCTCGCTGCAGGTCCTCGGTCGCGAAGAGCTCGCCGGCGTTGGTGCGCACCGCCTCGTCGGCGGCCGGAATGCCGCCCTCGCGGAAGCGGCGCAGGATGTGCTTGGTCATCGCGTGGGCGCGCGTCGGTCCGGCGGCGAGCTCGGCCGCGAAGGCCCGCGCCCGGTCGTCGAACCCCTCGTCGTCATAGAGCACGTTGACGACGCCCCAGCGCTCCATCTCCTCGGCGTCGAAGAGCTCGCCGCTCATCACGAAGTGGCGGGCGCGGCCGCTGCCGGCACGCTCGGCGAGGCGCTGGGTGCCGCCCATCGACGGCGTCAGGCCGACGACCTTCTCCACAAGCCCGAACTTGGCCGAGCGGGCGGCGACGATCAGGTCGCAGGCCAGAGACAACTCGAAAGCCGCGGTCAGGGTCAGGGCGTGCGCGGCGAAGACGACCGGCAGCGGCAGCGCTTCGACCCGTTCGACCGTCCCGATCAGCTCGTCCCAGAGCCTGCTCCCGTCCTCCGGGGTCAACCCCTCGAACTCGTGCACGTCGACACCGCCGGAGACGGCACGGCCCTCGGCGCGGAAAAGCAGCGCCCGCGGCGGATCGCCCTCGATCGCCTCGATCGTCTCCCGCAGGTCCTCGAACATGCGGCGGTCGAAGAGGTTGAGCGGCGGGCTGTCGAAGCTCGCCACCGCCAGTCCCCCCTCCTCGCGCTCGAGTCGGATCGCGCCGTGCACGGGCGGGACCCTATCCCCGTGCCTCAGGGCACGCGGTGGACCTCGAACAGGTTGGTGCCCAGGCCGTGGTCGGGGAGACCGGCGACGATTGCGATCAGATCGCCCGAGGCGGCGACGCCGTGGCGGACGGCGAGCGCCGCGCATTCGTCGAGCAGGCTGCGCACCTCGGTCTCGTGGTCGCTGTGGACAGCGGTGACTCCGAAGAGGAGGTTGAGGCGGCGCACCGTCTCGATCCGCGGCGAAATCGCCAGCACCGGCACCTTGGGCCGGTGGGCGGAGACGAGGCGGGCGCTGCGACCGCTGGTGGTCGGCACGACCAGCGCGGTCAGGTTGAGCCGGTAGACGGCGCCGACCGCGCTCTGGGCGACCGAGTCGGCGACGTCCTGGGTCGTCTGGTCGGTGCGGCCGAACAGCCACTCCCCGTAGGGCAGGTCGGGCTCGGTCGCGCGGGCGATCTGGTCCATGGTCCGCACCGCCTCGATCGGGTGGCGTCCGACCGCGGTCTCCTCGGAGAGCATCACCGCGTCGCTGCCGTCGTAGATCGCGTTGGCGACGTCGGTCACCTCGGCCCGGGTCGGGCGGCGCTCGGTGACCATCGAGGCGAGCATCTGGGTCGCCGTGATCGCCGGCTTGGAGCGCTGGCCGGCCGCACGGATCAGCCGCTTCTGGACCACCGGCACCTCGGCCAGCGGCAGCTCGATCCCGAGGTCGCCCCGCGCGACCATGATCCCGCTGCTGGCGGCGCGGATGATTTCCTCGGCGTTCGCGGCCGCCTGCGGCTTCTCGATCTTGGCGATCAGCGGCAGGTCGGCGTCGAGCGAGCGCAACCGCTCGGCGACCGGCTCGAGGTCGGCGGCGGTGGAGACGAAGGAGACCGCGAGCAGGTCGGCGCCGTGCTCGACCGCAAACTCGACCCAGCCGAGGTCGCCGTCGGTCGCGGCACGCGCAGTGGTACCGGGAATGTTCATCCCCTTGTGCGAGGAGAGGGTGCCCCCCACCTCGACTTCGCAGTCGACCCCACCGTCCTCGGGCTCGCCCACGCGGAGGCGGATCGCCCCGTCGGCGAGGTAGACCAGTTCGTCTTCCTGCAGGGAGGCGACCCCGGGCCAGTCGACCGGGATCGTCTCCTCGTCCCCCTCGACCTGGCGCGGCGTCAGTTGCACGTGCATCCCGGTCTGCAGCTCAGTGACGTCGTCGCGGAGCTCGCCGATCCGCAGCTTCGGCCCCGGCAGGTCGCCGAGGATCGCGACCTCGCGCCCGACCCGTTCGGCGGCGGCGCGGATCGACTCGATCGTCCGCGCGTGGCGGTCGCGGTCGGCGTGGGAGAAGTTGAGCCGCAGGACGTCCGCGCCGGCCCCGATCAGCCGGACCAGAACGTCCTCGTCCCAGCTCGCGGGGCCGACCGTCGCGATGATCTTGGTACGCCTGCCGTGCATACGTCACATGACTGTAGACGGCTGTTGATGTGACATTGATCTGTGTAAGATTGATTTAAATGGTCGAGCTCGCCGAAGCGGCTGTCGATGGCCTGGTCGGAGAGGCTCCCTCCTCACCGGCGGGACCGATCGAGCCGGATGAGGCGGCGGCCCTGCCGGCGCCTCCCGCGATCCAGCTGCCGCGGCTGTTGCAGACGCTGCGCTTCTACCAGCGGCAGATCGAGTTCGTCTTCCGCGCCAAGCGCGAGCTGGGCGAGACCTTCCAGATGAACGGCATGATCTCCGGCGACCCGACGATTACCAGCCATCCCGATCACGTCCGCTCGCTGTTCACGGCGAAGCCCGAGCAGGCGCCCTCGCTGACCGGCGAGTCGCCGCTTCGGCCGGTCGTCGGCCCCAACTCGGTGCTGACCGCGGTCGGTCCGCGCCATATGCGCCAACGCAAGCTCCTGCTGCCGCCCTTCCACGGCGAGGCGATCGAGCAGTACACGCGGATGATCGCCGAGGCCGCTGAGCGCGAGATCGACCGCTGGCCGGTCGGCACCCCCTTCGCGCTGGCGCCACGGATGCAGGCGATCACGCTCGACGTGATCATGGCCGGGATCTTCGGCATCGAGGGGCGGCCGGAGCAGGGCACGCCGGAGCACGGGCTGCGCACGATGACCAAGCGCATCGTCGCCGCCTCGACCTGGCCGACCGCGCAGATCGGCGAACTGATCAACCTCAACCGCGAGGAGCCCGTCGGCCCGATGCGCGTCGGCCTCGAAATGCTCGACCGCCCCACCTACGCCGTGATCGAGCAGCGGCGGCGGGCGGAGGACCTCGGCGAGCGCCGCGACATCCTTTCGCTCCTGCTGCAGGCGAAGACCGAGAGCGGCGAGGCACTGAGCGACAAAGAACTGCGCGACGAGCTGCTCACCCTCGTCCTCGCCGGCCACGAGACGACCGCCAACTCGCTGGCCTGGACCTGGGAGCGCCTGGTCCGCACCCCGGCCGCCCACGAGCGGCTCCTCGAAGCGGTGCGCTCGGGCGAGGACGCCGGCGAGGAGATCGAGGCGACGATCGTCGAGGGCATGCGCTCGCGGCCGGTGATCCCGATCATCGGCCGCCGGGTGATGCTGCCCTGGCGGCTGGGAGACCACGCGGTGGAGGCCGACAGCCCGGTGTTGATGAGCATCCTGCTCCTTCACCACCGCGAGGACCTCTACCCGGAGCCGTTCGAGTTTCGGCCCGAGCGCTGGATCGACAACAAGCCGGGAACCTACGAGTGGATCCCCTTCGGCGGCGGCATCCGCCGCTGCCTCGGCGCCGCCCTGGCGATGGCCGAGCAACGTGTCGTGCTGGAGGCGATGGCCCGCCGGCTCGACCTCGAAGCCGACGACCCCGAGCCCGAGCGCGCCGTCCACCGCAACGTGACGATGATCCCGTCGCGCGGCGCCCGCGTCGTGGTCCGCTCCCGCACCTGACTCGCCGGAAGCGGAGGGGGTGGGATTCGAACCCACGAGACGCACTTAGTACGTCCAACGGCTTTCAAGGCCGCCGCATTCAACCGCTCTGCCACCCCTCCGGGTGGGGACCGACCGTCGATGCTAGCTACCCGAGTATGGACATAAAGGCGCGGACCAATACACGAACTCATGATTGGATGAAGCCGTGCGACGCCTGATCGTCTTCGCCTCGACGTTGGTTTTTTTCGACGTCGCCTTCTACGCGGCGATCGCCCCACTGCTGCCGGACTACGTCGACGAGTTCGGCCTCAGCCACGCCGAAGCTGGAGTCCTCGCCGCCGCCTACGCGGCGGGCACCCTGCTCGCCTCGCTGCCGGCGGGCCTGGTCGCGACCAGGCTGGGACCACGCCGCACCGTGATCGGAGGGCTGTTGCTGCTCGGCCTCTCCAGCGTCGTCTTCGGCTTCGGCGAGACGATCCTCCTGCTCGACCTGGCGCGCTTCGCGCAGGGCGTCTCGGGGGCGCTGATCTGGTCCGGGGCGCTGACCTGGCTGATCACCGCCACGCCCCCGGAGCGCCGCGGCTCGGTGATCGGTACCGCCCTGGGCACGGCTATCGCCGGCGCATTGATCGGCCCCGTCATCGGATCGGTCGCGGCGGAGGTCGGCACCGAGGTCGTGTTCGGCGCTGTGCTCGGAATCTCGATCATGCTCGCCGCGGTGGCCGCGCGCCTGCCGGAGGCGGGCCCCCCGGAGTGGCAGCCGCTGTCGGAGGTGGCCGCGACGATGCTCAGCCGCCCGATCCTCACAGCGACGGCCTTCGTCGCCGTCCCGTCGCTGATGTTCGGTGCGGTCGAGGTCCTGGTGCCGCTGCGGATCGACGATCTGGGCGGCGGACACGTCCTGATCGCCGGCGGCTTCATCGCCGGGGCGGCGCTGGAGGCCTCGCTGGCGCCGATCGCCGGCCGCTACTCGGACCAGGTCGGCCGCCGGGTCCCCTTCGTGACGGGAATCGGGATCTGCGCCGTCGCGATGGTCGGCATCGGCTCGGCGCAGGCGCTGGGCCCAGTCCTCGGTGCGCTGATCGTCGGCTCGCTCGGGGCGGGAATCTGCTTCTCCCCGGCGCTGACCATGCTCTCGGAGATGGCCGACTCGAGCAACCTTCACCAGGGCTACGCCGCCGGGCTGTCGAACATGGCGTGGGCGTCGGGGCAGACCGTGGGCGCGCTGGCCGGCGGCGGGATCGCCAGCGCCGCCGGCTACGCGGTGCCCAGCCTCGCAGTCGCCGCGCTCCTCGTCCTCACCGCCGGCTACGCCTACCGCACCCTTCCCCCGCCGCAGGTCCGCCCCGCCGAGGGCTAGCGCTGGCCGGGCCCGGTTACCCTGCTTGCCGCCATGACCTTGCGGGGGAGATCCGAATGAGCGCCGGCATCTGGCGCACCTGGGCCGGCGACCAGGAGTGCAGGCCGGCGGAGATCGTGCGGCCCCGCGATCGCGACGAGCTGGCGGCGGCGATCGTCGCCGCGGCGGAGGCGGGCCGCGAGGTCAGCGTCGGCGGTGCCCTTCACTCCTTCACCGAGACGGCGCTGACCGACGGCACCGCCCTCGACGTCGGGGCGTTGAGCGGGGCGATCGACGCCGATCCGGCCTCCGGCCTGGTCACCGTCGGCGGCGGCACGGTCCTCGCCGACCTCAACGAGGAGCTGCACCGGCTTGGCCTGGCGATGGAGAACCTCGGCGACATCGACCGCCAGACGATCGCCGGCGCGATCTCCACCGGGACCCACGGCACCGGCGCGAAGCTGCGCAACATCTCGGCCCAGGTCGAGGGGGTCGAGCTGGTCACCGCGAACGGCGAGGTGCGCCAGCTGGACGGCGCCGAGCCGGACCTGCTCCGCGCCGCCCGCGTGGGGGTGGGAGCGCTCGGCGCGATCTCGGCGGTGACGCTGCGCTGCGTCCCCGCTTTCACCCTGCAGCGGGTCGACGCACCGCAGCCTCGGGAGGAGGTCTTCGACGCGTTCGAGGAGCGCGCCGAAGCCAACGACCACTTCGAGCTGTTCACGTTCCCCTATGCCGACTCGGCGCTGGTCCTCGAGCGCAACCGGGTCGAGGGGCCGCCGCGGCCACGCGGCCGGGTCGCCGCCCACCTCAACGACGTCGTGATCGAGAACTGGGCGCTGGAGGCGATCTCAGCCGCCGGCAAGCTCTTCCCCCGAGCGATCCCCGCCCTCTCGCGACTCGCCGCCCGACTCGCGTCCGGCGGCAGGACGACCGACCGCAGCGACCGCGTCTTCGCCAGCGAACGCCGCGTCCGCTTCACCGAGATGGAGTACGGGGTCCCGCGCGAGCACGGTCCCGAGGCGGCGCGGCGGGCGATCGAGTGGGTGCGGAGCAACCGCTACCCCGTCTTCTTCCCGATCGAGATGCGGGTCGCGGCCGGCGACGACGCCCTGCTCAGCCCCTCGCACGAGCGCGACACCGCCTACATCGCCGTCCACCAGTATCGGGGAATGGAGTGGCGCCCCTACTTCGAGGCGGTCGAGGAGATCATGCGCGAGTACGGCGGTCGCCCCCACTGGGGCAAGCGCCACTTCCAGACCGCGGAGACCCTGGCGCCGCTCTACCCGGCCTGGGACCGCTTCCAGGCCGCCCGCGACGAGCTCGACCCGAACCGCGTCTTCACCAACGAGTACGCGGCTCGCGTCCTCGGCCCCTAGCTCAGAGGAACGTTTGGCCCTCGCCCCGGTACGTGGGCACCACATCGACGATCTCGCCGCCCTCGACCAGGTGCAGCGCCTCGAAGCGCTCGCAGAGCTCGCCAGCCTTGGCGTGGCGGAGGTAGACGCGGTCGCCGATCGAGAGTTGCGCAGCGGGCGGGCCGAGCAGAGGCGTCTGCACCTCGCCGGCGCCCTCCTCGGGATCGAGGCGCAGGCCCTCGGGCAGCCAGGGCGCGGGCAGCCGCGCCGGGTCGCCGCTGCCCGAGGCGAGGTAGCCGCCACCGAGGGCCGTCGCCACTCCCGGCGTCGGCTTGCGGACGATCGGCAGCGCGAAACCGGCCGCCGGGGTGAGCGCGAAGCGGCTGTAGTGGTCGAAGAGGGCGGGGGCGTAGAAGCCGGAGCCGGCGGTGAGCTCGGTGACCGCGTCCTCGGCCCCGGTCAGCTCGAGGCTGCCGGTGCCGCCCCCGTTGACGATCTCCAGCGAGGCGAACTCGCCGATCGCGGCGACGATCGCGGCGCGCCGCTCGGCCAGCTCGGCGGCGGAGCGCCGCTGCATCCAGCGGATCGCGGCACCGCGCAGACGCCGCCCGGGTGGCCGGTCGCCGACTCCGGCGATCTGGCCCTCGTAGGCCATCAGCGCGCTCAGCCGCAGCTGCGGCCGCCGCTCGATCTCCCGCGCCAGCTCGACGGCCTGCTCGACCGTGTGCACGGGCGAGCGCTTCGGGCCGACCTTGACCCGCCCGCCCAGCGCCCACCAGCTCGCGTCGACGTCGATGCAGACCCGCACCGGCGCCGCGCCCGCCCCCAGCACCGACTCGATCGCGTCGAGGTGCTCGGTGCAGTCGACCATCACGATCGGTGCCCCGTCCGGGTTGGCGACCGAACGCAGCGCCAGGTCGCTCAGCGCGCCCATGTCGGCAGTGGGGTAGGCGAGCAGCAGGTTCTCGAACCCCTGCTCGGCCAGCCACAGGGTCTCGGGCAGGGCGAAGGTCATCAGGCCGGCAAAGCGCTCGTCGCTGCCGAGGATCCGCTCCAGCAGCACCCGGCAGCGCAACGACTTGCTCGCCACCCGGATCGGCTTGTCCGCGGCCCGCCCCAGCATCGCCGCCGCGTTGGCCCCCATCGCGTCGAGGTCGACGAAGGCGAACGGCGCCTCGACCTCGGCGAAGACCGCCTCGTAGCGAGCGTGGGACTGGTCCAAAGGCGAATTCACCGAACCCGAGCCTAACCGCGCCGTATCCCGGAGCCGGCGCTATGGTTTTCAGCCCCGGAGAGGTGGCCGAGTGGCTGAAGGCACTCGCCTGCTAAGCGAGTAGGGGGCGCAAGCTCTCTCGAGGGTTCGAATCCCTCCCTCTCCGCTTTGAACGGCGTTGCATGCCCTTCGCACAGAATGCTCGTGGTGAGAACTGTCCTCCTGGCATTGGCCCTGCTCGCGCTCGGCTCTGCTTTCAGCGGCGAGGCCGTTGCCGGCGAGTGGCAGGAGCTGCCTGTCGTGCCGGCGCTCGGACCTGTCGTCACCAGCCATCTCGAGAAGATCTCAAGCCGCGGGGGGCAACTCGGCAATCGTCCCGGGGTGGTCGCCAAGATCGGCGACAGCATCACCGCATCGCCTTCGTTCCTGCAGGGGCTGGCGTGCTGGCCGCCCCGCCTGGGCGGGTGGGAGGAGCTGCGCGGGACGCTCGGGTTCTTCGGGCGGACCGCCGTGCCGAACGGCTCCGAGGAAGCTCTGTGCCCGGTCAGCAACAGCTACTCGCGCCTGGGCATAGCCGCGGTCGGAGGATGGCGGGCGGCCGACGCGCTGTTGCCACGCGAATCCTTCCCGGAGTGCCAGGGGCTGCCGGCCGTCAGCTGCGAGCTGCAGCTGCTCCACCCATCGGTTGCCCTGATCATGCTTGGAACCAATGACCTGGAGGAGATCACCGCGGTCCAGTTCCGGCTCGACCTCGCACGAGTCGTGAGGCTCGTGTCCCAGGCGGGAACCATCCCGGTGATCAGCACGATCCCGCCCCGGACAAGGCAGCCATTTTCGCGGCGGGTCGCGCGGTTCAACACCGAGATCGCCGCCTTGGCCGAGAACCGGGCGCTGCCGCTCTGGAACTACTGGCGACAGATGGTCGAGCCGGGTGTTCCGGGCGTGGGACTGAGCCGCGACGGCGTCCACCCGAGCGTTCTCTGCCCGCCCTGCACTGCCATCGACTTCCAACCCGTGGGATTGCGCCAGGGCTATGCGCTGCGGAACCTCGGAGCCCTGCTTGTCCTCGATCGCCTGCGCAGGCAGGTCCCACTGGTGGAAGGTCCCTAGGAATCCATCGCTTGGCTGGGAACGCCGCGGGGGCGTGCAAGCCTCAGCGCCAGCCTGCGAGCCCCACGGATCAGGGCGTACGTCCCGAGGGCCAGCGCGAGGGTCCCGCTCACAGTCAGTACGTAGCGGGCGGGAACTGCCAGGTCGGTCTCGGCGAGGGAGCTCTGCAGAGCGACGAGGAACGGGATGTGAACCAGGTAGATCCAGAAGCTCGCGTCCGCGAGATAGCGCAGCGCACGCGACTCCCTGCGGACGTATCGCGCCAGCACCCCCCAGATTCCGAACAGGGTGAGCCAGCAGACCAAACCCACGGTGAAAAGGCCATAGAGGCGCAGCTCGTCGATTTCGGCCAGTACCCCGGGCGTGCCAACGTTGCCGGTGAAGTCGCCGTTGTCGTAGAAGAGAAGGAAGGCGGGCACGGCGATCAGCACCCCGGCCCCAAGTCGCAACCAGGCGCCGCGCTTGAGCTCCTCCAGGAGGTTGCTCTGACCGCTGAGAAGCCAGCCGAAGACGAAGAAGAAGCTGTAGTACGCGAACAGGGTCGGGGCGGGGATCAGCGAGTTTGAAGCGGTTCCTCCCGCCACCCACCCGGTCTTGGTGATCAAGATCGCGGCGCTGATCGAAGCCAGGACCGGAACGGCCCACCATGACCTCATCAGCTTGCGAAAGCCACGGTTGAGGGCCGCCCCCAGCGCAGGTGCCCGCTGGATCGCCAGCCAGACTCCGAGCGCGAGCACGGAGATCATCAGCAGGTAGGCGATGAACCAGAGGTGCCGCGGGGTCAAGCTGAAGACGTTGGCGAGGTCCAGCTCGCGCTTGGGCGGGAGCACCTCGTTGCGAGGCCAGAGGGCCGCCGCGCCGATGACGAGGAGATTGGCCAGCGGCACGACCGTCAGCATTCCCACGGCCAGGGGTAGGCCCAGCCGGCGAAACCTGGAACGCAGGTGCTGGGCAGCGGTGGATCGACGAAGCGCGCTGGCGGCAAGGAAACCGGAGATGGCGAAGAACAGGGGCATGTGCCAGGTATGGACGAACCAGACCGCGGCATCGACGATCTCGGCACCCCCGTCGCCCTTCTGGACATAGCGAGCGGCGTGGTAGGGAATCAGGAGGAGGATCGCTGAGACACGAATGGCGTCCAGGTGATGGCGACGCTGGCTTCCGCCCTCGGACATGGGAACAGGGTAGGCGCTCTGATCGACCCGTTCCCCTACGCAACTGCGGTCTGCGGCGCCGGAGCGCCGAGCGGCATCACGATCACCTCGGCCTCCTCGGCGACGGCCGGACGGCGGCCGCGGAGGCGCTCGTGGCTGCAGACGACGTGGCACCACTCCATCAGGCGCATGCGGGACTCGGGGTCGATTTCCTCGATCGTCGCGCCGACCAGGTAGTGGCCGTCCACCTCGCGCGAGGAGCGGACCTCGACCTGCGCCGCCACCTCGTGCGTCTCGCCGCCGGCGTCGTTCAGTTCGAGCAGGACCGAGGGACGGGCGCCGACCTCCAGCGGAGCGTCGAGCACCAGCCCAACCCCGGCGGCGCTGGCGTCGACCACGTAACCGCCCACATGCCCGTCGCCGGTGAAGCAGTGCGCGGGCGCCTTGCCCTCGAAGCGGTAGACGTGGCGTCGCTGGTGGCGGCGGCCGACCGTGAGCAGGGTGCGGAGCACGCGGCGCAGCTCGATCAGGCCGAGCAGGGGAACGATCCAGGCGGCGACGCCTGGCATGTCGGGAAGCGGCCCGACGCCGGCTAGGTCGAGCAGGCGCAGCGCGGTGCCGCCGGCGAGCACCGCGGCCATGAGGATGACCAGGTGCAGCTTGCGCACCGCGTGCACGCCACCCGCATCGGCACCCTGCTTCGGCGTCACCTTGAAGGCGGTGCGCCCGGACCGCACGATGCAGCCCAGCGCCCGCGTGTAGATCTCCATCGTCAGCAGCTCGTAGTGGGCGGTCTCGCCGATCCGCATGTACCCGCGCGCCAGCGCCGACCCGGCCAGCAGGTTGAGTGAGACCGAGGGCAGCCAGAGCGCCGCCAGGGCGGCGACGCTGACCTTCATCGGCAGCTCGCCGGTCCAGAGCACGAGGCCGAGGGTGACGAGCAGCAGCAGCCGCATCGGTGGCGCCAGGTAGGCGGCGAGGCTGACGAAGTAGGAGAGGCGCTGCAGCGGCCGCAGCTCGCGGGCGCGGAGCGGCGACTCCGGCAGGGTGAAAACGGCGAGGTTGCCGCGCGCCCAGCGGTCGCGCTGCAACAGGTAGCCGTCGAGGTCGTGGGGGGCGAGCCCCTGGACCAGCACCTCGTCGTGGTAGCGGCTGCTCCAGCCGTGGCGCAGGAGGCGGATCGTCGTGTGGAAGTCCTCGGCGATCGTCTCGGTGGCGACGCCGCCGATTTCCAGCAGGGCGTCGCGACGCAGGACCGCCGCCGAGCCGCACCAGTAGGCCGCGCCGTGGCGGTCCTTGCCGGGGCAGACGACGCGGTAGAAGAGCGACTGCTCATGGCGGCCGACGACGTAGTGCTGGACCGAGTCGTGGTTGAAGAAGTCGTGCGGGCTCTGGACCAGGGCGATCCGCTCGTCGTCGAAGTAGCCGACCATCGCGTCGAGTGCGTCCGGCATAGGCACGTGGTCGGCGTCGAGCATCAGGACCAGCTCGCCCTCGGTCCGCGGCAGCGCCGCGTTGATGTTGCCGGCCTTGGCGTGCGAGTTGTCGGGGCGAGTCAGGTAGCGCGCCCCGGCGACCGCCGCCAGCTCCTCCATCTCCGGCCGCCGGCCGTCGTCGAGCAGGTAGGTCGTGTGCGGGTAGGTGAGCGCGCGGCAGCCGGCAAGCGTCGCCGCCACCACCTCGGCCGGCTCGTCGTAGGTGCAGACGTAGACGTCGACCTTGCGGCCAGGCGTCACCGGCGGCCGCGCGGCGGCCGGGCGCGACCACGAGTACCAGGTCAGCATGCCCAACGCCCAGAACCCGTAGACCTCGGTGACGAGCAGCATCGCGAAGAGCGCCGGGTTGGTCCCCTCAGCGCTCCAGCCGACTCGCCAGGTCAGGTAGCCCACCCCCCAGAGCAGGGCTAGAAGTGCGAAGGCACGCAGCGGCACTGGATTCCGGTCGAAGAAGCGACCGATCCGGGTCTGCTCGGTGCCTTGCATGCCTGCTAATCGGGCGTAAACGCGAAGGTCTTTAACCGCGGACGGTCTCCACCTCCCGACTGGTGACGGCGGCGATCCCGGCAGGAATGCCCGACGGCCACCCGAACACCCATGGGATGAACCGCGAGCGGTGGCGCCGGCGTGCGCAACGGGCCAGCGACGCCTTCGGGCTGGTCCTGCTGCTGGTCCTACTCACCTACGTGCTGGCCTCGGTTCTCTCCAACCGCAGCTGGGGAGCGGTCCTGCTGACGATTGTCGCCGGCGCCACCTCCGTCGTCGCGCTGACCAGCTCACGCGCCCGGCCGGTCTTCATCAGGCGCGCCCTGCTGCTTGCCGTCCTCGCGGTCCTGCTCGCCGTCGTCTCCGCCGCGACGGGCGGGCGGCACTGGCTGAGCGCCGCCAACCTGATCGAGATCGGCCTGCTCGCGGTGGCAATGGGCGCGGTGCTGCGACGCGTCCTCACCGCCGACAACGTCTCCTCGCGCACGATCCTCGGCGCGATCAGCGTCTACGCCACGCTCGGCATCCTCTTCACCTGGGCCTACGGCCTGATCGACCGGCTCGAAGGCGGCGGCTTCTTCGGCGAGGGCGTCGTCGTCCAGGGAAGCGACTTCCTCTTCTTCAGCTACACGACGCTGACCACGACCGGCTACGGCGACCTGGTGCCGGCCGGACAGGTCGGCCGCATGATCTCGGGGCTGGAGATGATGATCGGCCAGGTCTTCCTCGTCACCCTGGTGGCTGGCCTGGTCAGCCTCTGGCGCCCCGGCGAGGGGCTGCTGCGGCGGCGCTCGGAGCGCCCCGTGGACCAGGCCCCCGGCTCCTAGCCTCGCCAGTAGTCTCCGGCCGATGGCGAAGTGGGGAGTCCTCGCCGTCCTCGCGGCGGCCCAGTTCCTGATGGTTCTGGACCAGGCGGTGATGAACGTCGCGATCTCCCAGCTGGTCGAAGACTTCGACACCACGGTCACTACGATCCAGATGGTGATCGCCCTCTACGCGCTGGTGATGGCGGGGCTGATGCTGACCGGTGGCAAGCTGGGCGACCTCTGGGGTCGGCGGCGCGCCTTCGCGATCGGCCTCTGCATCTACGGCGTCGGGTCGGGGCTGACCGCCGCCTCGTGGAGCGTGCCGTCGCTGATGTTCGGATGGTCGATCCTCGAGGGGATCGGGGCGGCGCTCGTCCTGCCGGCGCTCGTCGCCCTGGTCGCGGGCAACTACCAGGGCACCGATCGCGCGATCGCCTACGGAGTGCTGGGCGGGGTCGCCGGCGCCGGGATCGCCGTCGGTCCGATTCTCGGCGGCTGGGTGACCACCGACTTCACCTGGCGCCTGGTGTTCATCGGCGAGGTCGTCGTCACCATCGGCATCCTGATCGGCACCAGGCTGATTCGCGAGCCCGCCAGGGAGGGACCTGCGCCCCGCCTCGACTGGATCGGCAGCGTGCTTTCCGCTTCGGGTCTCGCCCTGATCGTGTTCGGCGTCCTGCAGGCGAGCAACTGGGGTTGGCTGAAGCCGCTGGACTCCCCGGTCGAGCCGTTCGGCTTCTCTCTCACCCCGTTCGTGATCGGCGCCGGCGCGCTGGTCTTGGCCGCGTTCCGCTCCTGGGAGCGCCGCCGCGAGGACCTCGGCCTCCCGCCGCTGGTCCACTTCCGGCTCTTCAAAATCTCTTCGCTGCGCGGCGGGGCCTCGATGCTGCTGGCCCAGAACCTGGTCCTGATGGGGATCTTCTTCACGATCCCGCTTTACCTGCAGATAGTCCAGGGGTTGAACGCGCTCGACACGGGGGTGCGGATGCTGCCCACCTCGGTCGGGCTGTTCGTAACCGCGATCGCCGGCTCCGCCCTCGCTTCGCGCTTTCCCGCCAGGACGTTGGTGCGGGCCGGGCTGATCGTCACCTTCGCCTCCGTTCTGATGCTGCTCGGCACGATCGAGCCCGAACTCGACAACGGGCCCTTCCTCGCTGCGATGGGCGTGCTCGGGGTGGGAATGGGCTTGATCGTCTCCCAGCTCGGCAACGTGGTCCAATCCTCGGTCGGGGACAGCGACCGCAGCGAGGCGGGTGGGGTTCAGAACACCGCCCAGCAGCTCGGCTCCTCGCTGGGCACGGCGCTGCTCGGCGCGATCGTGCTCAGCGGCCTGATCTCCGCCTTCTCGAGCAACGTCGAATCCGACCCGGCCCTCTCGAAGCAGGTGCGCGACCTGGTGCAGGTGGAACTGAGCGCCGGAGGCAGCTTCGTTCCCTCCGAAGAGGTGCAGGCGAGCGCCAAGGCGGCCGGCCTCGGCTCCGGTGCGGTCGACGCGCTGGTCGAGAACTACGAAGAGGCGCAGCTGACGGCCTTGAAGACGGCGTTCCTCTTCGCCGCCTTCCTCGTCGTCGTGTCCTTCTGGTTCACGCGCCGCCTGCCGACCCGGCGCTTCGACGAACTGCAGGCGGGACCCGATCCCCCAGCCTCGACCTCCGCGGCAGCCTGACCGGCTGACGAAGGTCAGCGGCTACTGGGAGAGTTCGACGCGCTCGATCTTCTGCGGCTCGACCGGCTTGTCTGAGGCGTCGGTCTCGGTCGCCTCGATCGCGTCGACCACATCCATCCCGTCGGTGACGCGGCCGAAGACGGTGTGCTTGCCGTCGAGCCAGGAGGCGGCCGGGGTGGTGACGATGAAGAACTGCGAGCCGTTGGTGTTGGGCCCGGCGTTGGCCATCGCCAGCGCCCCACGGACGATCTTGTGCTCGTTGATCTCGTCCTCGAAGGTGTAGCCAGGACCGCCGCGACCGGTTCCTTCCGGGCAGCCGCCCTGGATCATGAAGTCGGTGATGACGCGATGGAAGATCAGGTCGTCGTAGAAACCGTCGGCGGCGAGCTTGCGGAAGTTCTCGACCGTCTTCGGCGCGTCGTCGTCATGCAGCTCGATGACGATCGCCCCGGCGTTGGTGTGGAAGGTCGCCTGCGACATGGCGGCGAGCATACCGGTCAGAACCAGGTGGGCTTGCCGACTCGGTCCGGAAACAGGTGACGCGTCACGACCAAGACGATGCCGACCACCTGAACGACGGTTGCGGCAAGCCAGACGTCGATCACCGCCGTGGAGAGATCCCAGTGCTTCCCGGCCCACGCGAACGCGATGAACACGCTGTTCGCGACTACAAACTGGACGGCGAGAAGGACGAGGATCCCCCTGGCGTATTTCCGCCTGAGTTCGTATTCCTGCTCGGCGAACCTCTGCCTAAGTTCGATTTCCTGCGCCTGGTTTCGCTCCTTCAGATGCTGAAGGTGCTCCGGCAGGCCGGCAGCCTCGCCCACCGCGCCGGTCTGCAGGGCCTTTTGAACCTGATCCTCGGCCGCCTTTTCATCCCCCGCGCGCTCTACACGCACCGTCGCGCCGGATGACCCTCCATCCTCGGACATCTAATCCGCTCGTCAGGCTGCCGCTGCAGCTAGATCGAGATTGTCCAGCCGATGCTGCATGGCTTCCCGCGAGACTTTGAATCGGATGGCCATTTCGAGGTCATCCATGCCGGCTTCCACAAAGCTCCGCACCTTGTCCTCCGGCATCAAGAGTGATGCGGCGAACTCGTTGGCGTAGATCTCTTCCGAGTCCAGACCGGTAGCGGAGCGAGTGTCGCGCAGATCCACCGTCGTGTATTCATCCGCTTCCTCCGCGCGCGCGACGAAATGCCCAAGCTCATGGGCGCAGGTGAATCGCTTGCGATTGTCTCCGTCGCGTTGGTTGAGCAGGATGATCGGGTCCTGCTGGGGATGCTTGACGAGTGCACCCAAGGTCTTCTCGTCGAGTTGGGCCTCCAAGACGCGGAGGCCGGCGGTGCGGGCTACTGCCACAGGGTCGACTGGAATCGCATCACCCCAGGCGGCTTTCAGCAGTTTGACAGCGTCCTCGGCAGCTTCCATCTTGATTGTGCTCCTCATCTCCATTCCATCTATACAGCATGATCGAGACGATCATGGGCACTGGAATCACAGTCCCGACTCACCGCTCACCCGTACGGCAACCGGGTGGGAGGCACCGGGGGCGTAGGGCCAGCGCTCCTCGGCGAGGGCGACGGCACGCAGCCGGATCCTCGCCGAATCGGTGACGTAGCGGAACCGGTAGCGGGCCTGGAAGCGGGCGCTGTGATCGCTGCGCACGACCATGATCGGCCGCCAGCGGCGCGCCTCGTCCTCGTAGTACTGGATCGCGACGAGCTTGCCGCGGCGCGGCAGCGGGGCACCGCGGGTACGAACCCGGCCCCAGAGACGAACCGAGTCGCCGGTGCGCAGCGAGAGCGGCGAGGCGTGCAGCAGCAGGCCGCCGCGAACCCTCAGCGCCAGGGCCGGGCGGCGCGACGCCGCGAAGCCGTCCTCGCCCGCGAAATTGACCGTGATCCGCCGCGACGGGCCTGGTGGCAGAGCGAGCCGGAAGCCGCCGTGCGATCCGGTGGAGACGATGTCGAGCGCGCGTTGTGCAAGCGCCCCGCGCGAGGGCCGCGACACGACCCGCAGCGTGCGGCCAGAGAGGCCGGCGCCGTTGGCGTCGACGAGGCGACCCGAGAGCGCCGCGCCGCCCCCAAACGGCACCGTGACGCTCGGGCCGCGATGGCGCCGCCAACGCAGCCGGGCGAAGACGCGCGTCTTTGCCTTCGGGATCTCCTGCCTCGCCGCGGACCGCGTGGACGACGACGGTGGCGGCGGGGTCTTGCGAAGCGCCATCTCGGTCCCGTCGGCGCGGCGCGTGCTGGAAGCGGCGTTGCCGGCGACATCGGCTGCCTGGGCGCGGAAGACATAGGTGCCGGGCCCGAGGTCGTTCGGCACGCGGGCAAGCAGATGAGCGGTGCTCGGCGACCCGCCGGGCACGAGCTTGGTCGGCAGGTCGGTCCAGTGGTCGGCGTTGAGCCGCCGGTAGTGGACCTCGCCGCTCAGCGGGCCGGAGTGCGCATCGGAGATATCTGCCTGAACGACCTCCGGCAGCTCGGCGTCCGGGCTGTCGACGACGGCCTCGAAGGCGACGGCCGGGTTGACGTTGTCGAAGCGCAGCGGCACGCCTACGGCCGTGGAGCGAGCGTCGTTGTGGGCCTCGTCGCGGAGCCAGACTTCGAGCGAGTAGGTGCCGGGGGCGGGAACCGTGCGATCGCCGATCGAGGCGATGCCGTGGCCGGGCTCGAACCTGACCCCGGAGTCGAAACCCGCCGGGCCCGTGATCCGCCAGAAGGCACCGTCGATCGGGCTGGCGGGGCCCTGGTCGGGATTTACCCAGGAGAGGTCGAAGTCGTTGATCCGGCGCCAGCCGTCGCCGTCGGCCAGCGAGAGGCTGCGGGGGTGAGCCGGCGGGTTGTTGTCGATCCGCAGCGTCCGGTCCGAGGTGCAGCCGACGTTGCCGGAGAAGTCGGTGACGCAGTGGCGGACGCTGTGGGTGCCGTCGCTGAAGCTCCCGGTGCCGAGCGTCGCCCCGCTGGAGACGCCGAGCTCGCAGGGCCGCATCTGGGTCGCCCGCCACTCGCTGGAGATCATCGCCTTGGCGCAGGGATACTCGGTGAGGTTGACGCGGGCGCCGTCGACCGTGGTCTCGCCGTAGCGGATGCCGCCGCCGGTCTCCCCGCCCCAGAAGTCAAAGCTCTGAACGCCGCGCTTCCAGCCGCCGGAAAGCAGAGCGCCGCCGACCCCCGCCGCCGGCACGTGGTTGTCCTCGATCGTGATCGTCAAGGCCCGGATCCCCGACCACGACCCGGGGCTGAGGTTGCACCAGCTGCTCTCCGGCTTGGCGCAGAGCAGGCGGTCCTCGAGCGCCGGCTGCGGCGGGGAGATGCCGGCGAGGAAGTTGCGCGGCGTCGTGTCGGTGCCGCCGGCGGTGGCGAAGGCGTCGAAGCCGCCACCCCAGGTGCCGACGCCGATCCGCTGCTCCATCCCGTCGTGGAGGGTGTGCCACCAGGTGCCGCTGACCCGGGTGATCGCGGTCCCGGAGGGCGCATCCCAGCGCCAGCGGGCGAAGCGGGTGCCGGAGACGGTCGACCCGTCGCGGGTGAAGCTCTTCAGGTGGACGCCGTCGAAGGGGTCGTGCCCGGGCGGCGGCACGCAGTAGCCGTCGGACCGGAACTTCGCCCCGCCGGTCGTGTCCGCCCAGCCGGCGTCGGCGCCGACGTACCAGCCGCACTGGGCGACGCTGTACTTGCCGGCGTTCGCCTCCCGCGCCGCCAGCAGCAGCAACGCCAGCGCCAGGCTGAGGCCCAGCGCCACGATTCGACCCAATCCAGCCCGTGTCCCCAACATCGGTCCTCCCTCGCTCGACGGCATCTGGAGGACCAAGGGCGCAGCGCCGGAATGTCTCCCCCCGGCGGACGGATGTCCGGAGCGGCGCCTCTGCGAGAATGGCGCCAGTGGCACTTCCGACGCAGGACCAGATAACCGAGAAGCTGCGCGGCGTGATCGACCCCGAGCTGCGCCGCTCGATCGTCGAGCTGGGCATGGTGCGCTCGATCGACGTCAAGGAAGACGGCCGGGTGGAGGTCGTGGTCTCGCTGACGACCGCCGGCTGCCCGATCCGCTCCCACTTCGAACAGGCGGTCGCCCAGCGGGTCTCCGAGCTGGACGGCGTGACCGGGGTCGCGGTCGGCTTCGACGTCCTCTCCGACGAGGAGAAAGGCGACCTGCAGAAAACGCTGGGCCGGGGCAAGCTGCCCGCCGGCGCGCTGGCCCAGGTCAAAAACGTGATCTGCGTCGCCTCCGGCAAGGGAGGCGTCGGCAAGTCGACGATGACCGCCAACCTG
Organism: Solirubrobacterales bacterium; assembly: GCA_035556755.1. GTDB lineage: Bacteria > Actinomycetota > Thermoleophilia > Solirubrobacterales > 70-9 > VRUE01. Next base: position 19,248 of record DATMEP010000038.1, read on the forward strand.
GCCGCGGCGCTGACCGCGGAAGGCCACCCCGCCGGGGCGCTCGACTGCGACGTCTACGGCTACTCGATCCCGCGCATGCTGGGGGTCAACCGCAAGCCCGAGGTCAACGGCGAGCGCAAGATCATCCCGCTGGAGGCCGCCGGCGGGGTCAAGGTGATGTCGATCGGGTTCTTCGTCGAGGAGAACGCCGCGGTCGTCTGGCGCGGGCCGATGCTGCACAAGGCGATCCAGCAGTTCCTCGAGGACGTCGCCTGGGGCGAGCTGGAGTACCTGCTGCTCGACCTTCCGCCCGGCACGGGCGACGTCTCGATGACCCTCTCGCAGCTGCTCCCCCAGGCCAAGTTCGTGCTCGTCACCACGCCGCAGCCGGCGGCGCAGACGGTGGCCAAGCGCGCCGCCGACATGGCGATCAAATTCGACCTCGAGCTGCTCGGGACGATCGAGAACATGTCCGGCTTCACCACCCCCCAGGGGGAGCGCTTGACGATCTTCGGCGAGGGCGGCGGTCAGCTCCTAGCCGACGAGCTCGACATCCCGATGCTCGGCAAGGTGCCGCTCTCCGAGCCCCTGCGCGAGCACGCCGACGCCGGCACCCCCCTCGTCACCGCGGAGCCCGACTCACCCGCCTCGCAGGCGATCCGCCAGGCAGCCCGCGGCATCGTCGCCGCCACCCCGCAGGAGCTACCCGTGCTGCAGGCAGTCCCAGCCGCCGCCGAGGCGCCGCCGGTCGGTGGCATCCCGCTGCCCGTCGTCCAGGGCTAACGCCCGAGTTCCCTAGGAACCAAGGGCGCGGGCGATGACCACACGCTGGATCTCGTTGGTGCCCTCGTAGATCTGGGTGATCTTGGCGTCGCGCAGCATGCGCTCGACCGGGTACTCGTTGACGTAGCCGTAGCCGCCCAGCACCTGGATCGCCTCGACCGTGACCCTCATCGCGTTGTCGGAGGCGAAGAGCTTCGCCATCGAGGTCCACTTGCCGAGGTCGGCGGGCCGCTCTGGCCTGTCGGCCATCGAGCAGGCTTTGTAGAGGAGCTCACGGGCGGCGGCGGTGCCGGTCTCCATGTCGGCCAGCTTGAACTGGATCGCCTGCAGGTTGTTGATCGGCTTGCCGAAGGCCACCCGTTCCTTCGAGTACTGGTTGGCGTAGTCGGTGGCGCCCTGGGCGATTCCCACCGCCTGCGCGGCGGCCCCGAGGCGGGTGCGCTCGAGAGTGCCGAGCGCGACGCTCATCCCTTTGCCCTCGGCGCCGACCAGGTTCTCGTGCGGGACGCGGACGTCGCTGAACGACGGGGACCCGGTCGGCGAGCCCTTGATCCCGAGCTTGTGCTCGAGTTGGCCGGGGTCGAAGCCCTCGCGCTCTTTCTCCACGACGAAGGCACTGATCCGGTTGTTCTCGCGGTCGGTGACGGCGAAGACGACGTAGAAGTCGGCGATCGAGGCGTTGGTGATCCAGTTCTTCTGGCCGTTGATCACCCACTCGTCTCCGTCGCGAACGGCGGTCGTTCGCATCGAGGCCGGGTCACTGCCCGCCTCCGGCTCGGAGAGCGCGAAGGCGGGCGACCACTCGCCGCTGGCGCACTTGGGCAGGAAGCGCTCTTTCAGCTCCTCGGAGCCGAAGAGCTGGATCGGCAGAGTGCCCAGCTCCTGGATCATCAGGATCAGAGCCGAAGAGGCGCAGGCCTTGGCGATCTCCTCGACCGCCATCTGCAGGACGAAGGTGCCGGTGCCGGTTCCCCCGTAGCGCTCGGCGAAGGGCAGGGCGAGGATGTCGTGCTCGGCCAGCCACTGGCGCACGTCCCACGGGTACTTGCCTTCGCGATCGATCTCGCCGGCACGCGGGGCGATCTTCTCCTGCGCGAGCTGGCGCACCATGTCGCGCAGGTCGCGCGACTCCTGCGGGATCTCGTAGGTGCCGGTCTCGGTGGCCGCCGTCATCGGCCAGGGACCACTATGCCGCGCTCTTGCTCTTGTAGTACTCGGCGTTGATCTCGGCGTATTTCGCCCACGCGGCGGGGAGCTGGTCCTCGGCGAAGCAGGCGTCGACCGGGCAGGCCTCGACGCAGGCATCGCAGTCGATGCACTCGTCGGGGTCGATGTAGAGCATCTCTACCGAGTCGTAGTCGGGCTCATCCGGGGTCGGGTGGATGCAGTCGACCGGACAGACCTCCACACAAGAGTTGTCCTTGGTGCCTATGCACGGCTCGGCGATGACGTAGGTCATTCGATGCTTTCTCCTGGATCGTTTACCGGGGGCCCGCCGGAGTCCCGGCCAAGCGCGGATGCACATTTTAGGGATGATTGAGGCGATGCTGCTGCTGACGGGGGCAACTGGAAGCGTCGGTTCACGGCTGCTGCCGCTCCTGCTGGAGCGCGGCGAGGACGTCCGCTGCCTCGTCCGCGAGCCGCGGCGACTCGGCGGGCGGCGGGTCGACGTGCAGATCGCGCTCGGCGACCTCGGCGAGATGTCCGATCCCTACCTGGTGCGGCAGGCCCTGCGCGGGGTCGACACCGTGGTCCACCTGGCCGCGACGATCCGCGACCAGCCGCCGCACCGGATCGAGGAGCTGAACGGGCTGGCCACGGTGCGGCTGCTGCGTGCCGCCGAGCGCAGCGGCGTGCGGCGCTTCGTCTTCTTCAGCGCCCTCAACGCCTCGCCCGCCCAGCGCACGCGTTTCTTCCGCGCCAAGTGGCTCGCCGAGGAGGCGGTCCGCTCCTCGCCCCTCGAGACGACGACCTTCGCCCCCTCGATCGTCTACGACCACAGCGATCCCTGGATCACCCTGCTGCGTCGCTTCTCCTTCCTGCCGGTGCTGCCGGTCTCCGGCGGCGGCGGAGCGCGCTTCCAGCCGATCTGGGCCGAGGACGTCGCCCGCTGCGTTGCCACCGCCCTGGCCGGCGAGAGCCGCGAGCGCTACGAGCTGGCCGGCCCGGAGACCCTCTCCTACGACGAGATGTCGGACCTGGTCAGCCGCGTCGCGGGCAGGCCGCGGCCGCTGGTCCACGTCCCCCTGCCGGCGGTCCGGGCGGGGCTGATCTCCCTGCGCTCCGTCTTCGGCGAGGCCGTCTTCGCCACCTGGGAGGAGGCGGAGCTGATGGAGGTTCCGATGACGAGCGAGCGCGGCGTCGCCGACGCGGAGGAGCTGGGCATCTCCCCGCGAAGGATGGGCGATGTCCTCGCCGAGCCCTGAGCTTCACGCACGGCGCCACAACCGCAGCCTGTCCGCCGTGTTTCGGCCGGCAATGGGAGCGAAGGCGATTCTTGCGGCAGCCATCGCGGTGGCGGTGCTCTGGGCGGCCCCGGCACCGGCGCCGGCACTGACCCTCGTCCCGCCCAAGCCATACGTCTTCTGGGGGGTCAGCGACCGCGGCGGCACGACCGAGGAGTTCAACGAGTTCGCCGAACTGCTCGGCAAGCATCCCGCGGTGCTGCAGACCTTCCACCCCTGGGGCAACAGCCTCAACCGGGCCTACGAACGCTGGCGCGAAACCGCCACGCGGCCGATCCTCCACATCTCCACCGCGAACGACCAGACCCTGGCCGAGATGATCACCCCGGCGCAGATCGCGCTCGGGGGCGGCGACGACTACCTCCTGCAGCTCAACGACTTCTTCGCCAAACGTGGCCTGCTCGCCTACATCCGCCCGCTCGGCGAGCCCAACCGCTGCCTCAACGTCTGGTCCGCGGTCAACTGCGACGGCAGCCAGAAAGGCGGCGAACACACGACCGGCTGGTACAAGCAGGCCTTCCGCCGCATCGCCACGATCGTCCGCGGCGGCAACAGCCTCGAAGGGGTCAACGCGACCCTCGCCGAAATCGGCCTGCCGCCGGTCAACCGCACCAAAGGGCCGCCGCCGACCAGCCTGCCGGCGGCACCGGTGAGCATCATGTGGGCGCCGCTGCCGGGCGGCTCGCCGCGGGTGAAAGGCAACTTCCCCGGCAACTACTGGCCGGGCAGTCGCTGGGTCGACTGGGTCGGCACCGACTTCTACTCGCAGTATCCCGTCTGGAAAGACCTCAATCGCTTCTACGAAGCCAAACGCTGGCGCCGCAAGCCGTTTTCGCTGGCCGAGTGGGCGGTCGCCGGCGAGGACGAACCCCGCTTCGTCAAACAGGTGATCGCCTGGGTCGTGAGGCGGCCGCGGGTGCAGATGTTCGTCTACTACCGCGGCTTCGGTGAGACCGACAACCCCTACCAGCTTGGCTTCTACCCCCGCACGACCAACACCCTGCGGCTGAAGATCCGCCGCCCGACCTTCCTCGAATACACCGAATACAACGCCGGCGGCCTGCCACCTCTGCCCCCGCCGCCGCCGAAAGCCAAAAAACCGGCGCCGGTGCCGGTGCCCCCAGCGCCCGAACCGGAACCGGTTCCGGCGACCCCGTAAAAGACGAGGGGCCCGGTTTCCCGGGCCCCTCGCAAAGCCACTCGCCTGTTAGAGCGAGGATACGCCTGAACGGCGTGGCTACATCATCCCGCCCATGTCCGGCATGCCGCCGCCGGGCATGCCGCCGCCGGCGCCGTCCTTCTCCGGCGGTTCGGCGATGATCGCCTCGGTGACGAGGATGTTCTTGGCGATCGAGGCTGCGTTCTCGAGCGCCGACCGGGTCACCTTGGTCGGGTCGATGACGCCGGCCTTGATCAGGTCGCCGTACTCGCCGTTGGCCGCGTTGAGGCCTTCGCCCGGCTTCAGGTCACGGACCTTGTTGACGACGACCGAGCCCTCCAGGCCGGAGTTCTCGGCGATCTGGCGGACCGGCTCCTCGAGCGCGCGGTGCACGATACGAGCGCCGGTTGCCTCGTCGGGCTCCTCGAGCTTGTCGGGGTCGAGCCCGGACTGGGCGTTCAGCAGAGCGACACCGCCGCCCGGCACGACACCTTCCTCGAGCGCCGCCCGGGTCGCCTGCAGGGCGTCCTCGACACGGTGCTTCTTCTCCTTCAGCTCGGTCTCGGTGGCGGCGCCGACCTTGACCACCGCGACACCGCCGGCCAGCTTGGCGAGCCGCTCCTGGAGCTTCTCGCGATCGAAATCGGAATCGGTGTTCTCGATTTCGTTGCCGATCTGGTTGATCCTGCCCTTGATCGCCTCTGGATCGCCGGCTCCGTCGATGATCGTCGTCGTGTCCTTGGAGACGACGACGCGGCGGGCTTTGCCGAGCTGGTCGAGCTGGGTGTTCTCGAGTTTGAGGCCCATCTCCTCGGTGATCACCTCGCCGCCGGTGAGGATCGCGATGTCCTCGAGCATCCGCTTGCGGCGGTCGCCGAAGCCCGGCGCTTTGACAGCGACGCCGGTGAAGGTGCCCCGCAGCTTGTTGACCACCAGGGTCGCGAGGCACTCGCCCTCGACGTCCTCGGCGATGATCAGCAACGGCTTACCACCCTGCATCACCTGCTCCAGAATCGGCAGGATGTCGCGCACCGAACCGATTTTCTGGTTGGCGATGAGGATGTAGGGGTCCTCCAGCACCGCCTCCATGCGGTCCTGGTCGGTGACCATGTACGGGGAGATGTAGCCCTTGTCGAACTGCATCCCCTCGGTGAACTCCAGCTCCATGCCGAAGGTC
>DATMEP010000039.1:0-4168 GCA_035556755.1 Solirubrobacterales bacterium
ATGCTCGAAGAGGTTCACGCGGGTAAAGTTATGCCACAGGGGCGCCCGTAGCTCAGTGGTCAACGGTCCCTTCACGGGGACCAAAGAGCGTCGGTCTTTCAAGCCGAAGGTCGCGAGTTCGATTCTCGTCGGGCGCATTCCGCAGGGTTCCAAGGAAGACCGGGTTCTTCCCTTTGCAGAGCCAGATCTTCGGCTTGACCTCGAAATCGGCGTTCCTCTCTCTTCCAAGCGATTCCGAGCCGTTCCGGCGCGTCATGGTCACATTCTGGTCGCATTTCTTGCAAGGGACTTGTTGGCTAACGAAGCCTCGACCGCGAGGAAGCCGGGGCAGTTCGTAGGCTGCCGCAATCGTGGATGCCGCCGAGAAGAAGAAAGCCCGAGCTGAGCTGCGGCGTCTCCAGTCCGCGTTCGAGCGAGCCCAGAGCCAGCGAGACAAGGCCAGCGCCGCGCGCCGGGAGGGCTTCGAGCGAGCCCGGCAGGCTGGTCTCTCGACGCGCGATATCGCCGCCGAGACCAGCCTGCACCACAGCCGCGTCGCGGAAATCCTTCACGGCAAATAGGCTGGTGTCGGGGTACCCCGACAGCATTTGCTAAGGTCGAGCGCGACCACAAGAGCGGCGGCCCGCCGTGCGCAAACACGACGGGCCGCCTGAGACACAGGAGGTATGAGCTCCCATGTCCTGCGACAACCCTACGGATCGCGACTCAGGCGATCTCCTCACCCCAGCGGAAGAAGACGCGAAGACCGAACGCACGGTCTTGATGCGGGTCCTAGCACTTCACCCGACCCATCTGACGATGCCCGAGCTGGCGTCGGAGGTCCTGGAGGACCCCGACGACTTCGCTGAAGGCGATGCGCTAGCCCGCGCGGTGCGGGACCTCGGCGCGGCTGGTCTGGTCCGGATGAACGGCGTCGTCGTCATGCCGACGCGCGCAGCGGTCCACTTCGACAGCCTCAACCGTGCTTGAGGTCGCGAGGCGCTTTGGAGACAACCTGGTCCGCTGTCGCAAGCGGGCCGGGCTGTCTCAGGAAGAGCTTGGCTTCCGGGCGTCGCTCCACCGCACGCAGGTCGGCATCTTGGAGCGCGGCGCACGCTCCCCGCGCATCGACACCCTGGTCAAGCTCGCCGGCGCCCTCGACGTCTCGGTTGACGAGCTGTTGGACGGGATCGCCTGGCGGCCTGGCTCTGCACGCCTTGGCGGATTCCAGGCCACTGGCACGACGCCAAAAGCCGAATGAGACCAACGCCAATGACAAGAACAAGGTCTCATCAGCGACTAAGCCAGAACAGAGACCAACAGGAGCAAAGACACCCTGGACAGTTCCCCGAGCGCCTAGGACCGCTGCTCGCAGCTCCATCGACCCACCCCGAGGCACCAACCCCTACTGCACGACACACTACGAACTGGGTTCCCGTGCCCCAATTCAAGAGGCGTCCATTGACCGGCTTAGCGTCCTCGGCGCGACGGGCTGACCCGACATTCGATGTCGCCCAGCGGGCTGACCGATGGGTCCTGTCGCCCGTCGCGTTCGAGGACCGATGGCGTGACTTGATAGGAGCGTGCGAGAGCCCCACCCAGTTCTGTCCGCCGTCGATCCGTGACCGAGGACCAATCCAAGGATAGGAGCCCAAGTGATCACGATCGGCATCGATCCCCACAAGCGAACACACACGGCAGTCGCCGTCTCAGGCGTCGGGCAGTTGCTCGACGAGCTCACTATCGCCGCCGAGGATGCAGGCCAGCGAGAGCTACTGGACTGGGCGCATGCCTTCGAGGGCCCAGAGAAGATCCGCTTTGCCTTGGAGGACTGCCGTCACGTCAACGGCCGCTTGGAGCGCTTTTTGCTCCAAAGTGGCGAGCAGGTCCTCCGCGTGCCGCCGAAGCTGATGGCAGGCGCCCGCAAAAGCGCCCGCACCCGCGGCAAGTCCGACCCGATCGACGCCCTCGCGATCGCCAGGGCGGCGCTGCGTGAAGAAGCCGAGCTGCACCCTGCAAGCCACGACCCCGAGGCGCGGGAACTGAAACTCCTAGTCGACCACCGCGACACGCTCGTCGGTGAGCGCACCGCTTCGGCCTGCCGACTGCGCTGGCAGCTGCATGACCTCGAGCCCGATCTGGAGCCTCTGGCTCGGAGCTTGGACCAGGCCTCCACACGTCGCAGCCTCTCCCAACGCCTCGCCCGGCGCGAGCAGTCAGCCCAGGTGCGAATCTGCCGTGACCTGCTGGCTCGGATCGGCGATCTCACCCGGCGCGAGCGCCAGCTTGCCTCAGAGATCGGCGAGCGCGTTCGCGACTATGCACCCGAGCTGCTGGAGGTGCCGGGTGTGGCGCGCCTCAGCGCCGGCAAGCTGATCGGCGAGATCGCGGGCATCGAGCGCTTCAAGAGCGATGCTCAGCTGGCCCACTTCGCGGGCTGCGCGCCGATCCCCGCCTCCTCAGGCACAACACAGCGCTGGCGCTTCGATCGCCACGGCAACCGCCAGTTGAACGCGGCCTTCTACCGGATCGCCCTCACCCAGGCCCGCGTGCATCCCGGCGCTCGCGCCTACCTGGCGCGCAAGCGAGCCGAGGGCAAGTCGAGCGCCGAAGCGCTCCGTTGCCTCAAGCGGCTCTTGGTCAGAGTCGTCTGGAGGACTCTCCGCGTCTCCGGTGAGCAGCGGATCGCTCTTTCTCAATCTGATTTCTAGGGCGCTGTTTGACATCCAGGCCCACATAGGAGAGACCCTCCGATTCGACGCCTGGCAGCGGCCTGTTCCCTGGGCGTCCGGCGGCCGATTCTGGCACGGCTCCGCCGTGCGGCGGCCGCCTGTATGGACGCCCAGGGAATTGCGGCCGAAGGTCATCGCGAGACCGAAGGTCATGGCTATGAGCTTCGGTCTAGGCCGATACAAGTGGCGGCCTGTCTGGACAACAGGGGCGTGAAGCGCAACACGCCACCGGCCTTCTTCACGGAGCGCAGCCTGGCCGCTACCTCGCCGTCTCCGACCGCACGATCCGCAACTGGATCAGGCGCGGCGAGCTGCCCAGCTACAAGCTCGGCGCCGCCAGACGGATCGACCCCGCCGACGTCGAGGACTTCCTTGCACAGCGCAGGGAGGAAGCTGCGTGAGACACCGCGACTCTCCGGTCAAACGCCGCAACCCCTCGGGCGAGATCGTCTGGGTGGCTCGCTACACAGGTCGCGACGGCAAGCGCAGGGTCGCGAAGCCGACCTGGAATCGAGGCAAGGGTACGTTCAAGCGAAAGCACGAAGCCCAACAGGCGATCGAGGAGGCCTACGGGCTCTCCGACAAGCCCGACGCTCTCGGCGAGTACGCGGCAACGTGGACCGAGCGCCACCCGCGTGCGGAACGCACCAACGCCACGTACGACCACCGAGTCAGCCGAGTCCTCGACGTGGAGATCGAGGGCATCCCGCTCAAGGACTGGTGACTGCACGAGCTGCGACGCCGTCACACCCTTGCCCTGGTCGATCACATGCTGCGCGTCGAAGGTCGCGCCACCACCGGCGCCGTCGGCATCCTCCGTGCCCTCTCGGCGATGGCCGAGGACGCGATCACGGACGAAGTCTGCGACCTCAACCCCTTCAAGGGAGTCCGCATCCGCGCCAACGATCCAAGGGCGCAGAAAAAGCCCCGCCCGATCCGTGTCTTCAGCTTCGAGGAGATGCACCGCTTCGCCAAGGCGGCCGGCCGCTACGAGGCGATGGTCCGCGTCTTCACCGACACCGGCTTGAGGCTGGGGGAGGTGCTCCCACTTCGCCGCGAAGACTTCGACGGCGAGACGCTCCAAGTCCGCCGCACCGCCCACGAGGGCCGGATCCTCGAGGGCACCAAGACCGACCATGGCGAGCCCGACGCCGGCCGCATCGTCCCGGTGCCAGCGACCTTGGCCTGGATGCTCGAAGCCCAGATCAACCTCAACGGCTCCGACTGCCAGCTCCTCTTCCCAACCCCCCGCGGCCGCCTATGGCGCGAGCGCACCTTCTACCGCGACGTCTGGAAGCCGACCCAGGAAGCCTCCGGCCTAGTGACCTGAGTCAATAGTTCGCAGGCCTATCCCCGCCGCCGTCGAAGTCGTCGCCAGCGCAAGCGACGATTGGAGGCGGTCATGGCTGGATACGCGGTAGAGGTCGTGCTGAAAGGCGAGGAGCGGGAGGTGCTGG
>DATMEP010000040.1:0-29944 GCA_035556755.1 Solirubrobacterales bacterium
TGCAGGTTGGCGGAGAGCTCCGTGCCGAGCACGCAGATCGTCGTCATCACCGCGATCAGCGCCAGCGCCAGCAGGGTCACCCAGAGGGTGCTTTCGACCAGCGACTCGGCGCCGATCAGGTCGAAGAACGAGTAGGCGGCGACGTCGGCGAGCGAGCCGACGACGAGGATGCCGGTGACGCAGATCGCCCAGCCGACGATCCAGCCGCTCTGCGGCCCGATCGCCCGCGTCACCCAGGAGAAGCTGGTGCCGCAGTCCTGGTCGGCGCGGTTCATGTAGTAGAAGGCCGCGGCGATGAAGAACATCGGGACGAAGGAGACGAGCAGCGCCGCCGGCGCCTGGAAGCCGACGATCACCACGATCGAGCCGATAACCGCCGCCAGCGAGTAGGCCGGCGCGGTCGAGGCGAGGGCGATCGTCAGCCCATCGCTGAACCCGATCGCGTCCTTCTTAAGCCCGTGCTCACCGGTCTCCTGTGCCAAGATGGAAGACATCGTAACCCCCGGCACTATCAAGTTTCCTTATCCAACTCGTACAACGGTTGAGCGCTTGCTATACCGGAAGGCAACTTGCAGAAGTTCCGCCTCCGGGCTAGTTTTGTCCATAACGTCGTAGCGAGAGAGGAGAAAATCGCATGGCTATCGCGTCGCGGACGACTGGAGTCGACACCAGCCTCCAGGACCTGGCCAAACGACATCTCTGGATGCACTTCTCCCGCATGGGGCCCTACCTCGACGGCGCCGAGATCCCGATCATCACCCGCGGCGAGGGCTGCTACGTCTACGACGAGCACGGCAACCGCTATCTCGACGGTCTCTCGGCGCTCTTCTGCGTCAACGCCGGCCACGGCCGCACCGAGCTGGGCGAGGCTGCGGCACGGCAGGTCGAAGAGCTCGACTTCTACACGCTGTGGAGCTACGCCCATCCGCGCGCGATCGAGCTGGCGGCCCGGATTGCCTCGCTGGCGCCCGGCGACCTCAACCGCGTCTTCTTCACCTCGGGCGGCTCGGAGGCGGTCGAGTCGGCGCTGAAGCTGGCCCGCAACTTCCACCGCATGCACGGCAAAGGGCAGAAGCACAAGGTGATCGCCCGTGAGATCGCCTACCACGGCACCTCGCTGGGGGCGCTCTCGGCGACCGGGATCACCGAGCTGCGCTCGCAGTTCGAGCCGCTGACGCCCGGCGGCTGCCACGTCCCCAACACCAACATCTACCGCTGGCCGGCGGACCGCCACCCGCTCTGGGCGGCTGACGCGATCGAGGAGCGGATCGTGTTCGAGGGGCCGGAGACGGTCGCCGCGGTGATCCTCGAGCCGGTCCAGAACGCGGGCGGCTGCTTCGTCCCGCCTGAGGGCTATTTCCAGCGGGTGCGCGAGATCTGCGACCGCCACGACGTGCTGATGATCTCCGACGAGGTGATCTGCGCCTGGGGCCGGCTCGGCCACTGGTTCGGTTGCGAACGATTCGACTACGTGCCCGACATCGTCACTCTCGCCAAGGCGCTCACCTCCGCCTACGCGCCGATGGGCGCGCTGGTCGCCTCCGACCGGGTCGCCGAGCCCTTCATGGAGGGCGACGCCTCCTTCGCCCACGGCTTCACCTTCGCCGGCCACCCGCTCGCCGCGGCGATCGCGATGGCCAACCTCGACGTCTTCGAGCAGGAGGACCTCTGCGGTCACGTGCTGGCCAAGGAAGCCGAGTTCCGCGGCATGCTGGAGACGCTGCACGACCTGCCGATCGTCGGCGACGTGCGCGGCGCCGGTTACTTCCAGGCGATCGAGCTGGTCAAAGACAAGGAAACCAAGGAGACCTTCGACGACGACGAGGCCGAGGACCTGCTCCGCGGCTTCCTCTCCGGCGAGCTCTACCGGCGCGGGCTGATCTGCCGTGCCGACGACCGCGGTGACCCGGTGATCCAGTTGGCGCCGCCGCTGATCGCCGACACCGAGCAGTTCGAAGAGATCCACGACGTGCTGCGTGGCGTGCTCACCGACGCTTGGGAGCGAGTCCGAAGATAGGCCTGGCAGATGCTCACCGTCCATAGCCTGCTCGACGAGCTCGGCCTCGACCTGGCGGCAGGGGCGGAGGCGGCTGAGGCGCCGGTGCGGTGGATCCACATCTCGGAGCTGGAAGATCCGACCCCGTGGCTCTCGGGGGGAGAGCTGATGCTGACCACCGGGATCCCGCTCGACAGCGCGGCCAAGCAGCGCTCCTACATCCGCCTGCTCGCCGAACACAACCTCGCCGGCCTCGGCTTCGGCACCGGTTTCAACCACAAGAAACTGCCGAAAGCGCTGGTCGAGGAGGGGCGCAAACGCGACTTCCCGGTCTTCGAGGTTCCCTACTCGACTCCGTTCATCGCGATCACCGAGAAAGCGTTCGCACGCCTCGTCAACGAGCAGTACGAGGTGCTGCAGCGCGGCATCGCCGTGCAGCGGCGGCTCGAGCGGCTGGTCCTCGAAGAGCGCGGCCTGGAGGAGATCGTGGCGACGATCGCCTCCGCCGTCGGCGGCACCGTGGCGATCCTCAACGCCCGCGGCGAGCGGATGGCCGGGCGCGGCTTCCGCCGCCAGCTCTCGGCCGAGGCGGTCAACGCGATCCGCGACGAAGCGCTTACCCACACCCGCGACGGCCACCCGTTCGTCCCCACTCACCCCTCGATCGCCGGCCGGGCGCTCGCCCACCCGGTGATCTCGCCCGGGGGCGGGCCGCCGCAGGCCTGGGTCGTCGTCGTCCGCGACTCCGGCGGGCTGGGGGACTTCGAGCGGCTGATCCTGCAGCAGGCGGTCGCCGTCGTGGCGCTGGAGCTGATGCGGCGCCGGGTCGCCCGCGAGACCGAGCGCCGCCTCGCCGGCGACGTGCTTGCCGGGGCGCTGGGCGGTCGCCTCGACCCCTCCGAGCTGCGCCGGCGGCTGGAGCCGTTCGGGATCGGCGACGAGGCGGCGGTGCTGGTCTTCGACCTCGACGATCCCGCCGCCGCCGAGCACGCGCTGGAGCGGGCGCTGGCCGCCGACGCCTGTCCCGCCGTCGTCGCCCCGCACGCGAGCGGCACCCGCGAGCTGCTCTGCGCCGTCGTCGACGCCGCCGACCGCGACCCGGTCGACCTCGCCTCCGAAGCGCGCCGCGCCCTGATCAAAGAGCGGGGCGCGGTCCGCGCCGCGGCCAGCCGCCCGGCCCCGCCCGAGGAGCTGCGCCACTCCTTCCACGAGGCGCGCTGCGCGCTCGAGGCGACCGCCTTCTCGGAGAACGGCAGCGAGCCCGAGGTCGCCTCCTGGCGCGACCTCGGCGCCTTCACGCTGCTGCTCTCGATCCAGGACGACGAGGCGCTGAAGCTCTACTGCGACAGCGTCCTCGGCCCGATCCAGGAGGGCGACGAGGAGTACGGCGGCGAGCTGCTGCGCTCGCTGGAGGCGTTCATCGAACAGAACGGACAGTGGGAGCGCGCCGCCCGCGAGGTCTACTGCCACCGCCACACGCTGCGCTACCGGATGCGCAAGGTCGAAGACCTGACCGGCCGCGACCTCTCTCGTGCCCACGACCGGATCGAGTTCTGGCTGGCGCTGCGGGCGAGGGAGCTGGTGGGAACGTGAGGGTCGGCGTCCCGAGGGAGATCAAGCCCGACGAGTACCGCGTCGCGATCACTCCCGCGGGGGTGCGGGAGATGGTCGAACACGGCCACGAGCTGACGATCGAGGCCGGTGCCGGCGAGGGCAGCGCGATCTCCGACGCCGACCTTGAGTCCCAGGGGGCGCGGATCGTGCCGAGTGCGGCCGAGGTCTTCGCCGACGCCGAGATGGTGCTGAAGGTGAAGGAGCCGCAGCCGGGCGAGATCGAGATGCTGCGGCCCGGCCAGCTGCTCTTCACCTTCCTCCACCTGGCACCCGACCCCAAGCAAACGCGGGGGCTGCGCGGCTCCGGCGCCACCTGTGTTGCCTACGAGACGGTCGAGGACGCGCACGGCCGCCTGCCGCTGTTGGCGCCGATGAGCGAGATCGCCGGCAAGATCGCGACGCAGGCCGGCGCCTTCATGTTGGAGAAGCCCCTCGGCGGGCGCGGCATCCTGCTTGGCGGCGTCCCCGGCGTCGCGGCGGCGAACGTGATGGTGATCGGCGCCGGCGCGGTCGGCACCAACGCCGCCTTCGTCGCGATCGGGATGGGCGCCGACGTCTTCGTCTACGACAAGTCGATCGACCGGCTGCGTGAGATCGACGCGATCTTCTCCGGCGCCTGCTCGACCGTCTACTCGACGACGCTGGCGGTTGAGGAGATGCTGCCCCGGGCCGACCTGGTGATCGGCGCCGTCCTGGTGCATGGGGCTCGTGCCCCTTATGTAGTGCGTCGCGAGCAGCTGGCGCTGATGAAGTCCGGCGCCGTGCTGGTCGATGTCGCGATCGACCAGGGCGGCTGCTTCGAGACCTCGTGCCCTACCACGCACCACGACCCGACCTTCGAGGTCGACGGGATCACCCATTACTGCGTCGCCAACATGCCCGGCGCGGTCCCGATCACGTCGACCTACGCGCTCACCAACGCGACGCTGCCCTACGCGATCGCCCTCGCCGACCACGGGGTGGCGGAGGCGATCCGGCGCGACCCGGGGCTGCGGCCCGGGGTCAACGTCGCCGGCGGCGAGGTGACGCACCCGGCGGTCGCGGACGGAGTGGGGGCGACCTGCGTCCCCGTGGAGCAGGCGCTGGGGCTGGAACTGGACCTGGAGACACGGAAAGCGGAGGTGAGCTGAGATGGCGGCGGCGACGAAGACGAAGCTGAGGAACTTCATCGGCGGCAAGCCGGTCGACCCCGCCGAGGGGAAGACCGAGGACGTCGTCAACCCGGCGACCGGCGAGACGATCGCCGAGGCGCCGCTCTCAACCAAACCGGATGTCGACGCCGCGGTCGCGGCGGCGATGGGCGCGTTCGACGGCTGGGCGGCGACGACGCCGGGCGAACGGGCCAGGGCGCTGCTGCGGATGGCCGACCTGATCGAGGAGCGGGGGGACGAGATCGCCGACCTCGAAGCCGCCGACGCGGGCAAGCCGCGGGGCGCCGTGGTCGAGGACGAAATCCCGGTGATGGCCGACCAGCTGCGCTTCTTCGCCGGCGCGGCGCGCTGCCTGGAGGGACGCTCCGCCGGCGAGTACATGGAGGGCCACACGTCCTTCATCCGCCGCGAGCCGATCGGCGTCGTCGGCCAGATCACGCCCTGGAACTACCCGCTGATGATGGCGATCTGGAAGATCGGCCCGGCGCTTGGAGCCGGCAACACGGTCGTCCTCAAGCCGGCCGAGACGACGCCGTTGACGACGCTGCTCTTCGCCGAGTGGTGCGCCGACCTGCTGCCGCCGGGCGTGCTCAACGCGATCGGCGGCCACGGCGAGCCGACCGGCTCGGAGCTGGTCACCCATCCCGACGTCGACATGGTCTGCCTCACCGGCTCGCCGCCGACCGGCAAGTGGATCGCCAAGGCGGCAGCCGACACGCTGAAGCGGGTCCACCTCGAGCTGGGCGGCAAGGCGCCGGTCGTCGTCTTCGACGACGTCTCGATGGAGGCGGCGATGGAGACGATCGCGGGAACCGGCTACTACAACGCCGGCCAGGACTGCACCGCCGCAACCCGGGTGCTGGCGGCGAAGGGCGTCTACGACGACGTCGTCAACGGGCTCGCCTCCGAAGCGAAGGGACTGGTCCTCGGCGACACGATGTCGGCCGACACCACGCTGGGGCCGCTCAACTCAGAGCGCCAGCGCGAGCGGGTCGAGGGCTTCCTCGAGCGCAGGCCCGGCAACGCCGAGGTCGTCACCGGCGGCTCGCAGCCCGACCTGCCCGGCTACTTCCTCGAGCCCGCCGTCGTCGCCGGCCTGCAGCAGGACGACGAGATGATCCAGCGCGAGATCTTCGGCCCGGTGATCACCGTGCAGCCGTTCGAGGACGAGCAGAAGGCGATCGAGTGGGCGAACGGGACCGGCTATGGCCTCGCCGCCTCGGTATGGACCCGCGACATCGGCCGCGCGATGCGGGTCGCCAACGCGCTCCGCTTCGGCTGCGTCTGGATCAACGACCACATCCCGCTCGTCGCCGAGATGCCCCACGGCGGCTACAAGGAATCCGGCTACGGCAAGGACCTCTCGGTCTACGCGGTCGAGGACTACACCGAGATCAAGCACGTGATGGTGAATCTGGAGTAGCCGCGCTTCAGCCGGCGCCTTCCGCCTCCGGGTCGGTGAGCGATGCCACGTCGGCGAGGTCAACGGGGCGCGCACGGGCGAGCTTCATCTGAATCAGGTCGTCCAAACCGACGACCGGGACGTCGATGTCGCCGAGCCTCACCTCCAGCGCCCCGTCCCGCAGCTCCCGGAAGGAGCGACCGCCCGGGACCTCGTGCATGACGTCGATTCCACCGTCACGGGTGGCGAACTGCCAGATCGTCGCCCTCGGCAGCATCCTCGCGTCGATCTCCACATCCTCCTCACCGGCATTCAGCACCTTCGCGTCGAGCGAGCGCAGGGCGCCGGCAAGGCGCCGCAGGTTGGATGGGTCTGGGGCAGGTATGAGGTCGGCGTCGTTGGTCGTTCGCACGTGCCCGTGCGTCTGCACCGCGAGGCCACCGATCAGCACGTACTCGACGTCGTGCTCCGCGAGCGCGCGAAGGATTCGCTCCGCGTCGAGAGGAACGTCAACCTCGGGCACGTGCGGCCCTCCCGGCCTCGGCGATGCGTCCCGCCATCCGATTCCAGGAGATCCCCAGCGCCAGGCGCTCGCTCGGCGACCGCTCTGCGGTGGCTTTGCGATGTGCCAGGTCATAGCTGCGCTCGGGGCCGGCTGCGGCGATCGTCAGGCGCTCGCCCATCGCGCGCAGGATCAGTTCGAGGGTGTCCACTCCCGGTGAGATTTCATCGGCCTCGAGTCGGCTGATCGCCGACTGGTGGGTGCCGACGCGCCGAGCCAACCGTTTCTGGCTGAGGCCGTGTCGCTCGCGGACCGAGCGGATCAGCTCACCGGGACTCATGGCAAGTAGATTATCACAAATATGTGATTGATATCGGCTGAGCGGTGGTATTCTGCCCGCCGTGAACAGGCTCGGCAGGGGGATCGCGGTGGGCCTGGTGGCGCTCGGTGCCGTCTTCGCGCTGGGTGCGGCGGCGCCCTCGGCTGAGGACGACCCGCGCTGTCGCGGGCGGATCCCGACGATCATGGGGTCTGACGAGAACGACCGGCTGCAGGGGAGCGACAGTCGCGACGTGATCTTCGCCGGCGAGGGCGACGACGAGATCCACGCCAGCCTCGGCAACGACCTGGTCTGCGGTGGCCCGGGAGCCGACCTCGTCCGCGGTGGCCGCGGCAACGACACGGTTGACGGCGGCGCCGGCAGTGGCGACCGCGTCGTCGGCGACCTCGGCGACGACCACCTGATGGGCGGCCCCGGGGAGCACGACGAGGTCGCCGGCAGCCTCGGCATCGACACGATCACCGGCGGCGCTGGCGACTTCGACCTGGTCCACGGCGACTACGGCTACGACCGCATGGACGGCGGCCCGGGGCAGGGCGACGTCGCCTCCTTCGCGACCAAGGTGGCGGGGGGGAAGGGCGACGGAGTCTGGGCCTCGCTGAAGCAGCACCGAGCGCGCGGCGACGGCCACGACCGCCTCTTCCGCTTCGAGGACCTCGAAGGCTCGGCCTTCCGCGACACGCTGATCGGCAGCAGGGCCGCCAACACGATCGACGGTGGCCCTGGCGACGACACCCTGCGCGGCGCCGGCGGACCCGACACCCTGCGCGGCGGCCAGGGCAAGGATGGCTGCCAGGGTGCCAAAGGTCGCACCACCTCCTGCGGCAAAGAACGGGCGCCCAAAGCTTCCGCCTACATCGAGATCCACCGTCCGCCGGGGCATCCGGGCGGTGGCCTGACGATCGTCGGCGGCGGCGGCCGCGACGACATCGTCATCGCCTTCGACGAAGCCAGCTCGACCTTCGGCATCAGCGCCGGAGAGGGGATGGCGATCGGCCCCGGTTGCGAGCGGATCGCCCCGACCCAGGTCAGCTGCGCCGCCGATCCCGCCCGCTGGGTGATGGCCGACCTCGGCCCCGGCAACGACAGCCTGCGGGTCGAGGGCTCGCTCGAGGGCGCCCAGAACGTTCGCCTCGCCGGCGGCTTCGGCAACGACACGATCCACGCCGGGCCCGAGGACGACCTCGTCGAGGCCGGTCCTGGCGCCGATCGCCTCTACGGCGGCGACGGCGCCGACGGGCTGATCGGCGGCCTGCCCGGCCCGACCTTCCTCTACGGGGAAGGGAACGGCGACCTGCTGGCGGCCGGCGGCGGTTGCGCCGGCGGGGCGATCGTCGGCGGCGACGGTCGCGACGACGCCTCCTTCGCCGAGACCCAGGCCCATCCCGGCCTGCTGATCATCTCCTTCCCCCAGGACAAAGCCTGGATCGACGTGCTGATGAAGAAGGGCTGCAAGCCGGTCCGCCTCGACGACACCAACGAGGACATGGAGGGCTCCTTCGACTACGACGTGCTGATCGGCGACAGCGGCAAAAACGCCCTGCTCGGCCAGCCCGGCCGCGACGAGCTCTACGGCAACGGCGGCGACGACATCATCGACGCCCGCGACGGCGTCCGCGACTTCGTCGTCCAGTGCGGCCGCGGCACCTACGTCTACCCGCCGCGCAAGCCGAAAGGCCCGCCCCCGGAGCCGATCCTCCGCGGCACCCCCGCCGGCCGCGCCCTGACCGACTCGTTCGACCCACCGGTCGACCTCTGCGCCGACCACGTCTTCGGCGCGCCCGTCAAGGGCCTCAACAACAGCGGCTGAGCGCCCCCGGCCTTCGCATCTCGGCGTCCTCGGTCGCTCGCGTGCCGCCGCACGCCGCAGAGCCTGTCCTTGACATCCAGACACGCGTGTGTCTTAATGCGGCCCAGCGATAGGAAACACGGATGTCCGTGTTCCTCTTCGTAACAGGGACAAGGGAAACCGAGCCCAGGGAGGGCCGCCAGGGAAGCGGCCGGCAGAGCGGCTCAGGGACAGAGGAGAGAATCCGTGAAGGCAAAGGCGCGACGCGTGGCCACCTCGACGAGCACCCGGCGTCCCCTGGTCGCCCTCGGTCTCGCCGCCCTGCTCTGCTGCCTTGCCCTCGCCGCAGCGGGAGGCGCCCAAGCCTCCAAGAGCGTCTACTTCTTCTTCGGCTCGGGGGGCAGTCTCGGAGGCCAGTTCAACGCCGGCGCCCTCGGAGGGCCCGGCGGGGTGGCGGTCAACCAGAGCGGCGCCGGCGGAGCCAACCCCGGCGACCTCTACGTCGCCGACCGTGGCAACCACCGGATCGAGCGCTTCAGCGCCAACGGCAGCTTCATCAGCGCCTGGGGCTTCGACGTGATCCAGGCCGGCAAACCGGGGGACCTGGGAACCAGCGTCTTCGAGGTCTGCACCGTCGCCGCCGACTGCAAGGCCAGCATCACGTCGGTTACCCCGGTCCCGGGCGGCGAGCTCTCCTCCCCCTACGGGATCGCGATCGAGCAGGCCACCGGCAACCTCTACGTCACCAACCAGAGCTTTCGCCGGGTCGAGGTCTTCACCGCGACCGGCTCCTTCGTTCGGGCCTTCGGCAAGGACGTGATCCAGACCGGCAAACCGGGAGATGTCGGAGTCAACGTCTTCGAGGTCTGTACCGTCGCCGCCGACTGTCAGATCGGCTCCGCCACGACCCCGACCTCGGGCGGGGAGTTCGCCGCCACGATCGCCGGCCCCCAGCCGGCGATCGCACCACCCGGTGCGCCCAACGCCGGCAACGTCCTCGTCCCCGACCCCGGCAACCGCCGCATCCAGGAGTTCACGCCCTCGGGCTCCTTCGTCCGGCTCTTCGGCTGGGACGTGATCCCGACCGGCAAACCGGGCGACCTCGGCGCCAACGTCTTCGAGGTCTGCACCTCGACCGTGACCGGCAACTGCCAGGCGGGCCAGACGACCGCGCCTGGCAACGGAGCGGGCCAGTTCGGAAACAACACGCCGACCCGACTCGCGATCGACTCGACCGGGGCTATCTACGCGGTCGAGCCGACCACGCCGAACTTCAGGGTGCAGCGCTTCACCCTGCCCGGCAACGTAGTGACCCCGCAGGGGGCTTTCGCCGCGGCGCAGTTGAGCGGCACCTCCTCGGCCGGCGCTACCCAAAACAACTCCACCGACGTGGCGGTGGGCGCTGCCGACCACGTCTTCGTCGTCAAGGTCTTCCCGACCGCCACCGGCACCCCGCCCGCGGCCTCCCAGGAGCGCCGCGTCCTGGAGCTCGACTCCGCCGGCACGCTGCTCGACACCCACATGGCCGGTGCCGCGATCAACTCCGTCAACGGCCTCGGCATAAACACCGCCAACGGGCGACTCTTCGTCCCCTCCGGGACCACCGTCGACCCGCGCGTCTACGTCCTCGCCGACCCGCCCACCGTGGCGCCGACCGTCACGACGGGTGAAGCGAGCGAAGATAGCTTCTACCTCTGGACGCTGCAGGGAACCGTCAACCCCGAGGAATTCAAAGTCTCCGACTGCCGCTTCGAGTATGGGACGACGAGCGATTACGGCACGAGCGTCCCCTGCACCCCGAGCGCCGCGGCGCTCGGCGAAGGCACCGCCGACGTCGCGGTCAGCGCCTCGACCGAACCGCTTGAGCCCGACACCACCTACCATTACCGGCTCCTCGCCTCCAACTCGGCGCAGGCGGGCGAAGGCGAGGACCGCACCTTCACCACCGGCGCTGCGCCCGCCGACGTTTGCACCAACGCCGAGCGGCGAGCCGAACAGGGCATAGCGGCGCTGCTTCTGCCCGACTGCAGGGCGCTGGAGATGGTCAGCCCGCCCGAGAAGAACAGCCAGTCGGCGAAAGCGCCGATGGTCTCCGCTGACGGCGAGCGGGTCATGTTCAGGTCGAGCGCGGCGCTGGCCGGGACGCCGGGGGTGCTCAACCCGACCGCCGGCGACCCCTATGTCGCCTCGCGCGGTGCCTCGGGCTGGGAGACCGCGGCGACCACCCAGGCGGGGATCTTCCGCGGCTGGTACGTCAGCGCCGACGCGCTCAGCTTCACCCCCGACCTGGGCAGCTGGCTCCGGATCGGGTCCACGCCCAGCCAGTACTACGGCGGGCTCTCCCAGGCCTTCCGCGGCGGCCTCGGCAAAACCACCTCCGCGCTCTCTCCGATCTTCGGCCCGGTTGGCGGCGGCGAACGCGAAGACGCGGCGCGAAGCCAGCTGCAGGGTGCCTCGGCCGACCATACCCACCTCTACTTCATCCCCCGCCTCACCGAGACCGCCCTCATCCCCGGCGACCCCGAACCGACGGGAGCGGAATTCGAAAAAAACACCTACGTCGCCAAGCCCGACGCCAAAGGCGAGCCCTCCCTGGAGCTGCTGGCTCGCGATCGCCTCGGCAAAGCCTGGGGCGGTGAGTGCGGCGCCCGCTTGGGCGGCCTCGGCAAGACGGTGGCCCCCGCCGGCGTTCGCAACCAGGGAGCGATCTCCCCCGACGGCTCCCGCGTCTACTTCTCGACCCGTCCCGACCAGCCGACGGTCAACTCTTGCGACAGCACTGCCAACAAGCTCCGCATCCTCGAGCGCCTGGAGACCCAACAGGGGCCGTGGATCGGCGAGCTCTTCTCCACCGAGTGCGACCGGGTCGAGCCCGAGCCCTGCAGCACCGCGGACGGCGACGACCTCTACCAGGGCGCCTCGGTCGATCAGACCAAGGTCTACTTCACCACCACCCGTCAGCTCGCCGACTCCGACCTCGACGCCACCCTCGACCTCTACCTCTATGACTCCGAGCTGACCGCGGGCCAGCGCCTGCTCCAGGTCTCCGCCGGCGAGGACGTCGTCGGCAAGCACGAAGCAGGCAATGAAGGGAAAGTCCGCAACGGGATCACCTCGATCTCCGGCGACGGCTCGCGCGTCTACTTCGTCGCCGACGGAGTGCTCACCGACGACGAGAGCCCCGACGGCGATGAAGCGCTCTCGGGCCAGCCCAACCTCTACCTCTGGGAGCGCGAGGACGAAGCGACCAGCTTCATCGGCACGCTCCTCGCAACCGACGTTGCTGTCTCCGGCGACGAGGGGCTCTGGGGTGGGGAAGGGACCTTCCGCAACCGTGCCTACCCGGTGCCGGCGCTGGGCCAGGACCCAGAAGGCAACGAGATCGGCGGCGACGGCCACGTCTTGCTCTTCCAATCGAATGCCGAACTCGACCCCGATGACGTCGACGGTTCCAGGCTCGACGTCTACCGCTACGACGCCGAGGGCGACTCGCTGCAGTGTGTCTCCTGCCGCCCCGGCGGTCCCGACGGCGAGGCCGTCGCCGTCAGGACCCGCACGACTACCCAACCAGTCGGTACCGACTTTGCCGAGCAGCGCCGCTGGGTCAGCGAGGACGGTCAGACGGTCGTCTTCAAGACCGCCGAGGGCCTCCTCCCCGGCGATCGCAACGGCATCCTCGACTCCTACCTCTGGCGCGACGGGCAGCTGACCCGCCTGCCCGGCACCTCCGCCGCCTCCGACGGAACCGCCCGCCTCAACGACACGCCGGTCCTCTCCCACGACGGCTCGACGCTCGCCTTCCAATCGCAGGCCCAGCTGCTGTCCGAGGACGGCGACTCCGCGATCGACGTCTACGTCGCTCGGGTCAACGGCGGCTACCCGCACCCGGTCGAGCCTTCACCCTGCGATCCGCTCACCGAGGGCGCCTGCCAGGGCCCGGCGGCGTCGCCCCCAACGGCTCTCGGCGGCGCCAGCGAAGCCGCCCTTCCGGGCAACCCCCCGCAGGTCGCCAAGCGCCCTCGCTGCCCCAACGGCAAACGCAAGGCAAGGCGCAAAGGCCAGGTGCGCTGCGTACCGCGCAAAAGCCGGCAGCGCCACAGCCAGCGAAGGAGCCATAAGCAGAGCCGAGACGCCAACACCGACCGGAGGGCAGGAAAGTGACTCGCCGCAACCGCAACCTCATCGCCAAGACCCTCGGTCTCTCAGCCCTCCTGCTCGGCCTCGCCACCACTCCGGCGCCGGCGGCGCCCTCGCTCGGCGTCGAGATCTCCCGCGACGCGGCAGCGGTCAGCCACAGCGACGAACGGGTCGATTACGCGGTCAGCGTCGCCAACACGGCACCGACGCTCTCGGGACCGCCGAGCACCGGCGACAAGCTGCTGTGCAAAAACGGCTTCTGGTTCCGTGAAGCCGACACCAATTACAGCTTCGAGTTCCGCTGGGTTCGCGACGGTGCCGCGGTCACCGCCTGGCGATCCGGCACGGCTCTCGACAGCAGCGACACGATCGACACCTATGTCGTCCAGCCGGCCGACGCGGAATCGGCAATGCAGTGCCTGATCAAAGGGACCAACGGGGCTAAAAGCGGCAGCTATGTTGCTGCCTCCCAGCCGATGACGGTAATTTCGCCGGCACCCGGGATTGAGCCACCTCGTCCGAACAGCACCAGCCTCGAACGCCGGCCGGCAATTGCTGGCGTCGCCGGCAACGCCAGCGACGAACTGACCTGCACCGCGCCGACGGTCGGCTGGAGCGACTCGAACGCCATCTCGCCGATCACCTGGACCTTCGAGTGGCTGCGCAACGGTGAGCCGGCGCCCGATGGCGAGGTGACCGAAACGACGGCGACGTCGAGCAAGTTCAAAATCGCTGCGTCAGAACTGACGAGCAAAGCGGTTTTTCAGTGCCTGGCGACGGCAACCAACGCCGGCGGAACGGCCGTCGTTGAGTCCTTTCTCGTGTCTACCGAAGCTCCAGCACCCGAATTCATCGAAACGACTGAAGATGGCAAACCTCTCATGGCCGCCGATCAAGTCCCAGTGGTCGAACGAGCCGACAACACGCTCATCGGCCAGGTGACGCTCGAGGTCGAGCTGCCGGGCAGACAGCAGACCTACGTCTATAAGACCACGGGCAATTGGAACTGCGACAAAGTGCCCCCCTCCGGGAGTGACAACGCGAAGGCGATCTGCACGGTCTCGGTGCTGGTCAAACCGCAGAGCTCCCTACCGTCGCTGAGCGTCGCCGCGGCGCTCGGCGCCGACGCCCCCGACCTCGCGGTGGCGAGGGCGACCGCGTTCGGCGGGGGCGCCGAGGCGCCGGCGAGCGACGAAGACGTCTTCACCTTCGACCCGGCCCTTCCCTTCGGCCTGACCGTGTTCGAAACCGGCGTCTTCGACTGCGACGGCACCGACTACACCCAGGCGGGCGGGCACCCCTGCTACGGGGAAGCGAACTTCGTCTTCGCGCAGAAACGGGTGCTGTCTCCGAACGTCCCCACCAACAGCATGGAGGACGGGCCGGTCGAGCAGGTGAAGCAGAACGTGACCGACCTGCCGCGGGGCTTCGTCGGCAACCCGCTGGCGGTGCCCGAGCTCTGCCCCTCGAGCGAAGAAGTGTCGATCGCGACCTGCCCGCCGGGCAGCAGGGTGGGCGGGATCGACATCACCCTCAGCACCACCGGCGCCACGGTGCCGATCTACGCGATCGAGCCCGAATTCGGCACGCCGGCGCAGTTCGCCTTCACCGACCCGGCCGGCAACCTCTACACCCTCTCGGCCAAGCTGCGGCCCGAGGACGGCTACGCGCCGAGCCTGGAGCTGGCGCCCGCGCCGCAGGCAAACGTGCTGGAAGCCGACGTGTTCCTCTGCAACTTCGGCGCCAGGGCGACCGGGGCGGTATTCGAAGGCTGCAAGGAGCGCGAGGACGCCGACGCCAACCCCAAGCCCCTGTTCGCCAACCCGACCCGCTGCGACGGCCCGCCGCCGACCGTGCGCACCCGCTTCAACACCTGGGAGCAGCCGGAGCGATGGGTCGAATACTCCTTCTCCACGCCGGCGATCACCGGTTGCGAGGCGGTCGAGTTCGACCCGACGATGAGCCTCGCGCCGACCTCGGCCCAGGCCGACTCCCCCAGCGGCCTCGACGTCGAGCTGCAAATGCCGACCGAGGGCCTGGAGACGCGCGACGGGATCTCCCAGGCCAACATGAAGAAAGCCGTCGTCCGCTTCCCCGAGGGGATGGCGGTCAACGCCACGGCCGGCCACGGCCTCGGCTCCTGCTCGGCCGAGCAGGTCAAGCTGAAGACCAACGAGCCGATCTCCTGCCCGGACTCCTCCAAGGTCGGCACGATCGAGATCGACACGCCGCTGCTGCGAGAAACCCTCACCGGCGCCGCCTACATCGCCCGCCAGGGCGATGTAGGCGGTGCCCTGATCGGCCTCTACCTCGTCTTCGAGTCAAAAAAAGACGGGATCATCGTCAAGGTGCCGGGCCGGGTCGACCCCGACCCGGCCACTGGCCGGCTCACCGTCACCGTCGACGAGAGCCCCGAAGCGCCCTTCTCGGCGGTGCGGATGCACTTCCCCGGCGGCCCGCGGGCGACGCTCTTGACGCCGCCGAAGTGCGGCAGCTATGAGATCGAGGCCGAGCTCTTCCCCTGGACCGGCGGGCCCTCGGTGCTGCAGAAGTCGAGCTTCGAGGTGACCCAGGGCCCGAACGGCGGCCCGTGCCCGACGGGGGCGCTGGAGCCGAAGCTGAGCGCCGGGGTCACCAACCCGACCGCCGGGCAGACCAGCCCCTTCTCCCTGCGGCTCACCCGCGAGGACGGCACCCAGCGCTTCAGCGGCCTCACTCTCGCCCCGCCGCAGGGCCTGACCGCCTACCTGGCCGGCCTGCCCTACTGCTCTGACGCCACCCTGGCGGCGATCTCCGCCGCCCCGGGCACCGGCCAGGCCCAGATCGACTCTCCCTCCTGCCCGGCCGCTGCCCAGATCGGCACCGCCAGCGCCGGGGCCGGAGCGGGAGCCGACCCCTTCTACGTGCAGACCGGCCGCGCCTACCTGGCCGGCCCCTACAAAGGCGCCCCGCTCTCGATCGC
The DNA here is from genome assembly GCA_035556755.1 of Solirubrobacterales bacterium. Taxonomy (GTDB): domain Bacteria; phylum Actinomycetota; class Thermoleophilia; order Solirubrobacterales; family 70-9; genus VRUE01. Next base: position 15,894 of record DATMEP010000040.1, read on the forward strand.
CGTCGTCACCCCGGCGGTGGCAGGACCGCTCGACCTCGGCAACGTGGTGATCAGAAACGCCGTCTACGTCGATCCCAAGAGCGCCGAGATCACCGTTGCCTCGGACCCGATCCCGACCATCCTGCACGGCATCCTGCTCGACATCCGCGACATCCGCGTCGCGATCGACCGGCCCGGCTTCATCCTCAACCCGACCAGCTGCGAACCGAAGCAGATCGGCGTTGAGGTGAAGGGCATGGACGGGGCCAGCGCGAGCCTCTCCAACCGCTTCCAGGTTGGCGGCTGCGAGAGCCTCGGCTTCAAGCCGCGGGTCAACCTGCGCCTCTTCGGCGCCACCAAACGCGGCGCCTACCAGGGCGTGCAGGCGATCGTGCGGCCCCGGCCCGGCGACGCCAACATCGCCGCCACCGTGGTGAGGTTCCCACGCTCGGCCTTCGTCGCCCAGGAGCACATCCGCACGATCTGCACCAGGGTCCAGTTCGCCGCCGATCAGTGCCCGAAAGGCTCGATCTACGGCCGCGCCCTCGCCCGCAGCCCGCTCGTCGACTACCCGCTGGAAGGAAACGTCTACCTGCGTTCATCCGACAACGAGCTGCCCGACGCCGTCGCCGACCTGCGCGGCCCCGCCCACCAGCCGATCCGGATCGAGCTGGCGATCCGAAACGACTCCGTCGGCGGCGCACTGCGAAACACCGTGCAGTCGGTCCCCGACGCCCCGGTCTCCTACTTCCGCCTGCGGCTCTTCGGCGGAAACAAGGGCCTGATCGTCAACTCCCGCGACATCTGCGAGGGCGCCAACAAGGCGACGGTGCGCCTCGGCGCCCAGAACGGCAGGAGCGCCCTGTTGCGGCCGCAGATTCGTAACTCCCGCTGCGCCAAGGAGCGCAAGCGGGCGAAGCGGGGGCATAAGCGGCATCCCTGAGCAGACCCGGGCCGATCTCGCCGCGCGACTCAGGGAGCGCCGCAGCGAGATCGAGCAGACGCTTCTCGCTCGCGTCCGCGCGGTCTCAGATCCCGCCCTGGTGGAGGATCCCGCCTACGCGCTCGGCCTGCGCCGCGCGGTCTCGGCCGGGCTCGAGTTCGCGATCGCCTGCCTCCAAGGGCCCCCCGGTGAGCCCGTAGCGGTGCCCGAGGCGGCGCTTGCCCAGGCGCGGGCCGCGGCTCGCAACGAGATCAGCCTCGACGTCGTCATCCGCCGCTACTCGGCCGGCTACACGCTGCTCGGCGACTTCCTGCTCGAGGACGCCGGCGCGGGAGGCGGCCCCGCCGCGCTGGAGCTGCGGCCCCTGCTGCGCTCGCTCTCGGTTGCCTTCGAGCGCCTCGTAGCCGCGGTCGCCTGCGCCTACTCCGAGGAGGCCAAGTCGCGCTTCCAGACGGCCGAGCGCCGCCGCGGCGAGTGGGTGAGGAAGCTGCTGGCCGGCGACCTCGTCGACCCCGAGCAGCTGGGGTATCAGCTCGAGCACTGGCACCTGGGCGCGCTTGCCTGCGGCGCGGGCGCGTTGGAGTCGCTGCGCACGCTGGCCAAGGCCCTCGATCGCAGCCTGCTGCTCGTCCGGGGCGAGGAGGAGACGGCATGGGCCTGGCTCGGCGGCAGGGCCCGGCCCGAGCCCGAAGCGGTGCTGCGCCTCGCCGAGCGGGCCCTGCCCGAGGACGTCCGCTTCGCGCTCGGCGAGCCCGGGCGGGGCATCGAGGGCTGGCGGCTGACCCACCGCCAGGCCAAGGCGGCGATGGCGGTGGCCCTGCGTGGCCCCGAGTCGCGGGTGCGCTACTTCGACGTCGCCCTGCTCGCCGCCGCCCTGCGCGACGATGTCCTGGAGGGCTCGCTGCGAGAGGTCTATCTCGGACCGCTGAGGCGCACCCAGGACCGCGGAGCGCCCCTGATCGAGACCCTGCATGCCTACTTCGCCTGCGGGCGAAACGCCACCTCGGCTGCAGCGGCGCTGGGGGTGAGCAGGCAGACGGTGAGCGTCCGCCTACGAGCTGTCGAGGAGAAGATCGGCCGGCCGCTGGCCACCTGCGGGGTGCAGCTGGAGATGGCCCTGCGGCTGCAGGACATGACCGCCGGATCCACCGCCGCTTCGGTTGATGAGCGTCAAGTCGAGTGAACGCATTGTCAATTGCGCTGGGTGGGTCCCGGCGGGAGCGTACTCATACAAAGAATTTCCCACGAATTCTAGGGAGGGGTACATGTCAAGTAGTGCAAGTGTGTTCACCAAACACAGGAGATCAACCGAGCCTTCGCGGTACGCGTTGCTGCTCTGCGCTCTTCTGGCCAGCACGGTCCTGTTCGCCGTCACTGCGGCGACCGCTTCGGCGCTGCCGGAAGCGACCGCGCAATGGGGAAGTGCGAAAACGGGCCAACCGATCTCACCGCGGAACGTCGAGATCCAAGGTCAGGTGACCGCGCTAAATCTGGGGGAATCGGGCAAGGTCACCTGTGACGCCACTGGGACCCTCGCGCTTCTTCCCGCGGGTGAGGGCAGGGTCGCCAGCCTCGAGCTCGACCCTGAAACCTGCAGCGGGACCGGAATTCTCTACTCCTGTCAGGTGCAGAGCGCAGGCGCTCTCGGCGATTGGCCGGTGCGTGCCACCAAAAAAGGGATCGTCGTCGGCGACGTCAGGATGGGCGTTACCTTCGCCGACCAGAGCGGCAACGGCTGCTTCTATGAAGGCGGCAGCTTCGAGACGGAGGCGCTGAGCGACTGGGAAGCAGCGCTGACCTCGCCCAGCATGATCTCGAAAATCGCCTCGCTGCAGGGCGCAGTGGCAGTGCATTACCCCAACGGCGCGGAAGCATTCACCTCGTTCTCGCTCGGCGAGCTGAAACTCGCGCCGCAGGACGCCGACCTCTATGCACTCGTCGCTCCGCCCTTCGCGAGCTTTGACCCGTTCTGGACTCAAGGGGGCGCCGTCCTCGAGGCCGCTGCCGAAACCGAGGCCGTCGGTGTGATCCAGTTCACCAACCCAGAAGAAGGATTCGGCACGATCTCGTGTGAGGTGGCGGTTGACGTCTCCTTCACCCCCGGCGATACCGGCAGCATCGACCAGATGGACGTTGAGAGCTGCAAAGGGACCAGCGGCCTCTACGCGGAAATCCTCGGACCCTGCGAGATGATTGGCGGCGGGGCAGAAGCACTGCCCTATGCGCTCACGGCCAAAGTGGGCTCGGTCGAGCTAGAGGCGGGCACTCCTTATATCTCCGTCAAATACGACGAAGGATGCTTCTTCCAATACATCGATCTCTACGGCGAAAACCTGACCCTGACGCCTTACGATCTGGGGGCGATCTCGGTGTTCGAAGTCGAGGGTGATGGGGCCACCCTGATCCATGATCTAGGTGGCATTGAACTGGAAGCCGAGGTGGCCGGCTACCTCGAAATGTCCGAGCCCGGCGTCTACGGGATCGGCTAGACCTGAAGTCATCGGTTCCTGTTGGATCGAGGGGGCTCCACGGGAGTCCCCTCGATCCGTATTTGAAAGAGAACGCTCCGGTTGATGACCGTCAAGTCGACTGTACGCATTGTCAATTGCGGCTCAGAGGGCTCGGCGCAAGCGTAGGGGGTGTCAGTTATTGGAAGGAGAGGGGTAATGTCTGCACGCGGGTCTCGCTTGCCTTGGAATAGATCGTTGGGAGTCGCTTGGCTGCTCGTAGCGATGGCCTGCGTCTGGCCGTCGTCCTCGCTCGCCACGGGTGAAGAGCCGCTTGGCTTTCCAGCAATGCAGGGACAGGTGCCGACGCCCGCCGGCGTGATTTCCCGCGAACCGGTCTCTCCTTCCAGCGAAGCCGCCTACATCGTCGTGCTCGAGGACTCCATCAGGCATCCGGGATCCCTGGCTGAGGCCCAAATCGAGCAACGTGACGGGGAGCTTGGCCTGGTCTATCGCCACGCGCTGAAGGGGTACTCGGCGAAGTTCTCCAAGGAGGACGCCAAGGCGCTCCGGCGCGACCCCCGGGTCAGGTACGTGACTCGGGATCGCAAGGTGGAGGCCACCTCGCAGACGGTTCCGAGCGGGATCGTCCGCAGCGCTGCCGCTAGCAACGAAAACCTGCAGATAGACGCCGCCGACGATCTTCGGGTCGATGCCGACGTTGCGGTGCTCGACACGGGCATCGACTTCGAGCACCCCGATCTCAACGTCGTCGCCCGCGCCGATTGCGTCCCCGAAAACTGGAACGCGACGACCCAGAAATGCATTGACGGGGTCGGCACCGACCGCTTCGGGCACGGCACCCACGTTGCCGGCACGATTGGAGCGCTCGACAACGACGAGGGGGTGGTGGGCGTTGCGCCGGGCGCGCGGCTCTGGGCGGTCAAGGTGCTGAACGACGAAGGCTGGGGCTACGTCTCCTGGGCCATCGCCGGGCTCGATTGGGTCACTGCGCGAGCTGGCCAGATCGAGGTGGCGAACATGAGCTTGGGGGCCCCGGGCGACAACCCCGCCCTGGCGACGGCACTCAAAGCTGCGGTCTCCGCCGGCATCGTGCAGGTTGCCGCAGCCGGCAACGCGGGCGAAGACGCGAAATCGGCCAGTCCGGCGAACGTGGCCGAGGCGATCACGGTCTCCGCCCTGGCGGACTATGACGGCGAGGCCGGTGGCGAGGCCGAGTCCACCTGCGACGAGCTCGGCGCCGACGACAGCCTGGCCTCGTTCAGCAACTTCGGCAGCTTCGTCGACGTGGTCGCACCTGGTGTCTGCATCCTCTCTACGGTTCCGACCGGGGGCTCGCTTCTCTCCCCTTCGACGAGCGCCGAGTACGCGACGATGAGCGGCACCTCGATGGCGGCTCCCCATGTGGCGGGCGCGGCGGCGATCCTCGCCAGCGAGGACAACCCGACGAGCGCGGAAGACGTCGCAGCGATCGGGCTGGCGATCGAGGAAGAGGGCAACCTGGCTTGGACGGACACTTCGGGTGACGGAGCGAAGGAGCCGCTGCTCGACCTCGCCGACGAAGCTGTCTTCCACACCGTCGATCAGGTCGCCGTGACCGGGACGGCAAACGTGCAATCGGCAAACCAGGCTCTCCTGCAGGGGAAGGTCAGCCCCGGTGGGGCGGCGACCCAGTACCACTTCGAATACGACACCACCCCCTACGAGGTTGGGGGAATCGCGCACGGCACCAGTGTCCCCCTCGCCGGCAAAAGCGCCGGGTCGGGCGCCTCGTACGTCGCTGTAGAAACCCCGGTCACCGGTCTATCGAGCGACACCCTCTACCACTACCGGCTCGTGGCGACCAACGCCAAAGGCACCTTCCATGGGGCCGACCGGGTCTTCGTCACGGCGCCGTTGAGTGCCGATACCGGCGGCGCCAGCGAGATCGCCTCCAACTGGGCCACGCTTGCCGCCACGGTCGACCCGCCGGGACTGCCGACGACCTACCGCTTCGAATACGGCTTGACGGCGTCCTACGGCAGATCGAAGCCGTTGATGACGGCGAAGTCGATCGGCTCGGGAACCGAACCGGTGCAGCTGAGCAAGACGGTTGGCGGCCTGAGCGGCTCCACGACGTACCACTACCGGGTCATCGCCGAAAGCGCGACCGGTCGCGTCTACGGCGAGGATCGCACCTTTACCACCAAGCCGTCGAAGTGGGTTGCGCAGAGCTCGCCCAACCCGACGATCGGCGAAGAGCCAGCGAACGCGGTCCTTGCCGATGTCTCTTGCACATCGCAGAGCGATTGCCTGGCGGTGGGTGGCTACTGGGGGTTGAAATCCCCACTCGCCGGAGCCGACCATCCAACGGCCCAGCTGTGGGATGGATCGGATTGGACGCAGCTTGAGGTGCCCGACCCCAACGGGGATGCCTACAGCACACTGGCCCGCGTTTCGTGCGCCAGCGCGACGATGTGCATGGCCACCGGCGAGTACGAAGATGGGCCTGGTCAATACAGACTGATGGCCCAGCGTTGGGATGGTGAAGAATGGCATGCGTCCTCGGTACCGCTGCCGGCAGGCGCAGACTGGGGATTCATGTACGACTTGTCGTGTCCGACGACGAGCTTCTGCCTGGCGGTTGGCTATATCACCGACGAACTTGACACGCAGTCGGTGGCCTGGTCCTGGAACGGGGCAGCCTGGTCGATCCAGTCAAGCGCGGCCAAACTGCCGCTTGACTGGCTGAAGAGTGTCTCCTGCGCTACCAGCGATGAATGTGTCGCCACGGGCCGCGACTCGGGCGGAGGCGCCGGCAGCGCCAGCTGGGATGGCAAAGAGTGGTCCTTCCAAGCTCTCGCCCCGGTTCCGTCTGGTCATTCCACCGTCTTCCTGAGCGACATCCAGTGCAGTTCGCTCGAGTCCTGCATCGCGGTCGGGAATGCAGGAGGAACCACACCCTCGGCCGCCGTCGGTCACTGGGACGGGGGGGAGTGGTCGGTGGACGTGCTGTCCCAGCCGGAGGGAGCTAACCACGATATCCTGACGGCCGTATCTTGCGTGTCCCAGACGGCGTGCATGGCGATTGGGAGCATCGGGGTAGGTGGTGAATTTCCTCACGAATTCGCCACTCCCGACATCTGGCGGCTCGAAGGCGAAACCTGGCGACGGCAGCCCGCGGCGAACAGGGCCGATTCTTTGGTGACCGAATTCGAAGCCGTGTCCTGCGTGACGACCACCGGCTGCGTGACGACCGGTTCGTTCGCGAGCGAGGAGGAACTGGCATACCGGATACTGGCCGAGCGCTACGCACCGGCGCCCAGTGCGAGTACCGAGTCGGCGACGGATGTATCGGAGCAAAACGCCACCCTCAACGCCACGGTCAACCCGGAAGGCCTCACCACCACCTACCAGTTCGAATATGGCCAGACCAAAGCCTACGGTGGCAAAGCCCCGGCCGCGGCCAAAGGGATCGGCTCGGGCACCGCGGACGTATCGGTCCAAGAGACGCTCGAAGGCCTCGAACCCGGCACGGCCTATCACTACCGGGTCAAGGCGACCAACGCCGACGGCACGACCTACGGCGAAGACCGGGCCTTCACCACCGCCGAACCGCACTGGATTCAGGACCCGGTCGTCGGCGAACCCGCCCAGACCGGCTTCGCCGGCACGATCGAGTTCGCCGTGGACGAATATGAAGGCACCGAGTTCGGAGCCCTCGCCTGCGAGATCGATGCCGATCTCACGCTCGAGCCCGGCGACAGCGGCAGCATCGATCAGCTCGAAGTCGAGTCCTGCGTGGGGACCAGCGGCCTGCTGGAGGAACTCTCGGCCGCCTGCGATCCCTACGAGGCCGAGGCGATGCTCCTGCCCTGGGAGATCGAGGCCAAAGCCGACGCGATCGAAGTGCTCCCCGGGCCGCCGTTCTCCGTCTCCTCCGAGAACGAAGAATGCATCCTCTCGCAAACCTACTTCGACCCCGAAAGCCTCACCTTGACGCCCGCAGAACCGGAATCGATTTCCACGATGGAGATCTCCGGCGAGGGCCAGGCCCAGTTCATGGACCTGGGGGGAGTGGAAGTGGACATGGAGGTGAGCGGCACCCTCGAGATGGATCAGCCCGGCCTCTACGGCATCGGCTAGGAGCGTGCCTGCGCCGGATAGGGTTTAGCCATGCCTAGCAACCCGAGTGAGGCCGAGGCCGCCGCGATCGCCGCGGCCACCGCTCGTTTCGATGCGGAGACGGCTCCCGTAGGCGAAGAGGCTGGGGGTAGGGTCGGCCCCTGGCAGCGCGCCGCCCTGATCGAGGGGGTCGGCAAGAAGGCGACGATCGAGGATCTGGAAGGCGAAGGAGGAGCTAAATGGCTGTCGTGAAGATCATCGAGCTGGTCGGCAGTTCGAAGACGTCCACCGACGACGCGGCGAAACAGGCGCTCGCCCAGGCGCAGGGGACTCTGCGCAACGTGCGCGCGGTCGACATCGTCTCGACCGGGATCCGGGGCGAGAACCTCGACGAGTACCGGGCCCACGTGCGGGTCGCCTTCCTGGTCGAGGGCACCGAGGTCGACTGACCGTCAGTCCGGTCCCAGCGGCTCCGCGCGTTCGGCGATCCCGACGGCGATCTCCGAGACGATTGGGTCGGCGTGCTGCGGCGCCGAGACCAACTCCGCGAGCGCATCGCGCACGCGGTCGACAAACGGCGCCACGCGCTGGTCGAGGAAACGCGGGGCAAAGCCGATTTCGCCGGCGAGTTGCCGCCAAACGCTTGGGTCGACGTCCCTCAGCAGCTTCGCCCCGTCGATCGACATCGCCAGTTGGCTCGTGAGCTCGCCGTACGCGGCGGTGCAGACGAGGTCGTAGAGCGGGGCGAGGCTCGGTGCGCGCGAGTCGTACAGCAGCGAGAAGTTCTTGCCGTGGGCGTCGCAGTTGCCGATCAGGAAGTTGAAGACGAGCGCAAGCCAGAGCTGGGGCCGATCGCGCGCGGGGGCCGCCGACGCAGCGTCGATCAGGGCCATCGCGTCAACCACGCCGGGGCCGCCTTCCTGCTGGTACTTCTCGAAGGAGGGCCGGCCCAGCGCCTGGCAGAGGTCCTCCTGGTGCAGACGGCGCACCGGCTCCTGGGTGAGGTCGCGGTCATAGCGCGTGACGATCAGGTAGGGGAGGCCGGAGACGGTCTCGGCCCGGTCGACCTCGGCGACCTGCAGCCCCGCGGCGGCGGCCAGCCTCATGCAGAAGAACTCGTTCGCCACCAGGCCGGGGAACCGCTCCGGCTCGGGCTTGAGGATGTGGGTGGTCGGCCGGCCGGAGCCGTGTGGGAGCGCGAAACCGCTCTCGACCTCGACCACCGGCAGCTTGCTCTGAGCGCCGGCGAGCGAGAGCCGCACCTCACCTGCCTCGTCGGCGGCGAGGGGCCGTTGCGGCAGGCCGGTCAGGAGCTGGTCGAGTCGCTCCGGGGGGAGAACCTCGACCCTGTCCGACCCGGGCCCTGCCAATGCCTCCGCCGGCGGCAGGAGGGTCACCGCGCCGGCGACGTCGCCACCGAACCGCTCCAGCAGCCGGTAGTCGTTGGAGGCCGAGATGCCGGTGGCGAGGGCAAGCTGGGCCCGGACGTCCTCCTCCGGCAGCAGGTTGCCGAAGAAGGCAAGGCAGTCGCGGTGGGGAAACGCCTCGCTCCGCAGCGGCATGTTCCACGAGAGCGGCTGTCCCTCGGCCTCGACGTAGTCGTCGTCGTAGCGGAACTGCAGGTTGCCGTTGTCCTTGCGCAGGAGGACGCCGGCGAGGCGGTCGTGGAGGAAGACGTTGAGGACCCGGTTAGCCACGGGACTCGACCCCGACGTTCAGCCCGACGGCGCGGGCTGCCCGCAGGACGATGCCAACGTGGACGGTCTCCTTGCCTTTCTCCAGCTGGCCGACGACCCTGCGGTTGACGCCGATCGAGGAGGCGAGCTCGTCCTGGGTAACGCCCAACCGGCGACGGCGCTCGCGGATCGCGGCACCCAGCTCAGCGGGAGAGGTGGTCATTTCCATGGATTCAGGATAGCTGGATGGGATCGATCGATCGCATTTCTCTGTCATTGGACGGAATCCTGCTGAATGCGATCGATCGGTCGCATTTGGCGCGCGTACATGCGCATACGCGTGAATGGGATCGATCGGTCGCATATGAGACGGTTGCTAGGGTTCCGCCGATGACTGACGAGATGCGTGAGGTCTCCCGCGAGGAGGCCCAGAAGCTGGTCGAGGAGGGCGCGCAGCTGGTCGACGTGCGCGCCGATCACGAGTGGGAGGTCGGCCGGATCGCCGGCGCCGCCCACCTGCCTCTGGCGGAGCTGGCCGAGCGGACCGACGAGCTCGACCGGGACCGTCCGGTCGTCCTCTACTGCCGCGGCGGCACCCGCTCGACGATGGCGGCCGACGCCCTCGCCGCAGCGGGCTTTGACGCGGCGAAGCTGAGCGAGGGCGTAGTCGGCTGGTCCGAGGCCGGCCTGCCGCTGGAGCCAGAGGGCGGCTACGTAGCCGAGTCCGGCGAAGCCGCCGCGATCCTCGAGGCTCGCAAGAAAGGGTAGCCGTAGGGACCTCTGCGAGCAGGGGTAGACAACGACGTTTATCATTGCGCCTCCGCCCGAGGCGCAATGGACGACAGCCCCCAGCAGGCAGAGGATTTCGCAGACGCCTTCGAGTCGGCGCTCGCTCGCGCGCAGATCCGGATCGAAACCGCCTGCGCCAGGGAGACCGAGTGGACGGCGCAGGTTGCGGCGGGGATACGAGCGGCACTCGCCTTTGCCGCCGCCGAGCCCGCCGCCGCGCAGGTCCTCACTAACGGAGCCCTGGCGATGGGCCGGGCGGGCTTCGCCCGCTACGACCGGATGATCGACCACTTTGCCAAGGCGTTTCTTCCCGGCCGGGCACTGCGACCCGAGGGCGATCGGCTGCCCGCGACCACCGAGAAGATGCTCGCCGGTGGGGTGGCGATGCTGATCGCCCAGCGCCTCGATCTCGGCCGCCATGCGGAGCTGCCGACCCTCGCCTCCGACGCAATCCAGTTCGTCCTCACCCCGTACCTGGGCACCGCGGAGGCAAAACGCGTTGCCGGCTCCGCTGATTAGACCCGATCGCGTTTCAGAGAATTTGCATTCAGCGTGCCCGCGTGCGGCCGCAACTTTTAGGGTGCAACAATGCATCTGATGAGAGAGAGCTGGACCGACGCACGCCTGGACGATTTCGCGAAGCACACCGACCAACGCTTCGATGCAGTCGACATGCGCTTCGACGCGGTCGACCGCCGCTTCGACGCAGTCGACAAGCGCTTTGACCAGGTCGAAGCTGAGCTGCGGGCGCTGAACGGGCGTTTCGACGCTCTCAATCGCACTCTGCTGCAGGTCGGCGGCGGGATAGTCGTCGCCCTCATAGGCGTGATCCTCACGCAGATTTGAGCCAAATACCCTAATCCCGGTCAGGTTTTGCTATTTTCCTGGCTATGGAGGTAGCCGTAGACCAGGGCAAGAAGCAGCACGGCAAGGGCCGGACCGGCACGCTCGAGAACCCCGAGACCTACGAGAACGTCCCGGGACACGTCATCCCGATCATCGAGCGGGAGTTCGACGACTTCGACAACGAAGCCGAGCAGTTCCTCTCCGGCGCGCTCGCCGAAGAGCAGTTCATCGGCTTCCGCCTCAAGCAGGGCGTCTACGGGCAGCGCCAGCCCGACGTGCAGATGGTCCGCGTCAAGCTTCCCTTCGGCGGCGTCACCCCGGAGCAGATGGAGACCTTCGCCGACGTGGTCGAGAAGTGGGCGCCGCTGAACAAGGGCCACATCACGACCCGCCAGAACATCCAGATCCACCACGTGCCGTTGCGCGACATGGAGTCCCTGCTGCGCGAAATCGCCGAGGTCGACCTCTCCTCGCGCGAGGGTTGCGGCAACACGGTCCGCAACGTCACCGGCGACCCCTGGGCCGGCGTCGCCGCCGACGAGATCTTCGACCCGACGCCCTACGCCGGCGCCTACGTCCGCTACTTCGTCCGTCACCCGACGACGCAGCTGATGCCGCGCAAGATCAAGACCGCCTTCACCGGCTCCGACGAGGACCGGGCGATCACGGGCATCCACGACATCGCCTTCCTCAGCCGCGAACGCGACGGGGTCAAGGGCTTCGAGGTCCGGGTCGGCGGCGGCACCTCGATCATGGCCCGCGTCGCGCCGACCCTCTACGAGTTCGTCGAGGCCGACAACGGCGACTACCTCAAGGTCTCCGAGGCCGCGCTGCGGATCTTCGATCGCCAGGAGTGGCTGCGCGTCAACCGCGCCCGCGCCCGGATCAAGGTCCTGATCGACAAGATCGGCATCGACGCCTTCCGCGAGCAGGTCGAGGAGGAGCTGCAGGGCGATTGGGTCGAGGAGCGCGACTTCAGCGCCGAGCTGGTCGAGCGGCTGCGCTTCGACGACGAGGAGGAAGAGCAGGCGCCCGAGCGGCCCGCCACCCCCGCCTCGCCCAACGGCGACCGTTCCGAGTTCGACCGCTTCCTCGGGGGCAACGTGCAGCCCCAGCGCCAGGAGGGCTTCGTCTCGGTCGAGGTGAAGATCGAGCGCGGCGACCTCACCCCAGAGCAGTTCCGCGGACTCGCCGCGATCATGCGCGAGTTCACCGGTGGCTACGCGCGCAGCACCGTGCAGCAGAACCTGGTCCTGCGCTGGGTCCGCGACGAGGCGCTCTATGACGTCTGGCAGCGGCTGGGCGAGCTTGGCCTCGCCGAGGCCGGCGCCGACGAGATCACCGACGTGGTCAGCTGCCCCGGCACCGACAGCTGCAAACTCGGCATCACCAGCTCGATGGGCCTCAATCGGGCGATCAAGCAGCGGGTCGAGGAGATGGAAATCGACGACGCGCTGACCCGCAGGGTCCACATCAAGATGAGTGGCTGCCCCAACGGGTGCAGCCAGCACCACATCGCCAACATCGGCTTCTACGGCGCCTCGCTGAAAGTGGGCGGACGCCAGATGCCCGCCTACATCCCGCACATCGGCGGCAACTACGAGGGCGGCGAGGTGATCTTCGGCACGCGGCTCAAATCGCGGCTGCCGGCCAAGCGCGTCCCCGAGGCGGTCGAGCGCTGGCTGCGCCTCTACGAGGCCGAGCGCAACGACGGCGAGGAGTTCAACGCCTTCGCCGAGCGGGTCGGAGCCGAGCGCTTCGAAGCCGAGGTCAAGGAGTTGACCCTGCCGGCAGAGTTCAGCCTCGAGACGATGCAGCAGTTCATCGACTGGAACCGCTCCAGCCCCTACAAGGTCGAGAGGGGCGAGGGAGAGTGCGCGATATGAACCCAGTCGCCACCGCACCGGAGATCGACGCCGAGGCAGTTGCCGCCGAGCTCGAGGACCGCACCGCCTCCGGGGCGATCGAGTGGATGTTCGAGACCTTCGGCGAGAACCACTACATCGCCTGCTCGTTCCAGAAAACCAGCTCGGTGACCGCGCACCTGGCCACCCAGGTGAACCCGGACGCGCGCTTCTTCTACCTCGACACCGACGTGCTCTTCCCGGAGACCTACGAGACCCGCGACCGGCTCGCCGAGAGCCTCGGGATCGAGTTCGACCGCTTCCACAACCTGACCCTCGAGGAGCAGGCGGCCAAACACGGCGACGAGCTCTGGAACCGCGACCCCGACGCCTGCTGCGGCCTGCGCAAGGTAGAGCCGATGCGGCGCGCCCTGTCTTCCGTAGACTGCTGGCTCGCCGGCGTCCGTCGCGAGGACTCCGCCAGTCGCGCCAACACCCTGAAGTTCGCCTGGGACAAACGGTTCGACCTCTGGAAGCTGAACCCCCTCGCCGACTGGACCGAGCGCGACGTCTGGAACTACATCCGTGAGCACAAACTCCCGTACAACCCACTCCACGATCACGGCTACCCGTCGATCGGCTGCACCCACTGCACCAAGCCGGTCGCCACGGGCGGCTCGCCGCGCGACGGCCGTTGGGTCGGCCTCGCCAAGACGGAGTGCGGGATCAACTAGCGCCCCCGCGGCACCCCTTCAGTAAGAACCCAGTTCCCCCCTACCGATTGGTGAGACTTTTCGATGAGCGACACTGCGACTGAGCTGTCCCTGACCCTTTCCGAGCGCCACACCGCCGACTTCGAGATGATCGGCAACGGCGGCTTCGCGCCGCTGACCGGCTTCCAGGGCTCCGCCGACTGGGAGCGCGTCTGCTCCGAGATGCGGACCGCGGCCGGCGATTACTGGCCGATCCCGATCACCCTGGCGACCGACAACGAGTGCGAGGTCGGCGACACGGTCGAGCTGCGCAGCGACGAAGGCAAGGCGCTGGGCCGGATCAGGGTCGAGGAGATCTGGGAGCGCGACGCCAAGCGCGAGGCCGAGCAGGTCTACGGCACCGCCGACGAGGCCCACCCCGGGGTCGCCGCGATCTACGAGGAGGGCAACCGCTGCATCGCCGGCCCGGTCGAGGTCGACGCGCTTCCCGATCACGAGGACGCCTTCATGCGGCGCTACAAGACGCCGGCCGAGCACAAGGCCGACTTCGAGGCGCGCGGCTGGAAGAAGATCGTCGCCTTCCAGACCCGCAACCCGATCCACCGCGCCCACGAGTACCTGACCAAGGCGGCGCTGGAGACCTGCGACGGGCTCTTCATCCACCCGCTGATCGGCAAGACCAAGGCCGG